>NZ_NGFP01000308.1 GCF_002149035.1 Streptosporangium minutum
TGGTCACCGGGGACGAGGAGGTCGGCTCGCTGTCCTCACGCGCGCTGATCGAGGAGTCGGCGCGCGGCTGCGCGGCCGCGTTCGTGCTGGAGGCGAGCGCCGACGGCGGAGCGCTCAAGACCGCCCGCAAGGGCACCTCCGACTACGCGGTCACCGTCCACGGCAGGGCCGCGCACGCGGGCCTGGAGCCCGAGAAGGGGGCGAACGCCGCCATCGAGCTGGCCCACCAGATCCTCGCGCTCGGCGAGATCGCCCCGTCGGCGGACGGCGGGGCGGCACCGGACGGCCTCGGCCCGACCACGGTCACCCCGACCGTGCTGTCCGGGGGCACCACGACGAACACCGTGCCCGCGCTCGCCGGTGTGGCGGTGGACGTGCGGGTGCCCACCCTCGCGGCGCAGGAGCGGGTGGACGAGCTGATGAGGGCCCTGTCCCCCCGGATCCCGGGGACCCGGCTGGAGGTGAGCGGCGGGCCGAACCGGCCTCCCCTGGAGCAGGCCTCGTCGGCGCGCCTGTTCGAACTGGCCCAGCGGATCGCCAAGGATCTGGGGATGGAACCGCTGCGGGGGGTGGCCGTGGGCGGCGCGTCCGACGGCAACTTCACCGCGGGGGTCGGCTGCCCGACGCTCGACGGGCTGGGCGCGGTGGGCGGCGGCGCCCATGCCGTCAGCGAGCACGTGGTCGTCGCGGAGATGCCCGGCCGGACGAGGCTGCTGACCGGGCTGATCGCCTCGGTCCTCGGAGGGGAGCCCTCTGCGGGAGAGGCGGCCACGGAGGCGACGATCTCGGGAGAGGCGGGCGCGGGAAGGATCTCGCCGCCGGCGTCGGAGGGATCGGCGGCCGCGGGAGAGCCGCCGGAGGAGGACGGCAGGTGACGGGCCCGACGGGGAGCGACGAGCACGCTGAGGCGGCGGCCCGGGCCGCGGAGGTGCGCATCGCCGAGCTGTCCGAGCTCCCCGCCTTCGAGGAGGTCTTCCGGCTGTTCGACGACATCTGGCACCCCGATCCGGGCAATCCCCCGGTGACCGTCGAGATGATGCGGGCGTTCTCGCACGCGGGCAACTACGTGGCCGGGGCCTACCGGGGCGACCGCCTGGTCGGCGCGTCGGTCGGTTTCCTGGCGGCGCCGGTCGGGCGGGTGCTGCACTCCCACGTCACCGGCGCCGCCACCGGACGCGGGATCGGCTTCGCGCTCAAACTGCACCAGCGCGCCTGGGCGCTGGAGCGCGGCCTGGAGCGCATCACCTGGACCTACGACCCGCTGGTACGGCGCAACGCCCACTTCAACCTGGTCAAACTCGGCGCGCTGCCCGAGGAGTACCTGCCGTCCTTCTACGGCCCCATGGCAGACGCGATCAACACCGGCGACGAGTCCGACCGGATGCTCGCCGTCTGGCGGCTGTCGCAGCCACGGGTGCTGGCCGCCGTCCAGGGCGAGCCGCACCGGCCGCCGACCCCGCCGCAGGCGGTCACCGCCCTGGCCGAACGCGACGGCCGCCCGCTCACCGGCCCGACCGACGCCCGCACGCTCCTGGTCGCCGTCCCCGCCGACATCGAGACGCTGCGCCGCGCCGACCCCGGCGCGGCCAGGGCATGGCGCCACGCCCTACGCGACGTGCTCGGCGCACTGATGCGGGAAGGAGCCCGCGTGACCGGGTTCACCGGCCAGGGCCACTACATCGTGGAGCGGTGAGCCGGGACCGGCCCACCGCCGACAAGGAGAGAACGTGAAGATCACTGGAATCGAACTGCGGCGGATCGCGATGCCGCTGGTCGCCCCCTTCCGCACCTCGTTCGGCACCGAGACCGAACGCGACATCCTGCTCCTGCGCGTCGTCACCCCCGACGCCCACACCGTCGGCCGGGCCCTGGARCCSTTCAARGGCCACCGGATGGCCAAGGCCGCCCTGGAGACCGCCGTCCTGGACGCCCARCTCCGCACCRCCGGCCAACCCCTGGCYGCCTTCCTCGGCGCCACCAAGGACCGSGTMCCSTSCGGSGTKTCGGTCGGCATCATGGACTCCATCCCCSAMCTSCTCGACRCCGTCGGCGGCTACCTSSACGAGGGYTAYSTMCGGATCAAACTCAAAATCGAACCCGGCTGGGACACCGCCCCCGTCCGCGCGGTACGCGAACGCTTCGGCGACGACCTGCTGCTCCAAGTCGACGCCAACGCCGCCTACACCCTCACCGACGCCCCCCACCTGGCCAAACTCGACGACTACGGCCTGCTGCTCATCGAACAACCCCTCGCCAACGACGACCTCGTCCAACACGCCCAGCTCGCCAAACTGCTGAAGACCCCGATCTGCCTGGACGAGTCCATCGAATCGGCCSARCACGCCGCCGCCGCCATCACCCTGGGCGCCTGCTCCATCATCAACATCAAACCCGGCCGGATCGGCGGCTACCTCGAAGCCCGCCGCATCCACGACCTGGCCCGCGCCCACGGCGTCGCCCTGTGGTGCGGCGGCATGCTGGAGACCGGCATCGGCCGCGCCGCCAACCTCGCCCTGGCCGCCCTGCCCGGCTTCACCCTGCCCGGCGACACCTCCGCCTCCCGCCGCTACTACGCCACCGACATCACCACCCCGTTCGAACTGCGCGAGGGCCACCTCGACGTCCCCACCGGCCCCGGCATCGGCATCGACCCCCTCCCCGACATCCTGAAGGAGGTCACCACCTCCACCGAATGGATCACCCTCTGACGGCCGACCAGGGCGATCACACCACCCGTTGAGGGCCCGCGGCGGCGCTCGGCCTGCCGCGGGCGGTGCCCGCCCCGCGTGGTGGCGTCGTCCGCTCCGTCGAAGAGATTCATTCACGGTCCCTGTCACGAGTGAGGAAATCGAGGCCGGACGACCAGAGGAGACGTACGGCCTCCGATCCCCTCCCGTGTGACATCAGAGCCTGCCGAGGCCGCGGGCGAGGACGGCGGCGGTGTCCGCGATGACTTTGTCGTCGGCGGCGGCGTCTGCGGCCCTGCGGTTGGTGTAGATCGACATGATGATGGGGGCGGCCGACTTTCCGGGCCAGACGACCGCGATGTCGTTCCCGGCCCCGTACTTCGAGTTCGTGCCGGTCCTGTCGCCGACCGTCCAGGACTTGGGCAGGCCCGCGCGGATGCGGGCGTCCCCGGTCTTGTTCGCGATCAGCCAGGCGTTCAGCCGCGCCCGGTCCTTGGCGTTGAGGGCGTCACCTGTCGTGACCGCGCGCAGGTCACGGCCCATCGACGCGGGCGTCGTGGTGTCCCGCTTCTCCTTGGGGCTCCAGTTGTTGAGCTCGGTCTCCCACCGGTCCAGCCGGGAGATCGGATCCTTCAGCGCACGGAAGTACGCGGTCAGCCCGGCAGGGCCGCCGATCTGCTTCAGCAGCATGTTGGCCGCGGTGTTGTCACTTTGGGTGACGGCCGCCTCGCACAGCCGGGCGACGGTCATCCCGTCCTTCACGTGCTTCTCGGTGACCGGGGAATGCCCCTGCAGCTCGGCGGTCGTCCAGTGCACGACCTTGTTCAGCAGGCCGGGGTCGGAGGTGCGGGCCTTGTGCAGCACGGCCGCCGCCGCGATCGCCTTGAAGGTGGACAGCAGCGGGAAACGCTCGCCCGACCGGTACGCGACCGTCTTTCCGGTGGCGGTGTCGACGGCGTACGCGCCGATGCGGCCCTTGAAGGACGCCTCCAGCGTGCGCAGCTCCTTCCTGGCCCGGGCTGCGTCCGGCGCCGCCTGCGGCGCTGTCGCCGATGCCGCCGCCGGCGTCGCCGTCAGTGTCGTCGCGGACGGAGCGGCGGACGCGTGACCGGTCGCGGCGGCACCCGTCAGAGGGATGAGCACGAGTGAGACCAGCGCCGACAGCGGGGCACGTCGAATGAGCTGAATGGGCATGCGAATGCCTTCCGGCCGTGGATTGGATACGACGGGAAGTCTCGCCCCGTCCTTCGATGCCGTCAAAGAGGGAGACGGTTGGTTCCATGCTGAAACGGCACAGGCTTACCTCGTGGACGTCGCCACACCATGCGAGAACCCAACGAGACCCCGGCGGAACGCCTCGACCCTCCCGACGTCCATCTCGCCCACTTCCTCGCCATCGAGGCGGGGACGGCCGGGCGGGGACACCGGATCCCACAGCTCGACGTGACTCACGCGAACCCGGGATCCGCGCGAGCGCTCATCGAACTCCTGCAGGCACTTCCGTACGGCACGGCCGGCCCTTCCGTCCGCCGCCTGTCCGGAACGGGCGGGGAGCGGGAGGCCGGCCGTGTCTCAGGCGCGCTTGAGGCGGGGCACCGCCTCAAGCAGGGAGCGGGTGTAGCCGTCCCGGGGCGAGCCCACCACCTCTTCGGTCGCCCCCATCTCGACCAGCCTGCCCCGGTGCATCACCGCGACGACGTCGGAGACGTACCGGACCACGGCGAGGTTGTGCGAGATGAACAGCATCGACAGCCCGAGCTCCTCACGCAGCGAGCGGACCAGGTTGAGCACCGAGCCCTGGACGGAGACGTCCAGGGCGGAGGTGATCTCGTCGGCGACCAGCAGTTCGGGGCGTGCGCCCAGCGCCCGGGCGACCGCCACCCGCTGCCGCTGACCGCCGGACAGCTCGCGCGGGTAGCGCCCCGCCATCGAGGCGGGCAGCGACACCAGCGACAGCAGCCGCTCCACCTCCGCCTGGCGGGCGGCGCGGGGCACGCGGAGTCCCTCGGCCACCGACGCGCCCACGGTCATCCGCGGGTCGAGGGAGGCGTAGGGATCCTGGAAGACCATCTGGATCCGCCGCGGATCGCCGCCGGTGATCTCACCGGTGTACGGCACCAGCCCGGTCACCGCCCTGGCCAGCGTGGACTTGCCCGATCCCGACTCCCCCACCAGGCCGACGATCGCCCCGGCCGGGATCTCCAGCGTGACGTCGTCGACGGCGGTGAACGCGCCGAACCGCACCGTCAGATTCTTGATGATCATGAAGCCTCCCAGCAGGCGACCTGGTGCGCCTTGCCGTACGGGATCAGGGGCGGGCGCTCGGCGCAGCGGCCGGTCGCCAGCTCGCAGCGGGCCGCGAAGGCGCACCCCGGGCCCAGCTCGGCGGGCGAGGGCTGATGACCGGGGATGCTGGCCAGCGGCAGGGACCTGTCGGTGTCCATGTCGGGCAGCGAGGCGACCAGCGCGCGGGTGTAGGGATGCGCGGCGCCGGAGGCCAGCTTCTCCACCGGCAGCTCCTCGACCACCCGGCCCGCGTACATCACCACGACCCGGTGGCACAGCTCGCCGACCACGGCGATGTCATGGGAGATGAACAGGGTCGCCGCGCCGCTCTCGCCGGTCACCTCGCGCAGCAGGCGCAGGATCTGCCGCTGCACGGTCACGTCGAGGGCGGTGGTCGGCTCGTCGGCGATGATCAGCCGCGGCGTGCCCATCAGGCCCATCGCGATCACCGCACGCTGCCGCATGCCGCCGGACAGCTCGTGCGGGTGCTGCCGGGCCCGTCTTTCCGGCTCCGGGATGCGCACGTGCCCGAGCCGGTCCACGGCCCTGGTCCTGGCCTCGGCGCGGCTCGCGCCCTGGTGCACGGTCGCCACCTCCGCGAGCTGGCCGCCGACTCTGAGCGCCGGGTTGAGCGAGGCCATCGGGTCCTGGAAGACCATCGCCAGCGACGTGCCGAGCAGCTTGCGGCGCTCCTGTTCCGGCAGCTCGCCGAGGTCGGTGCCGCACAGCCGCAGCCGTGCCGCGCTCACTTCGCCCGGGTAGGGCACCAGCCCGCCGATCGCCGACGCGGTCAGGCTCTTGCCGCTGCCCGACTCCCCCACCAGGCCGACGATCTCGCCGGGCGCGACGGTCAGCGACAGCCCGCGTACCGGCGTCACGCCGCCGGGGAAGGTGACGGTGAGGTCCCGCACCTCCAGGACCGCCTCCGGGTCGGGCGCGTCGAGCTCTCCGGGCATGGAGGCGGCCTGCGGGGCGGCCTTCCCCGCCGGTACGGCGGTACGCGACGCGGCACGTGCCAGGACGTCCCCCAGGAGGTTGAACCCGATGCCCGCGAGCGCCACCGCGACGGCGGGGCCGAGGGCGACGGCCGGGGTGGAGTAGATGCGGCCGAAGCCGTCGAACAGCAGCCGTCCCCAGTCGAACGACGGCGGCTGCACACCCAGGCCGAGGAAGGACATCCCGGCGAGCCCGAGCAGCGCGCCGCCCAGCGCCTGGGTGAGGTTGAGGATCAGCGGCTCGGCGATGTTGGGCAGGACGTGGCGCGTCATGATCCGCCGCCGGGGGACGCCGAGCATGCGGGCGGCCGAGACGTAGTCGGCTCCGGCGACCGAGGCGGCGAGCGTCTGGGTGAGCCGGGCGAAGCCGGGCGCGATGGCGACGCCGATGCCCAGCACGGCCCCTCGCGCGCCGAGTCCCGCGATCACCGCGGTGAACATGGCCAGCAGCAGGCCGGGGAAGGCCACCAGCGCGTTCACCGTACCGGTGACCAGGCGCGCGGGCCGGCGGGGCAGCACCGCGGGGAGCGCGCCGAGCACGGTTCCGCCGATCGCGCCGATGAGCGTGGCCAGCAGGGCCAGGAAGAGCGACAGCCGGCCGGCGACCAGCACCCGGGCGAGGATGTCACGGCCCAGGTTGTCGGTGCCGAGCGGGTGCGCGGCCGAGGCTCCCTGGAGGATGACCGCGGGGTCGATGCGCTCGGCCTCGGCGCCCCAGATCGGCGGTCCGGCGATCGCCAGGATCACCATGAGCGCGACCAGCGTGGTCCCGGCGAGCCCGGCGGGGGTCCGCAGCAGGTGCCGCATCAGCTCTCCTTCAGGGCGGACGTGGGGTCGAGCACGCCTAGCAGCAGGTCGACGAGGAGGTTCACCGTGAGCACGATCACGCCGTAGACGAGGATCACGCCCTGGGCGACCGGGTAGTCCTTCTGGGTGATCGACTCCACGACCCGCAGGCCGAGACCCGGCCAGGCGAAGACGTACTCGACCAGCACGCTCTCTGCGATCAGGCTGGTGAGCAGCAGGCCGCCCACGGTGAGCGTCGCGGTGAGCGTGTTGGGCAGGAGGTGCCGCACGTACAGCCGGGCGGCGGGCAGCCGTTTGGCGCGCGCCAGCCGCACGTAGTCGGTGCCCAGCTCGCGCAGCGTCTCCACCCGGGAGATGCGGGCGATCATCGCCGCCGGCGCGATGGCCAGGGCGAGGATCGGCAGCACGTACGATTCGGGGCCGCCCCTGCCTGCGGGCGGGAACCAGCCGAGGCCGATCGCGAACACCGTCACCAGGGCGATCGAGTAGAGGAACTCGGGCACGGCGACGGCCGCGCCGGTCGCGGAGGTGAAGGTCGCCTCGGTGCCCCGGTTGCGGCCGTTCTCGGTGCGGACCCCCGCCCACATGCCCAGCGGCACCGCGACGAGCAGAGCCACGACGGTCGCGAGCAGGGCCAGGACGAGCGTGTTGGGGAGCCGGGCGGCGATGACCTCGCCGACCGGTTCCCCGCTGAGGAAGGACGTGCCGAACTCCCCGCCCAGCACGTTGCGGACGTAGGACACCAGCTGGGACAGGAGCGGCTGGTCCAGCCCGAGTGCGGCCCGCCTGGCGGCGATCAGCTCGACCGGCGCGGCGGGGCCGAGCGAGGCGCGCACCGGGTCGCCCGGGATCAGGTGGATCATCGCGAACGACGCGACGAGCAGCGCGGCCAGCGAGATCACGAACCGGACGAGGTGCCGCAGCACGAACGCGCCGCGCGCCCGGCCCGGGAGCACCCGGCCGGCGAGCAGGCGCCCGCCGGCCGGCAGGCGAGAGGTCCCGGCCACTCAGCCCGCCTCGATCATCCGGATGGAGGTCGGGATGAACAGGCCCGCCATCGTGTCGAACTTCGCGTTCTTGGCCGCGGTCAGCACAGTGGTCTCCACGACCGGCACCACGTCGGCGTTCTCGAACAGCGCGGACTCCGACTCCAGCCAGAGCTTGCAGCCCTCCTCGGCGGGCTTGAGCTGGGCCTCGGCCACCAGCTTCTCGTAGCGGGCGTTGGCCAGGTGGGAGAAGTTGGCGCCCTTCGGCGCCGCCGGGCCGGTCAGGAAGCCGACGAGCTGCGTGGGAAGCGTGACGCCGATCGGCAGCCAGACGACGTCCCAGTCCTGGGTGACGTCGAGCGACTCCGACAGTTTGGTGTCGATGACGCCGTTCAGCTTGGCGTCGACGCCCACCTTCTTCCACGCGGCGGCGAGGTATTCGGCCGCGGCCTGCACCCCCGGCCCCCTGGTGGTGGCGTAGAGCAGGCGCAACTCCAGCTTCCGGCCGTCCTTGGCACGGACGCCGTCGGCGCCGGCCTTCCAGCCGGCGGCGTCCAGTGCGGCGCCCGCGGCGGCCGCGTCGAACGCCGGGACGTGGCCGGTGACGGTGTCGCCCTGGCACGGCCGCGGCTCCAGCACCAGTCCGGTGGCCGGACGGCCGGTGCCGGTGGCGGCGATCCCGGCGAGCTCCTTGAGGTTGATCGCCTGGGTGAGCGCCCTGCGCACCGCCGGGTCCTTGGCGGGCCGGTCGTCTCCCTGGTGGTAGAAGAACTGCCCGTTGCCCGAGGCCTCGATGGTCTTGCCGATCCCCGGGCTGGCCTCCAGGCGGGCGCGGTCGGGGCCGTAGATGATCGCACCGTTGAGGTCACCGGAGATCAGCAGGTTGGCGGCGGTCTGCTCGTTCGGCACGACCTTCAGCACGACCTTGTCGGGCAGGCCCGGCTCCTTCGTGGTGGCGCCGCCCGGCCCCCAGGTGTAGTCCTTGCGGATCTGGAAGGTGTAGTGGTCGCTGGGCATCGCCTCGGTGAGCGTGTAGGGCCCGGAGCCGGAGGTGCCGCGGGCCAGCACCGAGCGGTCCTCGACCCCCTTGCCGCAGACGATGAACATCAGCGGAGTGCTCTGCAGGATGAAACTGAAGGGCTTCGGGGTGGAGAGCGTCACCGTCCCCGCCGCGTCGTCCGCCTCGGCCTTCATCCCGGTGGGCACCAGCACGCCGTAGATCGGCGACTTGGAGGCCGGGTCGGCGACGTGGTTGACGTTGGCGGCCACGTCGGCGGGGGTGAGCTTGGAGCCGTCGGAGCAGGTGACGTCCTTGCGGAGGGTGAAGGTCACCGAATCGGGTCTGACGTCCCACTTCTCGGCCAGCCCAGGGATGATCTTACCGTCGGGACCGATGTGGACCAGCGTGTCGTAGGCCAGCGACAGCACGGTGTTGGTGACCGAGAGCACACCCATGGCCGGGTCGAGCACCCCGGGGTCGCTGCCGATCGCGAAGGTGAAGGTGCCACCGCCGGCGGAGCCGCCTGACGGGGAGTCCGCCGTACCGCCGCACGCGGCCACGGACAGGCTGAGGGCGCCGAGCACGGCCGCCACTCCTGTGTTTCTCATCGGGACTCCAGGAAGGTGGGGGTGATGCCCCACATTTGCCTTTTCCCGGCGATCCTTCTTCGTCCTTCGCCACGAAAAGCCCGAGATCCATCGTGCTACCGCCCGAAGAGCCGCATCTGGAGCATCACGGTCAGGCGTGCCTCGGGATCGGCCAGATCCAGGCCGCTGATCTCGGCGAGCCGCTTCAACCGGTAGCGGAAGGTGTTGGCGTGCACATGCACCCTGGCCGAGGCGGCATTGACGTCGCCGAAGGCGTCCAGGTAGGCCCGCAGGGTGGCGACCAGCTCGCTGCCGTGTTCCGCGTCGTGGCTCACCAGCCGTTCGTAGGGGCCGGTGGGGACCTGCTCCTCGGCCTCGACCAGGTCCGACAGCTGCAGCAGCAGCGCCTCGAAGTGCACGCCGGTGTAGCCGGCGACCGCGCCGGACGCCTCTCGGGCGCGCAGCACCCGCAGCGCCCGGTCGGCGTCGGCCCGGGACCTGGCCACCTCGGCCAGGTTGCCCGCCAGACGCCCCACGCCGATGTTGGCCGCGTGCCGGGGACCGACACGGACGAGGAAGCTCTCGGCGACCCGCACGGCCCGCGCCTCCTCGTCGCCACCGGTGTGCAGCGGCAGTACGGCGTAGGCCACCGAGCCGATCAGCGCGGCGGCGGCCTTGGGA
>NZ_NGFP01000309.1 GCF_002149035.1 Streptosporangium minutum
CCTCGACGACCCCCGCCAGCTCGTGCCCGGGAACGTGCGGCAGGACCCGGATGTCCGGGTCGTGGCCCTGCCAGCCGTGCCAGTCGCTCCGGCACAGGCCGGTCGCCTCCACCCGGATCACCGCCCCGCCGGGCGGCGGCGCGGGGGCGGGCACCTCGCGCACCCGCAGATCTGACCCGAAGGCGTCGAAGACCACCGCTCGCATCGGCGCACACTCCCTGACTCGTCCGGCGCCGCCGGCCCGCTCGCGCGGCCCGGCGGCCTGTGCAGCATTCTTCAGGCCCCGGAGTGCCAGGGACACTGTTGGCGAATCATCCAAAACGGAGCAGCCCCATGATCAGAGCTGTGATCATGGGGCTGCTCTCTGTGTTCCGGGTGGGAACGACGTCTTCGGTGCCGTCGCGTCCGGCGGGTTCTGAGCTGATCCCTGCAACTACCGGAGAGGTGGCGTGGGCGGCGTTCCCCAAAGGGAGCATGGCGATCAGGATCCGTGACGAGCTGGGAGCGCTGTTCGAAGACGAGGACTCCGCCGAGGCGTTCTCGACTCGCGGGACCGCCAAGACCCATCTTCAGCACCTGCTCACCGCCGCGGCGATGAACCTGCCACGGATTGACGCGTGGCTGATGGGTGTTCCCCTCGCCCCGACGAGGACCTCACACTTCGCGGCGCCGGCTGCCTAGACGCCGGTCCGTCCGTCGACGAGCTCCCGCACGATGTCGAGATGCCCGTTGTGTCGGGAGACTTCTTCGATGAGGTGGAGGATCACCCAGCGGAGGTCCACGTGGCGGCCGTCGCTGATGGGACGCTTGGCCCTTGAGTTCAGGTCGTGGTCGGACAGCAGACGACGATAGCGGTCGCTCTGCTCCTCGTATTCGGCGAGAAGCTGGGGCAACGGAATGTCGACCGCCGTCCGCATCTCGGGGTCGGGGTCGTCGTCACTCGCCTGTGTGAGCGGACCGGCGGGCTCCTCCCCCAGGAACATCACTTGGAACCAGTGGTACTCGACCCACCGCAGATGGCTGATCAGCCCGCACAGGGTCATCAGCGGTGAGTTCGGAAGCGGGGCCCTGCGGGCGTCGTCCGCGGACACGCCCTCGCACTTGGCGCGCGCCGTGTCACGGGCGTAGTCCAGGAAGGTGATCAGTTGGGTGCGCTCGTCCCAGGTGGGAGGCGTATCGGTTCGTGGCGTCATCGTGGGAAGTGTCCCGCAGGCCGGAGGGACAGTCGAGCGGTTAATGAGCGGGACCTCATCGAGTGCCGCCTCATCCGCCTTGGGCGTGGCGGCCCGGCAAGACCCGCCGCGCCCTGGAGGCACGAGACCCGGATTCGCCGACAGCGTCCGCCGGGGGAAGGGGCGGATGCGCCGTGCGGGCCGTGACTTGCGCCACGGGCCGATTAGAACCCCCGGGCTGGGACAGAGGAGGGGGCACAAGGACCAACGGATCGGATGGTGAGATGGGTCAGCAAGTCGACAAGGACCGATTCTCCGAGGCGGAGTTCGTCCGCTTCGGCGAACGGCTGGAAGAGCAGCTCGCCGCGCTCCGCGAGCTGCTCGCCAGACCTGGCTTCGGTACCGGGCCCGCGACCATCGGGGCCGAGCTGGAGATGTTCCTCATCACCCCCGACGGCCGGCCGCTTCCGCGTAACCACGAGGTGCGCGACGCCGCCGACGACGACCGGCTCGTGCCGGAACTCGGCCGGTTCAACCTGGAGGTCAACCTGACTCCGCTGCCGATCGCCGGGCGGCCCTTCAGCGCCCTGGTGCGGGAGCTGCGCGAGACGATGGCCCTGGTGGACGCGGCGGCGGGGACGCAGGGCGGGCAGGCCCTGGCGATCGGGATCCTGCCCTCGCTGAGCGAGTTCGACTTCACCCACGAGGCCCTCAGCGACGAGAGCCGCTACCGGGCGCTGAGCCGGGGCATGCGGCGGCTGCGCACCGAACCGTTCCGGGTGCGCATCGAAGGGGTCGAGGAGCTGGAGCTGGAGGTCGAGGGGGTGATCCTGGAGAGCGCCAACACCTCCTGGCAGGTCCACCTCCGTACGGCTCCCGCCGACTTCGCCCGCATCTACAACGCCGCCCAGCTGGCGACCGGCCCGGTCCTGGCGGTCAGCGGCAACTCGCCGGGCTTCCTGGGCAGGCGGTTGTGGGAGGAGACCAGGATCGCGCTGTTCGAGGAGTCGGCCGACGACCGGGACGTGGAACGGCTCGACCGCCGGGACCGGCGGGTGGCCTTCGGCTCCGGCTGGGTGAGCGGCGCCGAGGAGATGTTCGAGACCTGTGTCCGCGACTACGAGCCGGTGCTGCCGATGACCTCGGAGCAGGTCCCGGCTGGGGAGGGGGAGGCTCCTGAGCTGGCCGAGCTCCGGCTGCACCAGGGGACGGTGTGGCAGTGGAACCGGCCGATCTACGATCCCGCGGACGGCGGCCACCTGCGGGTGGAGATGCGTGCTCTGCCGGCCGGTCCGACCCCCGCGGACATGGCGGCCAACGCCGCGTTCCTGCTCGGGCTCACCGCCGCCATGGCGGTCGGGCCGGTCGAGGACTTCCCCTTCGCCGCGGCCTACCGCAACTTCTACCGCGCCGCGATCCACGGCCTGGACGCGCCGATGGCCTGGCCGGGCGTGGAGGGGGAGGTGCCGGCCGCGCAGCTCGCCCTGGACCTGCTGCCCGTGGCGAAGGCCGGGCTCGAACGGGTGGGGGTGGACCCGGCCGAGGCCGACTGGGCGCTGGACATCATCCGGGAACGGGTCAGGCTCCGCCGTACCGGTGCGATCTGGCAGCGCCAGGCCGTCGAAGGGCTCGGCGGCGATCCGGCGGCCCGGGCCCGCATGGTGACCCGCTACCGGGAGCTGGCGCTCACCGGGGAGCCCGTGCACACCTGGCCCATATGATCACAAAAGGTATTCAAGTCGGGGCATACTCATGAACTCCACGTCTTGATCCGCCCGTCCGGGCGTGACCGGAGGAGGAGAACCCCCCATGAGTGGGATGACGGCCGTAGCGGCGGAGCCCTTCCAGCTGAAGCGGGACAACGGTGATCTCGCAGCCGGGGTTCAGGCCCTGGAGAAACACCTCAAGCGCGTGACCCTCGACACCGTACTGGCCAAGGCGAACCGCGTCGCGGCCAGGAAGGGGGCCACCGGGGCCGGGGCCTTCGGGACGATGAGGCCCCGGCCGGTGGACTGGTACTGCTTCGACGCCGACGACAACGCCGTCCGCGACTGGTACCCCCAGGGACTGACCTGCTCCTCCGACGCCGGGACCGGCGCGGGGATATTCGTGGTGAGCTGGTACTTCAAGCCCGAGAAGGGGGCCGAGCGGGGGATACGCCTGTCCTTCCTCGACACGGCGGCACTGCGCTACCGGCACGTCCTGCTCGTGCGGGCCCGCGCCGACGGCGACATCGCCCCGATCGACATCCACGCCGGCGGCGTCGCCTGGTACGGCGGCCTGCTCTACGTCGCCGACACCAGCCGGGGCATGCGGGTCTTCGACACCCGGCACATCTTCGAGGTGGACGGGGACGACAAGACCTCGATCGGCAGAAAGGGCGGCGTGCACAACGCCTTCGGCTACCGCTACGTGATGCCGCAGACCGGCGCCTGGACCCCGGCCTCGGGGGGCGCCCGGTTCTCCTTCGCCGCGATCGACCGCACGACCGCCACCGACACCCTGATCTCCGGCGAGTATCTGGACGGCCCCGGCGGCCGGGTGGCCCGCTGGCGGCTGAACGCCGACGGCACGCTCCGCGCCGACGCCGGCGGCGTCGCCTCCGCGCTGGACGCCTACCGCCTGCCCGAGGCCAGGATCCAGGGCGCGCTCTCCCACGACGGCACCTGGTATCTCAGCCAGGCGGCGGGCGCGACCAGGAACGGCAGCCTGATCGTGGTCGGCGACACGGTCAGGAAGCGCCCCTACCCGGTGGGTCCCGAGGATCTCACCTGCGTCCGCGACAAGAAGACGCTCTGGAGCGTGACCGAGTTCGCGGGCCGCCGAGTGATCTACGGTGTGCCGCTGTAGGGACCCGGCGCGGTGCGAGCGATCCGCCTCAGTGCAGCGACCCGCCGACCAGGCGGAGATCGCCCTCCACCGAGACGGCGGCCGCCACGATCGCCGTCAGCGCCTCGGCGACCATCGTCACCGGCATGGACGGCCCGGCCCGGCCGAGGACCTGCTCCGGGGCGAACGGCACGTGCACGAAGCCGCCGCGGATCCCGGGCCGCTCGGTGGCGATCAGATGCATGAGACCGTAGAAGACGTGGTTGCAGACGAACGTCCCGGCGCTCTGCGACACGCTCGCCGGGACCCCGGCCGTCCGGGCCGCCGCCGCGCACGCCTTCACCGGCAGCGTGGCGAAGTAGGCGGCGGGCCCGCCGGGCACCACCGGCTCGTCGATCGGCTGCCGCCCGGCGTTGTCCGGGATGCGGGCGTCGTCGATGTTGACCGCCACCCGCTCGACCGTCACGTCGGGCCGCCCCCCGGCCTGCCCGACGCACACCACCACCGCGGGGTCGTGCTCCAGCACCGCCGCCCGCAGGTGCTCCAGCGCCCGGCCGAACACGCACGGCAACTGTACGGCCCGCACCCCGGGGACCAGTTTGACCGCCTCCCACGACGGGTTGACCGCGGCGCCGTCGAACGGCTCGAAGCCGGTGAGCAGGACGGTCATCGCCGGCCCGCCGGAAGCGCGCAGGCGGGGGTCCCGCCGGGCAGCCGGTGGCGGTTCCTCGCGACGAGCCGGTAGAGCCCCTGGGCCGCCCACCGGAAGGGCGGCACCCGCAGCGCGAGCCCCGGCAGGCTCCACGGCGGGCCGGCGGCGACCAGCAGCCTGGCGACCGCCTGCGCTCCGCCGTACACCCGGCCGCGCTCGACCCACAGGACCTCGCGCTCGGCCCGCTCCCGCGTGGTGCCCAGCGCGGCCAGGTCGGCGAACTGCCAGGGGGTGACGCGTGCCCGGACACCGATCCGGCGCTCGGCGAACCGGACGCTCGTCGTGCAGAACCCGCAGTCGCCGTCGAAGACCAGAACCGGTTGTTCCCTCATGGAACAGACCCTACCCAGACGTTCTGATCACGACTGCGGGACCAGGGTGACGGCGATGGGGCGGTGGTCGGAGTGGGGGACGTCGACGTTGGCCTGGTCCCTGCCGGTGAAGCCCGGGGTGACCAGCACGTGGTCGATCTGCTCGGCCGGGCCCCCCGACGAGGGGATGGTGCTGAACGGCCGGACCGGGGCGAGGGGGTCGGTCAGCCCGGAGCCCATGAGCGCCTCCCAGGCCGGATCCGCCGGCTCCAGGTTGAGGTCGCCCGCCACGACCACCGGCCGGCCCCCCGCGGAGGCGTCCTTGACGATCCGCCCGAGCTGCTCCACCTGGTCGAGCTCGCGCCAGCCGGGCGGCGGCTGCAGGTGGGTGCCGATGACGGTGACGTCCCTGCCCTGCCATCTCAGCCCGACCTCCAGCGCCTGCGCCCCGGTCGGACCGCCCTGGACGAGCACGTGGTTGCGGACCGAGGTGACCGGCAGGTCGGTCAGGAGAGCGTCCCCCCACACCTCGTCGGTCGCCGGGGCCCAGATGTAGCGCATGCCGAGCCGCTCGGCGATCAGCCGCACGTCGTCGTGGCCGCCGTTGAGCAGCCATCCCCGATCGGCCTCGCTGAGCACGACCACGTGCGGCCTCAGGGCCCTGAGGGTGTCGGCCTGCCGCTCCAGCGACAGCCTGCCGGACTGGCCGTACCCCATCCGGATGTTGTAGGCCGCCACCCGCAGCCCGTCGCCGGGCGGCTCCCACCCAGGTGTGGCGCCCTGCCAGAGAGGTACGGCCGCCACCAGCGCGACGGCGGCGGCGGCTGCGATCGGCAGCCGCAGGCCGTAGGAGGCCCGCGGCAGGCCGGTGGCGCCTACCACGGCGGGCACCGTCACCAGGAGCGCCGCGCAGACGGGCACCCACTGGTTGGGCAGGTAGAGGTCATAGGCGGCGTAGTAACCGAAGACGAACACGACGAACAGCAGCATGCCCCCCGCCGCCGCCAGGCCGCGCCGCAGCGGACGGTCGGGGCCGAAGGTCGCCGCCGCGTGCGCCAGGCAGGCCCCCAGCGCGACCTGACCGATGATCTGCGCGGCGATCGTCCAGCCCGGTGCCACGCCGTGGACGCCGTCCACGGTGACCCTGCCGAACGTGAACGCCACGGCGGAGGCGACCAGGGCGATGGCGGGCACCAGCGGCCGCCGGAGCAGCGGCAGCGCGGCGGGCGCCGTCGACAGCACCGCGAACGCCGCCACGACCGCGGCGGCGGCCAGGGAGGCGGAACCGGCCGCCGCCTGGGCGTGCGCGGTGTTGCCCGTGTACAGGCCCCACAGCAGCAGGGCGGGGCCGACCGGCAGCCAGGCGCGCGGGGCGCCCGAGTGCTCCTCCCCGGCGGGCGCGGGCCGCAGCAGGAACACCCCGGCCAGCACGAGCTCGGCCGCCAGCACCACCCATGGGACCGGGCCGGGGCGCCACATCAGGTCGATGCCGTCCAGCGCCGCGTGGATCACCGTGGAGGCCGCCAGGCCGGTGATCACTCCGGCCATCGCAGGCCGGGCGTCCCGGGCGGACACGGCGGTCGCCGTCAGCCAGACCAGTCCGGCCAGCAGGCCCGCGCTCGCCAGGTAGAGCTGAACCTCGCCGCCGGAGGTCGGCTGCAGCGCCAGCCGGGCCAGGAGCAGCAGGAGACCGGCGCCAAGTGCCACCCGGCGCGGCGGGACGGACCGGGCCAGCGGGACCGTGAGGAAGGCCACCACGAACCAGGAGACGGCGTACAGGCCCATCATCTCCGCGGGCGTGCTGCCCGCCCGGCCGAACAGGGTGATCAGTGACGGCAGGAAGACCCGCAGCACATCGATCAGCACCACCACGCCGAGGGCGACATCCACGCGGATCCGCATGCTACCTCCAAGGAATGTGAGTCATCCTCGCTTCCCTGGGGATCCGTGGCAAGGCCGAACTTTCCCGGCCCGATCGGCGCTCCCGGACCCGGCGACGGTGAACGGGACCGCCGCCGTCGAGAGGTCAGCCGCGCGGAGGCCCGTCGAGGTAGCGGAAGGCCTCGTGGGCGGACCGGACGCTGTCGCGGAGCGCCCGCTGGAGCTGGGCGGCGTCCTCGCTCAGATGACCGATCTCCGGCGCGGAGAACCTGGCCGCCCCCGTCTCGGCGACGAGCTGCTCGTACTCGGGCAGGTGGGCCAGGAGGGCGTCGATCTGGCCCTGGGACCTGAGGGCGCGGTCGGCGTTGGAGACGTGGCGCGCGTAACGTTCCAGGGCCTCCACCCGGGCGACGACGGCGGCCTCGCTGGCGGCCAGCGCCCGCTCCAGCGGCGCCATCGCGGCGGCGACCTCCGGCGTCCTGCCGCCGCGGGCGAGGTTGCCGTGCTTGGCCCGCAGCGCCGACAGCTTGGTCAGCAGGCGGGCGATCTCCCATTCCTCGGCCGGCAGCATCACCGAGTTGCGCACGCTGTCGAGCATTCCGATGGTGTTGACCCGGGAGCCGAGGATGGAGTCGATCGCCCGCTGGACCCGGCCGAGCAGATCCCTGGCGCCGTAGTCGAAGTCCTCCAGGATCAGGTAGCCCCCTCTGTACCGCTGCGAGTGCCGGTACAGGACGCGCTCGACGGCGTCGTACGGAGCGGGCTTCCTGCCGATGTAGACGCAGGTGAGGATCGTCGCGTAGACGGCGAACAGGACGAGCAGGAATCCCATGGATATCCCGGTGAGGGCGGTGAAGGCGGCGGCCAGGGCCGCCGTCACGCCGAGGGGCGCCACGAGGGCCGCCGGAAGCCGTGGGGCGTCCTCCGGCGCCGGACTCCACCCGGCCCGGAAGCGGGAGAGCAATGGGCCGTTCCGCCGGAGAAGTCCGGCGACGTCCGCGGGCACCTCCGGATCGACCACCACGCGCTGCACAGGCCGGCCCCTTTCACCAGGGTCAAAAGAGCATAGCGATTAACCGATTTCCAGCTATGCGTCCCTCTATGTTGCCTCTTAACGGCGGTGCGCCGGGTGTCAAGAGGATGTTCATCGTGATCCGCAGTGCGTGGAGAGGGGGCGAGGGGCGGGGACGGTGCTCTCGGCGCCGTGCTGACCAGTGCCGCGGTGACCGGCGCCGTGCTGACCAGTGCCGCGGTGACAGGCATGCCGGTGGCCGGCGTGGCGGTGACCGGCAGAAAAAAAGATCCCCGGACCGGAGTCCGGGGATCTTCGATGGTGGACGATACAGGGATTGAACCTGTGACCTCTTCCGTGTCAGGGAAGCGCTCTCCCGCTGAGCTAATCGTCCTCGGGCGAACCAGAGCGGAAGACGGGATTCGAACCCGCGACCCTCACCTTGGCAAGGTGATGCTCTACCACTGAGCCACTTCCGCGTGTCCGCTCAGGGTTTCCCCTCTGCGGCACGTGCGCTACTTTACCGGATCCTTGAGACTCCGATGTCCGTGCACTGAGGTGGAGACGGGATTTGAACCCGTGTACACGGCTTTGCAGGCCGTTGCCTCGCCTCTCGGCCACTCCACCAGTCAGATCCCGGAGGACCTGCTGGAGCGGAAGACGGGATTCGAACCCGCGACCCTCACCTTGGCAAGGTGATGCTCTACCACTGAGCCACTTCCGCGTGATCCCCGGCAACTCGTCCGGGGCACGTGAAAACTCTAGCGCCTCCGGAGCGCTGATGTGCGCAACCCGGGGGCCTACCGTGGATCTTCCTGGGAGATCACCTTGACGTCGGCGGCCCGGACGAACATGATCCGGTGGCCGAACTGGATCTGGCGGTAGCGGACGTCGCCCCTGACGACCCGGTCCCTGGACGGGTCCAGGGCTCCCGCCCGGAGGTAGGTGGCGCGGCTCGTCATGCCGAGGCTGTAGAACTGCCCGGCCGGGAACGAGTACTGCAGGGGGATCAGCTCCTGCCGGGGAACGCCCCGGGGGTAGGCCGACGCCTCGGGGTAGGCCCTGCCGTACACCTTGACGGAGGCGCGGCCGGGCCGGGGCGTCACCAGGCGGCCGGCGGCGGGCACGGACGTGCGGGCGGTCTCGGGGTCGTGGAACCACGCCTTCTGTCCGAGATACCAGATGGCCGTCCAGTCGCCCCTGCGCTCGGCGAGCGCGTAGCGCTGGCCGGTGGAGGCGCGGGCCGCGTGGTCGTAGACGCCGTAGGTGGAGGCGCCCTTGGGGTGCTTGCCGATGTCCCTGACCAGCGGGGCCTGCTCCGAGGGGCGGCTGTGCAGCCAGACCGAGGCGGCACCCTGCGGGGGGCAGTCGCCGGACTTGGCGCAGCCGGTGAAGCGCGGCTGGTTGAGGGCGTAGTCCGGCCTGATCAGCACCGAGCGGGCGCCGGGGTCGGCGGAGCCGGTCAGCGGGCTGCCGAGCAGCTCGAAGTAGTGGGCCCAGTCCCAGTAGGGGCCGGGGTCCTGGTGCATGTCCCGCACGCCCTCCGGGGTGGTGCCCGGCACGTTGTCGTGGCCGATGATGTGCGCCCGGTTCAGGGGCACGTCGTACTTGCGCGCGAGATGGGCGACCAGTGCGGCCGAGGAGCGGTACATCGCCTCGGTGTACCAGGCGCCGCCCCTGGCCAGGTAGCCCTCGTGCTCCAGGCCGATGGAGCGGCTGTTGACGTACCAGTTTCCCGCGTGCCAGCCGATGTCGCTGCCCCGCAGGTGCTGGGCGATGTGGCCGTCGCCGGAGCGCAGCGTGAAGTGCCAGCTCAGGCAGGCGGCTCCCGGCGGGCCGTACGGAACACCGGAGAGCGGGCAGACGGCTCCCGGCGGGCCGTACGCGATGCCGGAGAGCAGGCAGGCGGCCTTCGCGCGGGCGGCCCGGACGTACGGCGTGCCGGAGAGCGTACTCCTCGCGGTCTCCTACCTGGAGTCCCGCTGGGACGCCAACGACGGGCTGCCCAGCGT
>NZ_NGFP01000031.1 GCF_002149035.1 Streptosporangium minutum
CCCGCCGATCCGGTTCTTCGATCAAGGGTGAACACCCACCCAAAGGCGGCAACAAGGCACTGAAACGGGCCATGTTCCTCGCCGCGTTCGCGTCCCTGTCCGACCCCGAAAGCAGGGAGTACTACGACAAGAAGCGCGCCGAGGGCAAGAAGCACAACGCCGCCCTGATCTGCCTCGCCCGTCGCCGTTCAGACGTCATCTACGCCATGCTCCGCGACCGCAAGCCCTACCAGCCCCGCCGGAAGAACCACACCCGAAAGCCCGCGGCCGCTTGACGAACACCATAGGGACACCCCCCACGATCGGAACCCCCATCGAACCGGGCAACCTCAGCACCCGGTGGCGGGTCGCCCGGAAGAGAGCGGGGCTCGACTGGCTGAGGCTTCACGACCTCCGTCACGCCTGCGCCTCGTTCCTGCTCGCCTCCGGGGCCTCACCTCGGACCGTGATGAAGACGTTAGGTCACAGTCAGATCGGGCTGACCGTGAACACGTACACGCACGTGCTCCCGGACATCGAACGGGCGGCTGTGGACGCGCTCGCCAAGAGGCTGCTCGGGTGATTACGGAAAGCACAAAGGGCCGGACTCCCGGTGGGGTCCGGCTCTTGGCTGTGGAAGGTGGCTGCAAGCGCCTTCCACGAAAGATCAACAGCGGCTGTTTTTGCTGGTAGGGCGCCTGGGACTCGAACCCAGAACCTACGGATTAAAAGTCCGCAGCTCTAACCATTGAGCTAACGCCCCGCTGGAGACAGCGTACCGAGGATAGTGTCCACTAACGCCCGTCGCCAGGCCCGCGGGCGATCACCTGTTTACCCAATAGCTGACAGAACGGGGAGTCGGCTCTCATACAGTGGCACTCATGACGAGCTCGGGGCTTGATCCCGCCCGCAGTGTCCGCCTGTCAGCGAGGCAGGGATATGTCGTGGTCGACGTGGAGACCACGGGCTTCTCACCGGCCAAGGGAGACCGGATCTGTGAGATCGCGCTCGTCTCCCTGGACACCGACGGCACCACCGTCGACGAGTGGCACTCGCTGGTCGATCCCCGTCGCGGCACCGGAGCCGTCCATGTCCACGGCATCACCGGAGCGATGGTCGAGGGCGCGCCGGTGATCGAGGAGGTGCTGGACGAGGTGTGGCAGCGGATCGCCGGGCGGGTCCTGGTGGCTCACAACATCTCCTTCGACCTGCGTTTCCTCAGTGTCCTTCCCGGCAGCCACTGGCTGACCGAGACCCTGTGCACGCAGCGGCTCGCCCCCGGCCTCGTCCCCGACGGGAAGTGGGCTCTCGGCGCCTGCTGCGAACGCGCGGGGATCCCGTTCTCGAACGCCCACGCCGCGCTGGCCGACGCCCGTGCCACCGCCGAGCTGTTCCGCTTCTACCTGAGCCGGGGTCTCTCCTGGCAGGACGAGCTCGACAGGGCGGCTCAGGCCCCGGACTGGCGTCCCTGCGGCCTGCCCCAGCGGCAGCCCCGGCGGCGGTAGGCGGTTACGCGCAGCTCGACAAGCGGGGAGGCACGCCTCAGTGGAAGGCGTCGAGCCCGGTGAGCGCCCTGCCCAGGGTGAGGAGGTGGATCTCCTCCGTCCCCTCGTACGTCAGCACGCTCTCCAGGTTGGTCATGTGCCGGATCACCGGATACTCCAGGGTGATGCCGTTGCCGCCGAGGATCGAGCGTGACCGGCGGGCGATGTCCAGGGCGGCGCGGACGTTGGCGAGCTTGCCGAAGCTGACCTGCTGGGGGGTGAGGGTGCCGGCGTCCTTCAGGCGGCCCAGATGGAGTGCGGTGAGCTGGGACTGCCCCAGCCCCACGTACATCCACGCGAGCTTCTCCTGGGTCAGCTGGAAGCCGCCGATGGGCTTGCCGAACTGGACGCGGGTCGTGGCGTAGTCGACGGCCGACTCCAGGCAGGCGCGGGCCGCGCCCACGACGCCCCACAGGATGCCGAAACGGGCCTCGGACAGACACGACAGCGGCCCCTTCAGGCCACGGACCTCAGGGAGTACGGCGGACGCGGGGAGGCGGACGTCGTCGAAGTACAGGGACGAGGTCACCGAGGCCCGCAGCGACATCTTCTTGTGAATCTCCGGTGCGGAGAAACCAGGTGTGTCGGTGGGGACCACGAAGCCGCGGATGCCGTCCTCGGTCTGGGCCCAGACCACCGCGACGTCGGCGATGGAGCCGTTGGTGATCCACATCTTGGCGCCGTTGAGGATCCAGTCGCCGGAGGCGTCCTGTTTGGCGTGGGTGCGCATGTTCGCCGGATCGGAGCCGTGGTCGGGCTCGGTCAGGCCGAAGCAGCCGATCGCCTCACCGGCGGCCATCCGGGGCAGCCACGCCTCCTTCTGCTCCGCGGAGCCGTACTTCCAGATCGGGAACATGGCGAGCGAGCCCTGCACGGAGACGAACGACCGCAGTCCCGAGTCCCCCGCCTCCAGCTCCCGGCAGGCGACGCCGTAGGAGACGGCGTCCAGGCCCGCGCAGCCGTACCCTTCGAGATGCATGCCGAGCACGCCGAGCGAGCCGAGGACCGGGCCGAGCTCGCGGGCGGGGAAGACGGCCTCCTCGAACCAGTCGCCCACGTGGGGGAGGATCCTGTCGGCCACGAACGTCTTCACGGTGTCGCGGATGAGACGCTGCTCCTCGGAGAGCCCGTCGTCGATGCGCAGAAGGTCGTCCATGTGGTGTTCCTCTCTCGTCGGCCCCTGTCAGGGTATTGCCGGTGCTCCGGGGTGGGATGTCAGGGTCGTGCCAGGGGGAATCCCGATGTGACAGGGGCTCCGCATTGGGCAGTCTGAAGACATGAACGAAAACGACTTCTCGGGCGTCAAACAGCTCCGCAGGACCAAGGACGGACGGATCGTCGCGGGTGTGGCCTCCGGTCTCGGACGCTACATCGGCATCGACCCCAACATCATCCGTGCGGCCCTCGCCATCGCCACCTTCTTCGGCGGCCTGGGCGTGGGAATCTACGCGATCGGCTGGCTCCTCCTCCCCGACGAGAGCAAGGACAGGTCGATCGTCCAGGATCTGGTCGACAAGAACAAGGACAACCCGGTCTGGCAGGACGCGCGGTCCAAGGCAGAGCAGGGCTGGGCCAAGGCCGAGCAGAGCTGGGCCAAGGCGACCACCCAGAACCGGGCGCCGCACCACCCGACCCACCCGGGCCCGGCTCCGGAGTATCCGGCCCCCCATGACCAGGCGCCGCACTACCCCACCCACCAGGACCCGGCTCCGCACTACACCGCCCCGGCGGCTCCGCAGAACCAGGCTCCGCAGAACACGGTCCCGCAGAACCCGGCTCCGCAGAACGGCGACGAGCCCAAGCCCCAGGCGTGACTCAGACGGTCGCCTCCGCGCGAACCCTCTCGATGATCTCCTTGCAGGACCCGGCCCAGAGAACGGTCAGCGCGGCCGCGACGGACAGACCGGCCGCGCCGGCCATCGCCACCACGTGCGCGGGGTTGAGCACATCGGCGGCGGCACCGCCGATGAGGATGCCGACGCCCTGAGAGGCCAGCAGGCCTGACTGCACGAGACCGAATGCCAGACCCCGCCGTTCGGCGGGCACGCACTGCACGAACGCGGCGTTGGCCGCGAGCTGGTAGGCGCCGCCGACGCCTGAGACGAACCACAGGACCAGCACCACGGCGAGCGGCGGCTCCATCGCGCACAGGATCAACGGCGCGCATGTCAGCATCGCCATCCAGCCCATCGCCCGGAGCCGTTTCGACGGGTTGACGTATCGGCTGAAGAGGAAGGCTCCCACGACCGTACCGGTCGGCATCGAGCCCATCAGCAGGCCGGCGACGAGCGAGACCTGCTGCCTGTCGGCGGCCAGGACGTCGGCGTAGGGGGTCGCGATCCCCTCGGGGAGCACGTAGAAGCCGCACAGCCAGGCGAAGAGCACCAGCGTCCGCAACCGGGGGTCGCCGAAGACCAGCCTGGATCCGGCACGGGTCATGGTCCACATGGAGGGCCGGTCGGTGTCGGTGGCGAGGGGAGCGGGGCGCCGCCGTACTCCCGAGACCAGGATCAGCGCGGAGGCGAGGAACGTGAACGCGTCGAGTGCGAGCGCGCGGTACGGCCCCATCCCCATGATCAAGGCGCCGCCGAGGGCGAAGCCCAGCATCTGCGCGCCCTGGTTGGTCATGTTCTGCAGCGCCGAGCCCGCGACATAGCGATCGCCCTTGAGGAGCTCGGGGAGGAGCGCCGCCCTGGCGGCCGAGAACGGGGCGCTGAGCAGCACCACGCAGAAGACCAGCGCGCACAGTACGGTGAACGACGTGCCGGGGATGGCCATGAGCGCGACCAGGACGGCCCGGAGCAGGTCGCAGAAGATCATGATGCGCCGCCGGGCGTAGCGGTCGGCGAGACCCGCGAGCAGCGGGCCCCCGATGATGGGCGGCAGATAGGTCAGCGCGTAGACCGACGCGGTCGCCAGTGGCGATTCCGTCCGCTGGAACACCAGCACGGACAGCGCCACTCGTGAGAGCTGGTCGCCGAGGAGAGAGAGTGCCTGGCCGATCCAGAGCGCGCGAAACTCCCTGATGGCGATGACCTCGCCGTAGGTCGCTTGGCGTTCGGCCGGGCGGCGGTGCCGCCCGGGTAGCCGGCCGGGCCTGGTGGCCGCCATAGGACTCCGCTGGGCTTACAGGCGCATTGACTGTGGGTGTTCGGTGCGTAACCTACGGTGCCCGCTGAAGAGTCGGCGCGCAACTGAAAGCAATCAACCTCATGCAAGCTGTAATTGTAAATCGGGAAATCTCGGGCATAGGGAAGGTCGATATGTAATACGGCTTTGGCTACCAGCCGAGGGTGTGCAGCCTGTCATCGTCGATGCCGAAGTGGTGGGCTATCTCGTGGACCACGGTGATCCGTACCTCTTGCACCACGTCGTCCTCGGTCTCGCAGATCGAACAGATCGGGTTGCGGTAGATCTCGATCCGGTCGGGTAGCACTCCTGCGTACCAGTCGCCGCGCTCGGTGAGAGGTATGCCCGTGTAAAGACCCAGAAGGTCCGGCTCAGGTGGGTCGTCCACGACCACCACGACCACGTTGTCCATGACTCTCGTCAGCTCGGGGGGGATCGTGTCCAGTGCGTCGGCCACGAGCTCTTCGAATTTCTCTCTCGAGACCTCGATCACACCTGCCATTGTGCCCCGTGTTTTCGGGTAAGGGGGAGCCGCATGGACTTCACAGACTGGACCCAGAGACTCCGCCGGTTCGCGACGGGGCGTGCCTCGCGCGCGGTGGCGGTCGTGCTCGTGGCCGTGGGTGGAGCCTGGCTGGGCATCATGCTCGGCGGCCCGGTCCGCGCCGCCGTCGGCCCCGTCGAGATCGGCATGTCGGCGGAGCCCTCGTGGGCGGGGGAGACCGTCGTGGACGCGCACCCGCTGGGCACGCTCCTGTTCGACACCCACAACGCCCCGGTCGGCCTGCGCATCACCCTGGAGAACATCAACCCCGCCCGGGCCGGCGCGCTGCTGGAGGATCCCCGGTTCTCCGACCAGCTCCCCGCCCTGCTGGAGAAGGAGCTCAGCGAGGGGGTCAGGACGCTGATCCTGCGCGCCGCCCTCTGCGGCCTGGCGGGCGCCCTCATCACCTCGCTGATCGTCTTCCACCGCCCCGGCCCGGCCCTGGCGGGTCTGCTGAGCGCCGCCGTCCTGATGACCGGTACGGGCGCGGCCATCGCCCTGACGTTCCGGCCGGACTCGGTGGTGGAGCCGAAATACACGGGCCTGCTCGCCGGGGCGCCTTCCCTGGTCGGCGACGCCGAGTCGATCGTGACCAAGTTCGAGTCCTACCGGGTCCAGCTCGCGAAGCTGGTCAACAACGTCTCCCAGCTCTACGACACGGTCTCGGCCCTGCCGGTCTACGACTCCGATCCCGCGTCGATCCGGGTGCTGCACGTCTCCGACATCCATCTCAGCCCCATCGCGTGGAATCTCATGCACTCGGTCACCGCCCAGTTCAAGATCGACGCGATCGTGGACACCGGCGACCTGACCGATCACGGGACCGGCCCCGAGGACAAGTTCGTCGAGGAGATCGACAGCTTCGGCGTGCCGTACGTCTTCGTCAGGGGCAATCACGACTCCAAGGCCACCCAGCGGGCCGTGGCCAGGCAGAAGGGGGCGGTCGTCCTCGACGACTCCGCCAAGACCGTGGCGGGGCTGCGCATCTACGGCCTGGGCGATCCCCGGTTCACCCCCGACAAGTCCGTGGCAGTCGACTCCGACCCCGAGTCCCTCGCCGCCCTCGGGCGCGCCCACGCCACGCGGCTCGGTCAGGCCTTCGAGCCGGTGGACCTCGTGGCGGTGCACGACCCGACCATCGCCCGCGCGTTCTCCGGTGCGGCCCCCATGATCCTCACCGGCCACTCCCACGAGCGTTCCACCGAACTGCTGCCCTCCGGCACCCGCGTCCTGGTCCAGGGCTCCACCGGCGGCGCCGGTCTGCGTGCCCTCGAACACGACGAGCCGACCCCGGTCGCGGCCTCGGTTCTGTACTTCGATCGCAAGACGCATCGCCTGCAGGCCTGGGACGACATCACCCTTGGAGGGCTCGGAGAGCAGTCGGTTCAGATCGAACGTCACGTTGAGACCGAGCCTGGCCGTACAATTTCTCCTGGGCCAACGTCCGTCCCGTCTCCGACGGGATCGGTCAGCGGCACCACGTCGCCTTAAGCCGGGAAGCCGCTTTGGCATCGGGGCAAAAGTCCCCTATGCTTCAGAGGTCTCCAGCGGAAGACGGCAACGGAACGGAATGAGAATTCCGAGCCCCCATCGTCTAGTGGCCTAGGACACCGCCCTTTCAAGGCGGCGACACGGGTTCGAATCCCGTTGGGGGCACGGCCGAGCAGATGCTCGCCAGGGAAACGGCAGGTCGCAGACCTCCGAAGAACTGGTAAGCTAAGTAAGGCAAGAAGGACGGAAGCGAAAACTTCCGACCAAGCAAGGTCCTGTAGAGCAGTTTGGAGTGCTCGCCACCCTGTCAAGGTGGAGGTCGCGGGTTCAAGTCCCGTCAGGACCGCTCTGGTAGGTGTTCGATCCACCACCGAGGTCAGGTAGCTCAGTCGGTACGAGCGTCCGCCTGAAAAGCGGAAGGTCGGCGGTTCGACCCCGCCCCTGACCACAGCAACTGAGCAGGAAAGATGCCCCGAACGATCATCGTTCGGGGCTTTTTTGATCTCCAGTGACAGCAACGCTGACAGCAACGCCATTCCTCTACGCATCCTGCGCGCAGGATGCGTTCTTGCGCGCAAGAACCGTTTTTACGCACAGCATGACCCATGCTCGGGCTACGCTAAATGCCTGCAACTCGCTAGCGGTACCGCTAGCAACAGCAGAAAAGAAGAGGCCCGGCTCGACTGGCAGTCGAGCCGGACCGGGCTACAAGGGGATGGTCCGTCCGCTAGCCCTCAAGGAGAGCCAGCAGCGTCGCCGCCAAGGGGGCAAGCCTTGTCGCGGCGTTCAGGGCGGGCCACACCCACATCCACGGTTGGCGCGGACGTCGGTGTTTTCCAGCCACATACATCACCTCCTCTCGCTGTCGGAGCCAAGTCGTTGGCATCGACTACGGGCGACGAGGAAGTGGTGTGGGCGCTGTCCCACTGGTGTAGCCGTCCTAGGCTAGAACACGGGGTTGCGCCGCATTCGGTATATGCCGAACTTCCGAGAGATCTTCCCAGCGAACAAAGACCGCCCTGACCGAAGCGGCCAAGGCGATCTAGAAATTTGGTTTCAGTCGAGGGCATCTCCGAGCTTGCCGAGGGCGCGCCGTTTGTCGTCGAGGGAAACATGGGCGTAGATGGTCATGGTCACCTCGATGTCGCTGTGTCCAACGATGTCGCGGACGACCTGGGGCGGTACGCCGAGGTTGAGCAACAGAGTCACGCAGGTGTGGCGAAGATCGTGAAAGCGCATGTCCCCGAGGCCGGCGGCCTTGCGGATGGCTCCCCAGCTACGCCGGAGGTTGTCCGGCTCCATCGGGGTACCGCGTCGGGACGGGAAGACCAGGCCGTGTTCCTCCCAGTCATTCCAGCGGTCGGAGCGCTCGGCGAACTGCTGCTTGCGATGTGCTCGGAGCGCTTCGACGCAGATCGAGGGGAGTGGGACGGTCCGCTCGGAGTCGTTGGTTTTCGGTCGGACGAACTGGAGACGACCTTCGACACGCTGAAGGGTCTGGACCACTTCAAGTTTCGCGCCGTCGAGGTCGACGTCCACCCAGCGGAGCCCGAGGAACTCCCCACGCCGTAGGCCGAGGCAGAGCGCCAGGACGTAGAGAGCCGACAGCCGGTGCTCTTGGGCAGCCTTGAGGACCAGGCGGGACTGGGGCACGGTCAGACCGCGATTGACCTTGTACTTGGGCACCGGGACCTTGACGAGCTTGGCCGCGTTGCGCGGGATGATCTCCTCGCGCACCGCGGATTCCAAGGCGTTGCGGAGTACGGCGTGCACGGACTGAACCATGCGGATGGACAGCCGGGACTCGCAGCATCCGCCGTTCTTGAGCGCGCAGCAGACGGGAGTCTCCCGAGAGGCGTCCCAGCCGTGCTTGCAGCACTGGCACTCGGTACGGGTCCGGGTGATGAACAGCCGGACCTCCTGGGCGTTGAGCTTGTTCAGCCGCCGTTTGCCGAGTCCGGGGATCAGGTGGAGCCGGACAACGCCCTCGTAGCCCTGGTAGGTCTTGGGACGCCGTTCCGCACGCACGATGTGCGTGAGCCAGTAGTTCAGGTAGTCGGCGACGGTCCAGTTCTCCGAGGAGACGGGAATGCCCTCGTCGGAGTTCTTGAGGAGCTCGGTCAGCTTCTTCCGCGCCTCCTCCTGGGAACGGGCCGAGCCCTGCACCCGCTTCACGGCTCCGCCCGTCGTAGGCACGAAGGCGGCGTAGCCGTACCGGCCGTCCTTGCGAGGCCAGATGCTTCCCTCACCGTTGGAGCGTTTCCGCATCCGGCGCTTGCTCTGCCGCTTCGGCTCTTCCTCGGGCGTGCCGAGCGCTGTACTGGTCATCACGCCGCCTCCATCAGGTTGTGGATGCACTCGGTCACCGCGTCGGCCGGGATGAGGCGGCGACGACGGATCTTCAAACTTCGGAGCTCGTTGGAGCGGATCAGGCAGTAGAGGGTCCATCGGCTCACCCGGAGGCGGGCAGCGGCCTCGTCGACGGTCAGGAGCTGCTCGTCATCCATCCACAGCCTCCAACGGGATCTCAGGAGGCAGCAGGGCAGCACCGGTTAAGGCGGCGGCGAGGAGCTGTTCACCGGCCGACAGGCCCCGTCCGGCGTAGTCCCAGTGGGAGATGACGAGGATGGTGTCCTCCTCGAAGAGGGGGAGTCGTCCGGTGCTGATCTGCTCGTCGCGCATGTGGTCGGTCCGTGCGGCGCGGAGGTCGCCGAGGGTGGTGGAGTAGCGGCGGGACTTGGTGGAGAAGTGGCCGCGGAAGCCGAGCATGTGCGCCCACTGGACAAGCCGGAAGTCGGCCAGCTTGTCGAGGACGCCCAGGCGCAGGCACTCGGCGATGAGTCGCCGGGGGTGGTCGCGGAGGTCGAAGGCGGTCAGGTCGTCGAGGGGGTTGATGCGCCGGTCGAGGGTGCCGACGCACTCGGCGGCTTTGGTGGCGTACTTGGCGATGTAGCCGGCCACGGCCTGGTCGGTGAGGTCGCCGTCCATGGTGATCTGGCGGACGTCGAGTTGAGCGCCCCACTGGAAGGCCCGCGTGGGTTCGCCGGGCACCTCGGGGACGGTCACCGTTACGGCGGAGGCGGCATGCCGTACGGCGTCGGCCAGCAGGTCGGCCGTCGCCCAGGCCGGAGGAGGTGTGGCGGGTCCGTCCGGGCCGTCGAGGCGGATCACGGCGTGGAAGTGGACGACGCCCCGCCGCTGGTACTCGGCGACCTTGGCGAAGGAGATCACGGCCTGCTCGCGGAGCTCCCGCTGTGTCAGCCCGGCGTTCTTGGCGACGCGGCGGCGCAGGGCTTCGGTGAAGCGGCGCCCAGGTCGCTCATCGCGTCACTTCCGGGCCCTGGGCGGCGACGAGCGCGGGGATGGCTCCGTCGTGTCGCTCAAGCCGATGTGCGGGTGTGGTCCTTCCCCATGTCCGCATGTCAGGGGTGAGGAAGGCGTCGGTGAGCAGCGCAGCGGGCCGTGTCCCACGACGCCCTTCACGATCACCGTGGGACGCGATCCAGCAGAGGAAGTGGTCCCGGACCCGCTCCCACTCCGAGCCGCTGCTCACCGATGCCATGTACCGAGAGTAGCCCATCCTGTAAGTACCTATCTATTCCATGAAGCTTCATGAAGCTTCATGAGTCGGTGTGAGGCGCCATGAAGTGCCTTTCTACGGTCGTAGTGTGGCCAGATATGTCGAGCACACGCGCACGTGGGAGTTTGACGAGGACCGCTCTCGCTGGGAGCAGATCCTGGAGGTCCTGCTGTCCCGGATCGACTCAGGGGAGTGGGGACCCAAGTTCAAGATCTCCGAGGTCAAGCTGATGGAGGAGTTCGGCGTCGCACGCCCGACCATCCGCAAGGCCATGGAACGGCTCCGCGAAGCCGGGAAGATCTACACCGTGCCCAACCTCGGCAGCTTCGTCAGCGTCCCCGAGGGGAAGGACGGCGCAGCCGACAGCGGCTCGGAGAAGTAGCCGACTGACCAGTTCGCCTCAACGAGGCCCCAGCGGCTGGTCTCGCATGCGTTGTCAGTGGCAGCCCGCGTACCACTCCATAATGCTCGCGAGCCCCTCCCAGTGCGTATACGAGCACAGGAGAGAGTCGAACCGCTCGTCTCCAGGACGCGGCTGCAGCACGCCCGCCAAAGGTTCGAAACCGAGTGCGCGGTAATCGGGGTCCTTCTTGCGATGCACCGCCACCCGGAAGACCATCGCGTTCATCACCCCGTCAATGGGGATGCCCAGCGGGCAGGAGCCGTCCACCGCGTCCGGGAGTCGGTCGATCTCCTGCTGCGAGGGGAGCGCGTCGCCTAGGTAGCGCACCAGCGTCAGAATCGGCGCACAGCCCACCCGGTCATCGTCGATGTGGGAAACCCGCAGCAGGACCAGGCGGCCGGAGGAGACCCGGTACGCCAACACCGCTCCCGGCGTCAGATCGGTGACGTGCCGCCACGGACGACGCAGGCGCTTGCGCTCCGGCTGAGGACCGGTGAGCTGGGACCGCACCTTGTCGAGCGCGGCCTGCCGGCCGGCCAGAGCCTTGACCCCTCCTCCTGCCAACGCTCCAGTCCCTCACCCCGCTCGATGACCCCCAGAGCCCTGTCGCGCACCGTCGCGTCCAAGCGACCGACCTTCGACTGGGTCCAGGCGAGCGCCAGCCAGACGACCGGACCCTCATCCGGATCGACGAGCGCGTCACCGAACCCGTCCAGCACCCGGCGGACGGCCTCCTCGTCCTCAACCCCGTCTTCGATCAACTCCCGATAGGCGTCCCGTACATCGCACGCCGTATCGTCCGAGAACAGCGCAACTCCCCATGCACTCATGAGAAACCTCCGGCATCCGTCCGAATCGGCTCAGGACAAGCTACAAGATCGCCGGATGAGAACTTTCTCCACGTCTTCAAGGGCAGCCCGCCTGCGGCGGCCTGCCGCGTGTCGGGCGGTCGCTGGCCGCGCTGCGGCTCTTCGGCCGGTCGCGACCAGCACCGCCCACGCGCGTGTGATCACCAGGCGGCAGGCCATGCGAGACGAGAAGGCTCTTTGCCGGTTTCATCGTGGTGACGGCCGTGACGATCGCTCACTTCGGCACTGGTCGTAGCCGGTTGGGGCGATCGGCTGCCGCGGCCCTCCTTCGTCGGCCCTTGCCATCGAATGACGCGGCGATCACCGTAGTCGAGCCCTCAGCAACGGAGTATGTGGAGCATGATCACTAGATGATCGGTCACGGCAGCTCAGAGCAATAATCGCCGAGGAAGATGATCGCCTTCCTAAAGTGGTACCGCAAGTTCGAACCCTGCCAGGACGCCGATCTTGACCAGGGAAGCAGAGCCCACCAACTAGAACATCACTCAGGGGCATGCCATAAGTTCGGTTGCGTCCTGTCACCGATCGTTTGCGATCAGCGCGCCCGATACGCGTCCAGGGCCGCACCTGGATGGTTACGCATACGTCCCTGGAACTCGTCGCAGGGAGATCACGTTTTATAGATGGCGGCCTGAAACCTATCGGTCTTGCAACATACGTTTAACCATGATCCACCTGGCGCTATCACGACAGTCATGGAAGGTGCTGAGATGCTCAAGACCTATCGCCTGGTCAACAACATGCTCTTGGAATCTCTGCTTAGCCAGGTCGAGAACCTCGACGCGGTCGAACGCAGCACCGAGTGGGAGGGGAGGGTGACGTTTGGCGTGGGGAGCTTCGGGCGCAAGGCCTCCACCAAGCGGTCCAATGGCGTGCAGGCGAATATGCATCGACAGATAGAAGGCGCCATCGAGGCTCTGCGAGAGCATGGACAACTCCGCGAGTACCGGCCCGAACGCACGCGAGAGGTATATAAGCATGGCATGTTGGTTGATCGGCCATATGTGCGAGAGTTGAATATTGTCGCTACTCCCGTATATGTCCCAGTTCCCGAACCTCTCCAAGGTGTGCGTGGCTCAATGCTAACCGTGTGGGTCTGTGAACCCATTGGGGAGGTGGGGTTTATCGACACGGAAGCAGATGGCAGTGGGACGTGGGATTGGGTGGGAACCTACGTATTTCTGGTAGAGGAGATTCGCGATTCGAGCCTTCAACACTTCATGTCTGGCATCTCGGCGTTATGCGCCCTAGTCAACTTCGTTGCCGGGCATGACCCGTGTGGTCGGCCAGAACAGATTCACTCATGTGTGAGTGCACACGGCGAGCCATGGGGGCGCGACTTGGCGATACATCCCGTAGACAAGCTTAGTAAGGTTGGCGGGATTGTCGGGCGCCAACGGGTAATAGAGACGGTATATAAGATCGTCCAAATGACCGATGAGCAAGCATCGGTTGTGAACGGCAAGGAAGTGAGGCTGAACGACATCCTTGCGTATCCTCTATATATTGCCGAATGATCCGACTAATGAATGTCTTTCATTCTGCTCCGGGCGTCTAGGGTGAAGTGATTGCTTGACCGGGCGACCTGCGAGCAGCAGAATAGCAGGGCGATTTGCATAGGATGCGCCGGACTTTCAGTTCCACATTTGCTCGTTCTCCTGGCGCATGGAGCTTGGCGTGGTCAAAGTTGGCGCTCTTCTGTAATTGTGTGCGAAACATGCGAGAAATGATCAAGTGGTCCGTACAAGCCTTGCCTCATTTTTCTCTGCAGCCCATGTGAGCAAGCATCTAAATTCGCACTCTCCTAATGCAGGTGTTTCTGGCTTAGCTGTCCCTTGTAGGGTGAGCTGTTATGCAGCCATTTGTGCTCTTCGACCTAGACAACGCGCTCGTGAACCTGGACGAGGCGTTCCAGGTGTGGACTGCGGAGTTCGTCGACGAGCACCGGCTTGGGCCCGAGGCGGTTGACTGGTTGATCGCGCTTGACCAGGCGGGCTACCCGCATCGTGAGGCTTTCTTCGGCATGGTGCGCAAGCACTTCGCCCTCCCCGAGTCCGTTGAGGAGTTGTGGGGCCGCTACCGCAAGCGCATGCCGTACCTCGTCCACTGTCGACCCGGAGTGATGGACGGCCTGACGTTGCTCCGGGCGGCCGGGTGGAAGGTAGCCATCGTCACCAACGGAACGGCGGACAACCAGCTCGGCAAGATCCAGCAGACGGGGCTGGCCGAGGCCGTTGACGCCTACGCGCTCTCGGGGCTCGAAGGCATCCGCAAGCCTGATGTCGGCCTGTTTGAGATCGCCGCCAAGCGGTGCGGCATGATCCTTGCCGATGGGGGATGGATGGTCGGTGACCACCCTGTTGCCGACATCGGCGGGGGACGGGCCGCCGGCCTCTGTATGGTCTGGATCGACCGAGGGACATGGCCGGACCGGGAACACGAGGTGGACCACGTCGTTACGGACGTGCTCCGATTCTCCTTGCGGAGCAGTGATCAAACCGGAGGTCGAAAGACGCGAACTGCGGATCTTGCTAACGCGGATGCTAACAACAGGTCTGGACGGACCTGGACGACCATGGACCGAGAGACCCCGTAGAGGCCGACTCACCAGGTCCGGAAGACAACCATGGACGGTTCTGGACGGTCGTGATCTGACTCGTAATGAAGTGCTCTCGTCGTGCTGAGCCGCTCGTTCGGCGGGCCCGTATAGGTGATCTCATGCGGGTGAGTCGTTCCCTATGGAGACGTGGAGGCAGTCGCTACATGGGTGATGTTGAGATGTCGCCCCCAATGGGGACCGTCGCGAGAGCGTCGGCCAAGTGGGGCAGGGACGAGACGACGACCGAGCCATCGACGTTGGCCATGTGCTTGCGGCTTTCACGCAAGCCGGCAACGCCGATCGCCTGGGTGCCGATGTCCGCCGCGACCATCATCGCCTGGACGGAGGCGCCGACCACCGTGCATTCGGCGGGGTTCATGGCCAGTGCCCTCCTCGCCTGGCGTACAAGGGCGGCTCCCATCGACGTGCTCGAAGGACGGTGGTGCCGGCGCCCGATGACCGGCCCCACCAACTGCCGCAGTTCGTGCCGGTCCAGGTAAGACTCGATGGTGGCGGAATAGCGGCCACCCACCACGGCGACTCTTCTGCCGCTGGCCTGGCAGGCCAGCAGAACCTGGCGTACCCCGGGCACGGGAACGGCCGTCATGACCGCGGCCGTCTCGGCCGCGCGCAGGATGTCCTCCGCTTCGTCACCGTGGGAGGCGCTGACCTGGTGGGCGTAGGTCACCATCCACAGCGGATCGGTGGTCACATGGAAAGCGACACCGGTCAACAGTGATAGCGGGGGGCTTGGGGCTGGGAGCCGCGCGCGGATGTCGTCGGCGATCGCCGACGTGTCCACACCGGCGAACAGGTCGCAGATTACGCCGTCGAAAACAAACAGCATGGCGCGGGTGCGTTCCAGGACGCGCGCGACATGGGGACGTACTCGCGTGGCCGGCAAGCGGGAGCCTCCTGGTCATGATGTCGTGGCTGTCCGGGTGCGGCGCCGTACGGACCGGATCTTCTTCTTGATGGTGGAAGGTATCAACATGAAGCCGGATGCTTGCCACTCACGTCACGATCCGGGTAGTCGCTACCGCGGCTGGTTCCTGGAAGGAACGTGCTATGCGGTGATCACGATCGAGGTGACAGCAGCGCTGACAGCAACGTCCCCGCACATGGACGCACTCCGGCTACCGTCCATCACCCTCCGACCACGGTCTCCGCTACCCGACCAGGGCGATTGGTCCGCCTGAAAAGCGGAAGGTCGGCGGTTCGACCCCGCCCCTGACCACAGCAACTGAGCAGGAAAGATGCCCCGAACCAATCATGGTCGGGGCGTTCTTGTTTGGCTTTGGCGACAACGCTGACGACAACACGCACATCTGCCAGGGTGAGCCGGAATGGCCATCCCCGCGTGCGCGGGGAGTGAGCTTGCTCCGCTTTGACGGGCACCTTTGGTGTGGTGGTCAGGCTGCGGACACGGCCTCGTAGACGGCGGGGCTAACGTAGACCACGCTGTGCGGCCGGTGCAGGTTGTACCAGCCCTCGATGAACTCGAAGATCGCACCATGGGCGGCGGCCCGGCTGGGCCACGACCGCCCATCAAGTAGTTCGCCCTTCAACGTGGCGAAGAACGACTCGGCCAGGGCGTTGTCCCAGCACCGACCGGTCCGGCCGACCGACAGCCGCCCCCCGAGCCGCTCGGCCGGCTCGGCGAACGCCCTGTTGGTGTATTGCTTGGGTTCAAGGGGGCGTCGCAACACCTCCAACAACGAAGTGTTGCGAGCAGTGATTGAATCCGCCTTCGCTGCCCCGGTCCGAGTGAAAGATCAATCCTTGGGTGGGGCGGCGTTGGTGGCAGGCCGATCGCAGGGCCTCGGCGACCGGCTCGGTGCGTAGGTGACCAGCGGTGGCCCCGCCGACCACCCGGCGGGAGGCGATGTCGATGACCGTGGCCAGATACAGCCGGCCCTCCTGGGTCGGCAGGTGGGTGATATCCCCGCACCGGCGGGTGTCGATCGCGGCCGCATCCGGGGTGAAGTCATGGCCGATCAGGTCGGGCCGGACGGTCGCGGCCGGATCGGGGATGGTGGTCTGCGGCCGGCGTCGCCGGTGACGACCTTGCAGTCCGGCCGCGCACATCAACCGGGCCGCCCGCCGCCGGCCGTGGCCGTCTCCTCGCCGGTGCGGGAGGGCATGGATACGCGGGGCACCGTAGGCGCCTCGCGAATGCTGACGGACCTGGGTGATGCGCTCGGTCAGGTGCGCGTCGCGCACCGCACGTGGGCCGGGAACGCCGGCGCGGCGAGGATAGAAGGCGGCACGGGAGACCTCCAGCAGTCCACAGGCCCGTTTGACGCTGTGACCGCCCTGCTTGTCCGCCTCGATGAAAGGGTGCGCCTTCACCGGGTCTCCGTGGAGAAAGCCGTGGCCCGCTTGAGGATGCCGACGTCCTCGCGCAGGCGGCGGTTCTCCCGCCGCAGTGCCGCCAGCTCCTCGCGTTCGCTGCTGGTCAGCCCGTCACGCCGGCCGGTGTCGACCTCGGCCTGGCGGATCCAGTCGCGCACCGCGGTCTCGGTCAGATCGAAGTCCTTGGCGACCTGCCCGACCGAACGGTCTCCGCGTCGGCACAACTAGACGATCTCGGCCTTGAACTCGCGGGTGAACGAGCGGCGAGGACGTGGTTTCTTCATGCTCATGTGGCTCCATCATGGACACCCTTCCGGGGGCGAGCCCCTGATCTCAGGTGTCCGTCAAACCGGATCAAGCCCAGAGCACGTGGCATGACCTCGACAGTCGGGTGAGAGGTGGGGCTTGGCCTGCGCTTCGCGGACCTCGATCACCCCGAGTCGGCGCGGTGGCCATGCCCTGATACCCGCCAGAGGCATCCCCGCTCGTGGAGCCCTGAGCAGCGCACGCCTACGCGTCCGCCTTCCAATCCACCATTCTAGTCTTGATATTCATCATGATTCCTATTAGTCGACCGACTCAACGGTGCAGGTCCTGGCGCTTAAGGGCACTACGGAATGACGTTTCTTGCGTTGCCCAAAAGGAAGAAGTGTGGCTCATGGCGCCTTTTATTGGGCACCACAATGGGAGCTCCAATTAAGAATCTTGATTCATGAATCTTGACAATGGTTCACCGGCTCGGCAACATCTCCAGTGCGGGCGATTTACAGCCAAGTCGTGATTGCAGGATTCTGGACTACGGTATGTGCTTTCGGACACCACAGGGAGAATTTCTGTATGTCGGAGTTCATCAACGTCCTCATCGCCATCGACGCGGAAACCATTCTCGGAAAATACGGCAAGAACATCGATCCGAACAGTCCCACGCCGATCCCCGACAGTAGCAGTTTGATCTACATGACGACCCGGCAGAACCAGCTCGGGAGTACTCCGGGTAGCGAGTTGACGATCAACGCCTCCCCCATGGACATCATCAGGTGGCGTGAGACGACACTATCTCTGAACTCCGAGTACACCAGCGTCCTCTACAGGTTCAACGCCCTGTCCGGACAGGATCTGATCAGCACCCCCGTGCCGAGGTCGGTGGTCCTCAACGAGCCGCAGCCGAGCAGTAAGGACCCGTTGAATCCCACCACCCAGAAAATCAACAGCTACTACTGGGAGTCCGAAGTATTGGACACGGGGACGGTCACCTACAACTTCAGTTTCATGATTCTCAACCACAAAGGTGAAAAGCAGGGTTACTACTACTGGGACCCCTACATCAATATTCAGGATTGACGGGGTCGGTGCGCCGATTCGCCGAACTCCTGCTACGCCGCCGTAGCCTTCCCGGGGATGACCGCCCGGGGCTCGCCTTTGGTCGGCCACGCACACTGCGGACAGGTGTCCTTCGCCGATCCGGTGGGCCCGGTGCTCAATGAACACCTCAAGCTCTGTCTGGGGCACCGGGCCGTTATGGCGGGCACAGGGAACGTTATGGCGGGCACAGGGAAGACGTGCGATATGCGTACGACGACCCGGGGGCGTCGCCGGCGCGGAGGGGAGCTTCGCCGTAGGTCGGAGACCGTGGATCATTGAGAACGGTCACGGACTGTAAAATCGTCGGCACTCCGATTCCGGGAGCCGGCTTGGGAGCCAACGGGCTGTACGGTCCCGGGCCGAGCTGGACTGGTCTGAACGGGTGGCTCGTTCGTGACCTGCACGGTGACCTGGTCCGAACGCCCCTGGACATCGTTTGGGGACCTACGGATCAGAAGGTCGGGGCTTCGAGTACCTCCGGCCGCACAGTTGCAAGAAGGCCCCTGAGCAACCGTTACGCCGTCAGGGGCCTTCCTGTTTTCAGGATCTTCTGAGCCGCTTGTTAACACCCTTGCTACTGGCGCTTCGGCGTGCCGGCCTGCTCGTTCACCTTCGCCGCCTGGCTGTTCCGCCGTACCCACGGCTGAGAAAACGACGCGCCCGACGAGCAAGAGCGACGGACCGGGTCGGGATGGTCGGGGACCGTACAGACCGGACGTCATCGGGATGCGGATGTGGGAACAGGTCGTGGTCCTGCGGTGGGGCAGGAGCCGCCGGAGCTTGTAAAAAAGCCGTTACCGCCATCCCTGAAAGGAGGCGATATCCGACGGCTCCTTGATCTACCAATCTATCGGTAGGGCACGAACAGATCGTTGTTCACTGGTTTTTCAGGGAACCACGTAAGGGCTGTAGTAGTACCCTCCGTTGGTAATGTCCTGCATTCGCACCCGGCACGACCCCTGGTTGCCGACCGCGAAGACGAAGCTTTTTACCTGACCCGGCGAGATGGAGAAGGGGCCGTTATCGTCTTTCGTGAAACCGTTTATGCACATCAAGCGGAACCGTGCAGTGATCGTGGAGCCAGCATTCTTGTAATAGGCTACGTTGTAACCGCCCGGACTGCCGGTGATGCCGCGCGCGCACAGTTCGTTGTCCCCGATGGGGACACACTTCACCGAGCCGAAAGCGGCTGCCGTGCTGCTGGTGTCGGCCTGGGCCGCGGATGCGGAAAAGGTGGTCAGCGGCACAGCGGCGCACACTGCCGTGAGCGCGATAGCGCTGATTCGACGGGTGATCACTCGTTGATCCTTTCTAGGATTAACTGTTGCCTTGTGGAACCTAGATAACGATCACTGTTTAGTTGCGATTTTGGCAACCTGTAAGGTTCCAGGGTGCCGCTGAGGCGTCGATGAGGTAGTGAGGGAACGCGCGGTCGAGCCGCTGGGCCGGCTTGACAACTTCGCCGCCGTCGAGCATCGGAGAACCGGTCGGCGAACCATGGGCGAGCCTGCACCAGCCCTGGTCGTCGGCGGGCATCCGGAAGGTCGGCGGGTCTCGCGATGGCATTCACGATCAGGCGGCTGGTGAATGGCTCATCCGCTGTGCGGTCTACAGACCAGGCGAAGATCTCGAGTTCGATCCGCTTCGGCGCTTTGAGAGGCACGTCCAGTCGAAAGAGCTTTGAGAGGCACGTCCAGCCGAAAGAGGATCCGGACGAGTACATCCTTGAGGAAGTCTTCGACGTTGATGAACGCTCCGGCGGTGGATGATCGAGCAGTTCAGCCGTCACACAGGTTGAATTCGTGGAGCCGGTCATGGGTTTGCCGGAGTGCCGAGGGTGAGTCCGGTCTCGGGTGGACTCTCCCCCTGTGGGAGGCCTCATGCTTACTCCCGTCGGTCCCCAGTGGTTGATCATGAAGGTGTCGGGGGTGGGGACGGTGTGACCCTTCGCCGTGTCAGCATGAGGAGAGCGACGCATGACCATCGTGAAGGACATCGAGGCCCGCGGCACGCACCACTGTGAGACGACGGCGCTGGGGGTGCTGTTGCGGCATGAGGGACTTGATCTGTCCGAGCCCATGCTGTTCGGGCTGGGCTCGGGCCTGTCCTTCATCTACTGGGACAGCAAGAGCATGGCGTTCCCCTTTCTCGGAGGCCGCGTCAAGCCTTTCGAACTCACCAGGAACCTGGCCGCCAGGCTGGGGCTGACGTTGACGGCCGAGGAGACCACCTCACCGCGCAAGGCGTGGGAGAACGTGGCCGCCCCCATCGACGCCGGTCGGCCGGTCGGCCTCCAACTCGACTGCTACCACCTGGACTATTTCCGCGCCAAGGTGCACTTCGGCGGTCATGTCGTCGCCATGTACGGCTACGACGAGCACGACGTCCACCTTGTGGACACCGACCAGCAGGGAGGAGCGGTGCGCACCAGCCGGGCCAGCCTCGCCATGGCGCGGGCCGAACGGGGCCCGATGACCGCCAGGAACCGATCCTTCACCATCACCCTGCCGGCTCACCCGCTTTCCTGGCAGGACCGGATCATCCCCGCCGTCAAAGACTGCGCCGACGCCTTCCTCGCCGCTCCCATCGCGAACCTGGGCCACCGCGGCATCGAGAAAGCCGGCAAACAGGTGCCCGGATGGCTGCTACGCGCCGGCGAGCCGCAGCAAGACCTGCCGCAGGCCGCCCTCCTGATGGAGAAGGGCGGCACCGGCGGTGCCCTGTTCCGCGCCCTCTATCGCGACTTCCTCGACGAGTGCACCCGGCTGATCGACGACGGCAACCTCCGCACCGGTCACAGGCTGTACGCCGAGGCCGCCGACCTGTGGACGGACGTGTCCACCTTGATCGCGAAGGCTGGAGAGAGCGGCGACGCGGGGTACCTCGAGCAGGCCGGCGTCATCCTCCACGACCTTTCACGTATCGAGAGGGACGCCATGCAGGTGCTGCGTCAGTTGTAGCTCCAAGGGAAAGCCGACTGTACGGGTACGGCCTGAGTAATGGTGGTCCTGCCCTGACCAGGGAGAAGGCGCGGCGCGATGCGATTGTCGCCGATGATGTCGCGGACGACCTGGGGCGGTACGCCGAGGTTGAGCGGCAGGGGCACGCAGGTGTGCCGGAGGTCGTGAAAGCGCATGTCGCCGAGGTCGGCGGCACTGTGGACGGCTCCCCGGCTCCACCGGACATCGTCCGTCTCCACCGGGGTGCCGCTTCGGCGTGCGGGTGGAGCAGGTTGGGCAGGGCGACGGTCCTGCAGCCCTACCTGTTACTCGAAGAGTAAGCAGGAATCAGATGACGGGCCGGAACTCGGCCGACTCGTCGAGGACGCCCGGCCGCCGGGCTCGGGAAGCTTGGCTGCCGGGCCCGGAAGCCTGGCGCCACACCGCCGGTGTCCGGGCTACGGGGGAAGCTCAGTGGCCGGCAAGGCCGGTCAGATGGCGCCCGACGGGCCGCCCGGGGAGATCAGTCCGGTTTCGTAGGCCAGCACGACAGCCTGGACACGGTCGCGGAGGCCGAGTTTGGACAGGATGCGGGCGACGTGGGTCTTCACCGTCGTCGCGCTGAGAGTCAGCCGGTCGGCGAGTTCGGCGTTGCTCAGGCCGGTGGCGAGCAGGCGTAGCACTTCCAGTTCCCGTGGCGTCAGTTCGGACAGATCGCGGTGGAGATCGGCCTTCGCCTCGTCCCGGGGTACGAAACGCTCGATGAGGCGGCGCGTGATGGTCGGTGAGAGCAGGGCGTCGCCGGAGCGCACCAGACGTACCGCGGCCACCAGGTGCTCGGGGCTGACGTCTTTGAGCAGGAAGCCGCTGGCGCCGGCGGTGAGGGCGGCGTAGACGTAGTGATCGAGATCGTAAGTGGTCAGGATGACGACGCGGGTCCCGTCCGCTCCACCGCTCATGATCTGGCGGGTGGCTTCGATGCCGTCCATCTGCGGCATCCGGATGTCCATGAGCACGACGTCAGGCCTGGTGCTCCGCACGGCGGCGACCGCTTCGGCTCCGTCGGCCGCCTCCGCCACCACCTCGATGCCGTCGGCGGAGAGGATCATCCGAAACCCGGTGCGGACCAGCGCCTGGTCGTCGGCGATGACCGCGCGCAGCGGCCCGCTCATACGGCGGTCCACGGAATGCGGGCCGTGATCCGATACCCGCCCCCGCCCCTGGGCCCGGCGACCAGGGTTCCGCCGTAGACGGCCAGCCGCTCACGTAGCCCGATCAGCCCGCGGCCGTTGCCGGCCCGCGACTGGGGGCCCGGCGCGCCGCCGGTGTCGGTGACCTCGATCTCCAGCCAGTCGCCGCTGTGGCCGACCGCGACGGACGCCGCCGCGCCGGCCGCGTGCTTCATCGTGTTGGTCAGAGCCTCCTGCACGACGCGGTAGACAGTAAGGCCGACCCCGTCGGGCAGGGGGCTCGGCGGCGAGAGCGTGACGTCCACCGGGACCCCCGCGGCGCGTACCCGCTCGACGAGGCCGTCGAGTTGGTCGAGTCCGGGTTGCGGTTCGAGCCCGTCGCCCCGGCTGTCCACGCGTCCGCCTTCCGGCCCGGCAAGCAGGCCCATGACGTTGCGCAGTTCGGCCATGGCGGCTCGACCGCTGCTTTCGATCGCGAGCAGCGCCTGCTTGGACAGTTCCGGCTCGGCGTCCATCACTTTGCGCGCCGCGCCCGCCTGGATCACCATCACACTCACATTGTGGGTCACCACATCGTGGAGTTCGGCGGCGATCCGGGAACGCTCGGCCTCGACTGCCTTCCGCATGGCGCCCTCCTGGGCCTGCTGAAGTTCGGTGAGCCGATCCCGGTTCCGCCGCAAGAACCGGATGATGCTCGCGCAGACCCCGGCGCTCAGCAGGACGACGTAAGGCCCCAGCCAACTGGGGAGACTGGGGAGGCTGGACGCGACGTCTCGGTCCACGGCGCCGGCGAGCACGGCCGCGAGCAGGAGACCGGCCACCGCGGGCACTCGGTTGCGGCTGTGGGCGACGGCACTGTAGCCGGCGATCGCGCAGGTCAGCACGGTGATCCAGGTCTCACCGCCGTTCGTGGCCAGCGCCGCGGACACCACCACCCAGAAGGTGGTGAGCGGATACCTGCGCCGGGCCGCCAGCGGCAAGGCGGTCAGCGCCACCAGGAGCATGGGCGGCTCGTACTCCTCGGAGACGGCGCCGTGCGGCGGGTTGATCCGCACGGGGACGGGCGGCTGGACGCCGATGCTCGCGCCCGATGACACCGGAGGAGACGGAACCGCCGGAGGAAGCGGAACCGCAGGCGGAGACGGAACCGTCGGAGGAAGCGGAACCGCTGGGGGAGACGGAACCGCCGGAGGAAGCGGAACCGCCGGAGAAGGCCGCAGTTGCAGCAACTCGATCAGAGGGCGCGACTGCACGTCGACGCGATGGACCGGGCCTTGGAGTCCTCCCGCCGCCATCAACGCGGTGACGGTCAGGAAGATCGCGAGCAGTACGTCGGCGGCGACAGCCCTGTGAGACGGACGGGTGGTTCGTGGTTCCGGCCGCAACATGTTCTGCACGTACTGCCGCCAGAGCCGTCGTTCGTCTGCTGCCACCGGCACATTGTCGCGTTCGCGTGACCCGCCGCACATCGGCTTCAGTGACCACGGCGGTGTCCGCTGGGCGTACATCGCAAGGATGACACCGCAGGCGGGCCGTCCTCCGGAGGTAGCCGATATGGGTACGACGGCCGACGCGCACGGACACCGGCCGCTTCTAGCCTCGTCCCTGCCATCAGGCCGCCGCGGGACTTCCCGCCTGAGCGGCCGTTTAGATCGAAGGACGGACACGTTCATGGGTCATGTGACAGCGCCGGCGGACAGGCGCAGGCGGTACGGCGGCGCGGGTGCCCCGGTGCACGCCGCCGGGGGAGGGGCGGCCGCCACCGAGCGGGGCGTCCCCCGGAGCGAAAGGGGCCGGATCCTGCGCGTCGGTGTGGTCGCCGCCGGACTGCTCGCCTCCATGGCGACCACGTCGGCCGTGTCCGCGCAGTCCGGGGCTGCCGCGACCACGTCGCCCGCGTCCGCGCACTCCGGACCTGCCGCGACCACGTCGGCCACGGCGGCGCAGTCCGGGCCTGCCGCGACCACGTCGGCCGCGTCCGTGCCTGCCTCCGCCGGCCTTTCGGTGACATCGAGCAGCACGCCCTACCTGCCCGAGCCGACCGGTTCGCATCCGGTCGGCACCACGTCCCTGTACCTGAAAGACACCTCCCGCCCCGACCCCTGGGTCCCTTCGGTCAAAGCCCGGGAACTCATGGTCTCCCTGTGGTACCCGGCCAAGTCGCCGGGCCGTAAGCGGGCCCCGTACATGACGCCCAAGGAATCCGAGCTCCTTCTGAAGAGCGGGGGGATCACCAGCGTGCCGGCCGACACGCTGAGCAAGACGCGGACCAACGCCTTCACCGACGCCGACCCGGCAGGGCGCAAGCACGGTCTACCCCTCGTCGTGCTCTCCCCCGGCCACACCAAGCCCCGGACCGAACTCACGGCGCCGGCCGAGGACCTGGCCAGCCGAGGCTACGTGGTGGCCGCGATCGACCACACCTACGAGAATGTCGCCACCACCTTCCCCGACGGACGGGTGACCACCTGCGTCACGTGTGAAATCGAGAAGAATCCGGCGTGGTGGGAGAAGCTGGCGAGGAGCCGGGCGGCCGACGTCTCCTTCGTGCTCGACCAGCTGACCGGGTCGCACCCGAAATGGAAGGGCGCCCGCCTGGTCGACACCTCCAGGATCGCGATGGCCGGCCACTCCGTCGGAGGAGCGAGCACCATCGCGGCCATGCTCAAGGACTCCCGGATACGCGCCGGCATCGACATCGACGGCACCACAGAGGTCCGGATCCCGGACAGCGGACTGGCGCGGCCGTTCCTGTTCCTGGGCAAGCCGGCCACCTACACCCCGGGGGAGGGAGACGCGGCCGCCACCTGGGAGCGCGACTGGAAGCAGCTGAACGGCTGGAAGCGCTGGCTGCTGGTGACCGGGGCGGAGCACACGTCCTTCACCGACCTGGGCGTGCTGGCCGACCAGATCGGCATCGACACCGGCGCCGACATACCCGGTGTCCGCGCGATGGACATCACCCGCAGGTACGTCGCGGCCTTCTTCGACCTGCACCTGCGCAAGAGATCCCAGCCCCTGCTGGACAAGCCGTCGGCCCGCTACCCCGAGGTCAAGCACTGCTCGCCCGAGACGAGAACCTGCCGGTAGGACGCTGCCCGGGTCCAGGTCGGCCGGTGAGGGCCGACCTGGACGCCCTGATCAGGCGAGGTCGAACCGGTCGAGGTTCATCACCTTGTGCCACGCCGCGACGAAGTCGTTCACGAACTTCTCCTTCGCGTCGTCACTCGCGTAGACCTCCGCGAGCGCGCGCAGCTCGGAGTTCGACCCGAAGACGAGGTCGGTACGGCTGCCGGTCCACTTGACCTCGCCCGTGGCGGCGTCGCGACCCTCGAACGTGTTCGCGTCCTCGGATGTCGCCTTCCACGTCGTGCCCAGGTCGAGCAGGTTGACGAAGAAATCGTTGGTCAGCGTCCCAGGGGTCGTGGTGAGGACGCCGAGCGGTGCCTGCCGGTAGTTCGCGCCCAGGACGCGGAGGCCACCGACGAGGACCGTCATCTCGGGGGCGCTCAGGGTCAGCAGGTTCGCCCGGTCGATCAGCAGGTACTCAGCCGGCAGCCGGTTGCCCTTCCCGAGGTAGTTGCGGAACCCGTCGGCGGTCGGCTCGAGCGCGGCGAACGACTCCACGTCGGTCTGCTCCTGCGACGCGTCCACACGGCCCGGCGTGAAGGGGACCTCGACGTCGAAGCCGGCGTCCTTGGCGGCCCGCTCGACGGCCGCACCACCGGCGAGCACGATCAGGTCGGCGAGCGAGACCCGCTTGCCGTCGGTCCGGTCGGCGTTGAAGGACTCCTGGATCCCCTCCAGGGTGCGCAGCACGGTCGCCAGCTGGTCGGGATCGTTGACCTCCCACCCGCTCTGCGGTTCGAGGCGGATGCGCGCACCGTTGGCGCCGCCGCGCTTGTCGCTGCCGCGGAAGGACGAGGCCGACGCCCACGCGGTGGACACGAGCTGGGACACCGACAGGCCCGAGGCGAGGACCTGGCCCTTGAGGGAGGCGATGTCCGCGGCGTCGACGGTCTCGTGCGTCACCGCCGGGAGGGGGTCCTGCCACAGCAGCGTCTCGGCCGGGACCTCCGGGCCGAGGTAGCGCACGACCGGGCCCATGTCGCGGTGGGTCAGTTTGAACCACGCCCGGGCGAAGGCGTCCGCGAACTCGGCGGGGTTCTCGAGCCAGCGTCGCGTGATCTGCTCGTAAACCGGGTCCACGCGGAGCGCGAGGTCGGTCGTCAGCATCGTCGGGGCGTGGCTCTTCGACGGGTCGTGGGCGTCGGGGACGGTACCGGCCCCGGCGCCGTCCTTCGGCTTCCACTGGTGCGCGCCGGCGGGGCTCTTGGACAGCTCCCACTCGTAGCCATAAAGGATCTCAAGGAAGCTGTTGTCCCACGTCACCGGGGTGTTCGTCCACGCACCCTCAAGACCGCTGGTGATCGTGTCGCCGCCCTTGCCGGTGCCGTAGGTGTTCTTCCAGCCGAAGCCCTGGTCCTCGAGCGGGGCGGCCTCGGGGTCGGCGCCGACGTGGTCCGCCGGGCCGGCGCCGTGGGTCTTGCCGAAGGTGTGACCGCCCGCGATCAGGGCGGCCGTCTCCTCGTCGTTCATCGCCATCCGGCGGAACGTCTCACGGATGTCGCGGGCCGCGGCGAGCGGGTCCGGGTTGCCGTTCGGGCCCTCCGGGTTGACGTAGATGAGGCCCATCTGGACCGCGCCGAGAGGGTTCTCGAGCTCCCGGTCGCCGGTGTAGCGCTGGTCGTCGAGCCAGGTGAACTCGGGGCCCCAGTAGACGTCCTCCTCGGGCTCCCAGACGTCCTCACGACCGCCGGCGAAGCCGAAGGTCGTGAAGCCCATCGACTCCAGGGCGACGTTGCCGGTGAGGATCAGGAGGTCGGCCCACGAGAGCTGCCGGCCGTACTTCTTCTTGACCGGCCACAGCAGGCGGCGCGCCTTGTCGAGGTTCCCGTTGTCCGGCCAGCTGTTGAGGGGGGCGAAGCGCTGCTGGCCGGCCCCGGCGCCGCCGCGGCCGTCGCTGATCCGGTAGGTGCCCGCGCTGTGCCACGCCATCCGGACCATGAACGGGCCGTAGTGGCCGTAGTCGGCCGGCCACCAGTCCTGCGAGCTCGTCAGCACCTCCGCGATGTCCCGCTTCACGGCCGCGAGGTCGAGGCTCTTGAACGCCTCGGCATAGTCGAACCCCTCACCGAGTGGATTGGCCACGGCGGGGTTCTTGGCGAGGATCTTCAGGTTGAGCCGCTCCGGCCACCACTGGCGGTTTCCGCCGCCCTGAGTCGGGTGCGAGGCGCGCTCGTGCGCGACCGGGCAGCCGCTTCCGCCCTCCGTCTTCGCGTCTGTGACGATTGCATCATGGTTCTCGGACATGGGAATCCTTCCGGACAGCTGATCACTGTGCTCAGGCACCGTGGGGGGTGGAACAGCCGGGACACAGGCCCCAGTAGATGACCTCTGCCTCGTCGATCGAGAAGCCGTGGTCGTCGGAAGCGGTCAGGCAGGGCGCTTCGCCGGCCGAGCAGTCGACGTCGGCGACTGCACCGCACGACCGGCACACGACGTGGTGGTGGTTGTCCCCGACCCGTCCCTCGAACCGGGCCGGGCTGCCGGCCGGTTCGATGCGGCGAACGAGCCCCGCCGCGGTGAGCGCGTAGAGGGCCTCATACACGGCTTGGAGGGAGATGTGACCTACGCGATCGCGCACCCCGGAGGCGATCGTCTCGACATCGAGGTGGTCACCGTCCCGGACCGTCTCGAGCAGCGCGACGCGGGCGGCCGTCACACGCAGGCCGGCCCCGCGTAGCTCCTCGGCGGTGGTCGGGGGCAGGGATGCGATCATGGCGCCAACTTATCCCCATAAAAACGAACGATTCAAGACAACAAATGATCCAAGTCTTATGTCGTCTCAGGCGGTGTTTGCCCTCTTATAGCGTGGCGTGGCGTGTCGTCGGTCAACGACCGGTTTCGGAAACCTCCGCGCCCTGGAAACGGCTGGAGAGGTTCACGCCGGTCCGGGCTCCCGCCGGGACGGTCCGCTCAGGCACGCGGTGCCGCCGGTCACGGCGGCGGACTCGGTCACCGACATGAGGACAGGGTCCTGCCAGACCGGAACGGTCCGGCAGGACCCGGCGGAGCCGTGACAGCAGCGCTGATTTCGTTGTGCTTGACGACGACAGGGCCACCAGGGTCCCGTAGCGGGCGGCGGCGTCGCCGTCGAAGGGCAGCGGTTCGAAGTCGGTGACGGCTGCCCTTGTGAAGGATCCGTTCGCTGATGCATCCGATGTCGAGGACGTCCACGTCGAACTCGAACGCCTCGACGGCCGCGGCCTCGCCACATAGGGGGCCGCGGCCGTCACCCGGGCCGGGCGCCTACTTCGGCGCTCCGGTCAGTTCCCGGGACGCCTGCCGTACCTCGGAACGGCCCAGGCGGCTGGGCCACCAGGCCCGCGGGCCCAGGTCCCGTACCAGCGCCGGGACCAGCAGGGACCGCACCACCAAGGTGTCGAGCAGGACGCCGAAGGCGACGATGAAGGCTATCTGCGCGAGGAAGGCCAGGGGGATCACCACCAGCGCGGCGAAGGTGGCGGCGAGCACGACGCCCGCCGAAGTGATCACCCCGCCGGTGGTGACGAGCCCGCGCAGCACACCCTCCTGCGCCCCGTGGTGCGCGGTTTCCTCGCGCACCCTGGACATGAGGAAGATGTTGTAGTCCACGCCCAGCGCGACCAGGAAGACGAAGCCGTACAGCGGCACGGACGCGTCACTTCCGGTGAATCCGAACACGTGCGTGAAGACCAGCGTGGAGACGCCGAGGGTGGCCAGGAAGTTCAGTGCCACGGTGACCACCAGGAGCACGGGCGTCATCAGCGAGCGCAGCAGGACGATCAGGATGAGCAGGATGATCGCCAGGACGACCGGGACGATGAGCAGCGTGTCGTTCTTCGCGGTCTCTGTCGTGTCGTATCGCTGGGCGCTGTACCCGCCGACCATGACGCCGCTCTCGGAGGCGAGCGCGGCGCGCAGGCGCTTGACCGTGTCCTGGGCGGCGTCGCTGTCCGGCGCGTCGCGCAACGTCGCCTCCACCAGCACGCGTCCGTCGACGACCTTGGGGGTGTCGCCCGGCCGTCCGCTCCGGGTCACCGCGGAGGCATCGGACACTCCCTCGACGCCGCCGGCCGCCTTCTCCACGGCCGCGGCACGCTCGACCGGAGCGACGATGACCGCGGGCTGCCCCGAGCCTCCGGGGAAGTGCTCGCTCAGCGCCGCCTGGGCCGCCACCGACGGCGCGTCGTTCACGAATGTCTCGTCCAGCGGCACGCCTCTGGCGTTCAGCTGCGGCGCGAAGAGGGCGAGGCCGATGAGGGGCAGGACGGTCACGATCCAGAGCCGGCGCGGATGGCGGTCGACCAGGGCGGCCACGCGGCCCCAGATCCCACGGGCCTTGGCGTCGGCCGGCCGCGGCTTCGCCGGCCACAGGGCGGCGCGCCCCAGCAGGACGAGAGTCGCGGGCAGGAAGGTGAGCGCGCTGAGGGCGGCGCACGCGATGCCGATGGCGCCCACCGGGCCGAGCGCGCGGTTGTTGGTCAGGTTGCTGAGCAGCAGTGCGAGCAGGGCCAGTGCCACCGTGGCGGCACTGGCGACGATCGGCTCGAACGAGCGTCGCAGCGCGACGCGGCCCGCTGCGAAGCGGTCGCCGGTCGCGGCCAGTTCCTCCTGGAAGCGGGCGGTCAGCAGCAACGCGTAGTCGGTGGCCGCGCCGATGACCAGGATGAACAGGATGCCCTGCACCTGGCCGTCGACCCGGACGATGTCGCGGTCGGCCAGGAAGTACACCACGGCGCATGCCAGGCCCAGTGCGAAGACCGCACCGATGATGATGACGAGCGGCAGCAGCACGCTCCGGTACACCGCCAGCAGAATGATCAACACGGTGATCAGCGCCACCCCGAGCAGCAGGCCGTCGATCCCGGCGAAAGCGTCGGACAGATCGGCCCGGGTGGCCGCCGGTCCCGCCAGCTGAGCGCGCAGGCCGTCGACCGCCAGCGCCGAGCCGATCCGGTCCAGGCTCTCCCCGAGCGAGCCTTCCAGGTCGGCGCCGAGCTGGACCACGCCCTGCAGCGCCTTGCCGTCGTCCGATCCGATGGCGGGGGTGGGCGTCCCGACGACGCCCGCCGTGCCGCGCAGCGAGGCGAGCGTCCGGGTCGCCGCGGCGCTCTGCTCGGGAGTGATGCTCTTCCCGTCCGCGGTCCACACCACGATGAGCGGCTGCGTCTCGCCCTCGCGGAAACTCTCCTGCACCTCCAGCACGCGCGTCGACTCCGCGCTCTGCGGCAGGAAAGCGGCCTGGTCGTTGGTGGACACCTCTGTGAGCTTGCCGGCGAACGGCCCCAGCCCTCCGCCGACGGCCAGCCAGACCAGCACCAGCAGCGCCGGAACGAGCCAGCGGATCGGTTGCCGCGCCATGAGATCGCCTTTCCGTGATGCCATATAACTCGATTATTAAGATACTCAATTGTTGAGTTAATGTAGCATGACGGCATGAACGGCGATAACCAGGGGGGCATCGACCTGCACTCCTTCGCGGTACGGCTGCGCCGGATGACCGCCGAGTTCAACCGCATCGCCCACGAGTTCGCCCATGAGCACGGGCTGCACACCACCGACGTCCAGGCCCTCATCAAGATCTTCGACGCGCCGTCGCCGATCACTCCAAGCCGGTTGCGGGAGGAGCTGAACCTCACGTCGGGTGCCATCACCGCGTGCCTCGACCGGCTGGAGCGGGCCGGGCACATCCGCCGGGTCCGTGACGTACACGACCGGCGCGTGGTCCACCTGCACTACCTCGACGCGGCGCAGGAATTCGCCGCGGCCTTCTTCCGCCCGCTCGGCCGTAGCACGGACAACGCCCTGCGGCGTTTCAGTCCGGAGGAGTTGCACGCCGTGGCCGCCTTTCTCGACGCTATGAACGAGGAACTCGACGTGTTGCGAGCCGCGCCGCGCTCTTCCTGACCTTGCTTTCGAGCGCGCGGGGCAGGCGGTTGCATACCGGCGACCTTTCGGTGTGGTTCCCGGAGGAGGGCGGCGACGACTACGACGTGGACGTGAGCTCTTCCATCACGGACGGCGGCGGCTGGTGTTGACACCGGGGATTCCCGGAACGCTCCGGGACCGCACCGCCGTATACGGGATGTGGGACTGACGACGGCGCCGGCCCCCACGGGCGCACGACGGCAGCCCGGCATCACCGTCGAACTCGGCCGGCGCCGGCGGCGACGGGGGAGTCGTCGGACGTGATACCGGCTGGTCGACGGCGTGCTCGGACCGTGTGGAAGCCACGCGCCGTGATCACTGCGGCGCTTGCCAGAGCGGTCGTCCCGAGCCAGACGTAGAGGGCGGGCCAGACGTAGGTGATCTGATCCATGGTGCCCGCCCGGTTGAGGAGGAGCCCGAACAGGTCGGCGAGCGCGGCGAAGATCGCGACAGGGAGCGTGTACGGCACCAGCCGCAGGACGACCCGCCACAACGGCCGCCCTGTCGTTCGCCCGGCCCAGGACCGTGAACGCAGGACGCCCAGCACGCCGAGCGCGAGGGCGAGGAACGTGAGGGCCGCGAGCACGAGGTCGGTGGTCATCGTGAAGGGCGAGGTGGGTTCCGGGGCTTTGCCTTCGGTCAGATCCACCAGGCCCTGTGTGATGAGCGCGCTGTCGTCTTCGAGGCTCATCCCCGTGTTGGTGACGACGGCGATGCCGTAGCCGCCGGCGGGGAGCAGGGTCTGCATGGCGTTGTGGGTGAGCAGCCAGCCGGTGTGCTGGATCCGCACGGGACCCTGTCCGGGCTTGTTGGTCGACCACCCCATTCCGTAGCTGCTGCCCTTGGCGGGTTCCCGCATGGTCTCGATACTCCGGGGGGAGACGATCTGCCGGCCGTCCGCGCTCCTGCCCTTGCCGTTCTGCATGATCAACCAGCGGGTCAGGTCGCCGGCCGTGGTGACGACGCCCTGGCTTCCGTTGGCGAACCAGTAAGGATGGGAACGCGGGATCACCTGGCCGTAGGCGCGGATGTAGCCCTTGGCGCCGCCCGGCATGTCCTTGGTGGTGTCGACCGTGCTGCTGGCCCTCATGCCGAGCGGCCCGAACACTTCGCCGGACATGTGGTCCGCGAACGGAACCCCGCTCACGACCTCTACCAGCCGTGCGGCGACGAAGTAGTTGGGGTTGTGATAGTTCATCTTGGTGCCCGGCTCGGCGGACAGCTTCGCGCCGCGCATCCTGGCGACGGCGCCGGCCAGCGTGTCGGACTGTGGCAGGGTCAGGTCGGGGAAGGCGGAGTCGGCCATGCCCGAGGTCTGGTTCAGCAGCTGCCGTACAGTGATCTTGCCGGCCCGTGGGTCCGCCATTTCGAACTCGGGCAGATAGTGACGCACCGGTGCGTCCAGGTTCACCTTGCCCGCCTCGACCAGTTGCATCACCGCCAGGGCGGTGAAGGACTTGGAGAGTGAGGCCACCGGCATCGGCGTCCCCGCCGTGAGGGCCCTGCCGTCGGCGTCGTGCCCGTATCCGGCGGCACGTATGACCTGGTCACCTCTGGTGACCGCGACCACGGCCCCGGGCAGGCCGGTCCGTTCCAGATAGTCGTTCATGTAGCTGTCGACGGCGGTCGCGTCGAGGGCTCCGCCGGGTGGAGCGGCAGCCGCCGCGGACGCCAGGGCCAACGACGCCAGGGTCACGCCGGACAGGCCGACACAGGCCGCCAACTTCCTCACGATGTCCTCCGTTCACTGTTCCGTACGGGACGACCATAGGAAGCGGGAGGGGAGGGTCGTATCGCACGATCGACATCGGTCACCCCCGACTTTCGTCGGGGGTGAAGCGGGAGATGTCGGAGGTGAGGCGGGAGACGCGGTCATCGTCCGACGTCACCGCCGACGCTCGGGCAAGCGCGGTGGGGTGACGGCAACCGCCCCGAGGACGCCTCGGCCGATGCCGGCGGCGCGGGTGCCGGCCCTACCGGAAGGCGGCGGCGTTGCGCCGGGCCCAGTCGGCGAAGGCGCGGGGCGCGCGGCCGAGGATCCGCTCGACGTCGGGGCTGATGCGCTGCTCGGCGGGGGTGGGCTCGCCGATGATGGCCAGGGTCGTCTCGACCACGGGCTCGGGCATGAACTCCAGCATCTGCGCGCGCGCCTCCTCCCGGGTCTGTTCGATGAACCGGACCGGCTCGCCGACCGCGTCACCGATCGCCTCGGCGCGTTGCCGGGGCGTGGTGAGGGCGGGCCCGGTCAACTCGTAGACCTGTCCCGCGTGACCGTCCACGCGCAGGGCCGCGGCGGCGACCTCGGCGATGTCGGCCGGGTCGATGAACGGCAGGCCGACGTCACCGAACGGAGCGGCGACGGTCCGCCGGGTGCGGACCGACTCGGCCCAGGCGTAGGCGTTGGAGGCGAAGCCGCCGGGCCGCAGGATCGTCCAGTCCATGCCCGACCGCCGGACGGCGTCCTCGACGGACTGTCCCATGCTCCCGTGGGAGGGCGAATCCGGTCGGGTCGCGACTCCCTGAGAGGACAGCAGCACGATCCGTCCGACTCCCCGGGCTTTCGCGTCGTCGAGGAGGTCGCTGACGACGCCGCTCGGGTCGCCGACGGCCGCCGTGAGGTTGCCGGAGATCAGCAGGAACATCGCGTCGGCGCCGTCGAGGGCCGGCCGCAGGCTCGCCGGGTCGGCCAGGTCGGCGGCAACGGCAGGCACTCCCCGCGGCACGTCGGACCCGGTGATGTTCCGCGACACGGCCGTCACCGGCTCGCCCGCCTCCGTCAGCAACCGCACCAGCGTCCGCCCGACGTTCCCGGTCGCTCCTGTTACCACGATCATGTCGATCCCTAGTTAGTTAGTTGAATGACTTAGTTGGACGGTAGCACAGTACGGCGGTCGCATGTCTATAGTCAGTGAGGTGTCTGACTCAACGAAGACCCGGACGCGGGGGGCCGACAAGCGGCGGCAGTTGATGGCCGCCGCCGCCCGGGTCCTGCACCAGCAGGGCGTGGAGCGCACCACCATCGCCGACATCGCCCACGCCGCCGGCGTTCCCGTCGGAAACGTGTACTACTACTTCAAGACCAAGGACGCGCTGGTCCAGGCCGCCCTGGCCGAGCATTCCGGGCACCTCGCGGAACTCACCGGCGAGCTCGACAAGCTCCCCTCCCCGCTCGAACGCCTCAAGGCCCTGGTCGGCTTGTGGGTGGGCCAGCGCGACGTGGCGGCCCGCTACGGCTGCCCCACCGGTACCCTGGCCGTCGAACTCGACAAACGCGCCGAGGGAGGCATGGACCTGGAGGCGGGCAGGGTCATCCGGTTGTTGCTGGACTGGGTGGAACGCCAGTTCCGCGAGCTGGGACTGTCCGACCCCGACAACCTCGCGCTCACGCTCGTCGGCGCCTACCAGGGCATGTCGCTGCTGGCCAACGCCCTGCGCGACCCGGAGATCATGACCCGCGAGGGGAGCCGCCTCATCCGCTGGCTGGACTCCCTGCCCGACGACGGCACCGGCCACCGGAACTCCTGAGGGCCCGTTCCCCGTCGCCCGCGAGCAGTCGAGCCGCACACGGGACCCCGGTTCACCGGCCCGCCGGCTCGGCAAGGGCCGCGTTCCGGCCGGCTGTGCCCGGCCTGGGCTGCCGCAGCACGATGAGCGCGACGATGAAGGCCGCGACGAGCAGCGCGGCGGCGATGCCGAAGGCCAGGTGGTAGCCGCCGGTCAGCGCGGCCGCCTCGTCGCTGCCGGCCGACAGCAGCTCCTCGGTACGCGAGGCGGCCAGCGTGGACAGCACCGCGACGCCGATGGCCATGCCGATCTGCTGGGTGGTGTTGAACAGCCCGGAGGCCAGGCCCGCGTCGTCGGCCCGGGCGCCGGACATGCCGAGCGTGGTCAGCGCGGGGAGCACCAGCCCGCCACCCGCGATGAGCAGCATCACCGGGAGCAGGTCGGTGACGTAGTCCGCGTTCACCGGGACGCGGGTGAGCCAGCCCATCGCCCCGAGCAGCAGCGCCAGGCCCGTCAGCAGGACGGCCCGCTCGCCGAAGCGGGTGTTGAGCCGGGCGGAGACGGACAGGGACACGCCGCCGATGGCCACCGCCGCGGGAAGCATCGCCAGACCGGTGGCGAGCGCGCCGTAGCCGAGGACCTTCTGCATGTAGAGCGCGACGATGATCTGGAAGGCGAACATGGCCGACAGCGTCAGCATCTGGACCAGGTTGGCGCCGGAGACGTTGCGCGAGCGGAAGATCCGCAGTGGCATCAGCGGGGTCTCGGCGGTCGCCTGACGGGCGACGAACGCGGTCAGCAGGGCGAGCGACACCGCGCCGAGGCCGAGGGTGTGCGCCGCGAGCCAGCCGTACTGCTCGATCTTGACCACGGTGTAGATGCCCAGCATCAGCCCGTCGGTGACCAGCACGGCGCCGATGATGTCGGCCCCGGCGGCGAGTCCGGCCCCGCGCTCGTCCGGCAGTGCCCGGATCGCCAGCACGATCGTGGCCAGCCCGATCGGCAGGTTGATGAAGAAGATCCAGTTCCAGCTGAGGGCGTCGGTGAGGACCCCGCCCAGGACCTGGCCGATCGAGGCCCCGGCCGCGCCGGTGAAGCTGAAGACGCCGATCGCCTTCGCGCGCTCCTCGGCCCCGGTGAACAACGTCACCAGGATGCCCAGGACGACCGCGGAGGCCATGGCGCTGCCGACGCCCTGCAGGAACCGGGCGGCGATCAGCATGCCGGGGCCGGTGGCCGCTCCGGCCAGCAGCGACGCGGCGGTGAAGACCGCGTTGCCTGCCAGGAACATGGTTTTACGGCCGACGAGGTCGCCCAGCCTGCCGGCCAGGAGCAGCAGCCCGCCGAAAGCGATCAGGTACGCGTTGACGGTCCAGCTGAGCCCGGCGGGCGAGAAGCCCAGATCCCGCTGGATGGCCGGCATCGCCACGGTCACGATGCTGCCGTCCAGGATCGTCATCAGCATCGCGGCGGACAGCACGGTCAGCGCCAGCCGGCGCGACCGGGGCGTGCCGGTGCGGGTCGGTCGAAGGGAAGGTGGGGTGTGCGACATCGTCGGCTCCTGTTCGGAAGGGAACAGGAGTGACCGTAGCAGATAGTTTTGTTGTAGACGATCCTCTATGGACTTACTTTGTGCGCTGCCGTGCCCGCCGTACCCCTTGAGGCGCCTCGACGGGGGTGGCCAGATGCCCCGTCACCAGGCGGTTCATGGCTCGCACGAGCGCCTCGCCCTCGTTTCCGGGCAGCGCGCCCAAGGCGGCCTTGTGCACGCTGTCGACGATCTCCTGGCTCTGCCTCGCGACCTCCGCGCCCTTCTCGGTGACCGCGATGATCCGGGCCCGCCGATCTGTGCTCGACGGGCGGCGCTCGGCGAGCCCCGCCTTCTCCAGGGCGTCGACGGTGACCACCATCGTGGTCTTGTCCATGTCGCCGATCTCGGCGAGCTGGATCTGCGTGCGCTCCTCCTCCAAGGCGTGAACCAGCACGCAGTGCATGCGTGCCGTCAGTCCGATCTCGGCGAGCGCCGACGCCATCTGGGTTCTCAGGACGTGGCCGGCGTGGTCCAGCAGGAACGACAGATCCGGCGCGGTACGGGCGGGTGCCATGGCGGTCATACCTCCAGGGTAGCCACTGGTTCCGTTCTGGATTATCCATAAGGAATCCCATCGAGCTCCGGCCGGCATGCTCGCCGCACGGACTGGGGCTCAGGAACGGTCGTGGCGCAGGACCGTCCGCCGGCCGTCGTCGCCCGGGGCGGTCACGATGAGGCGGCGCGCCATCGCGGTGGCGTCCTCCTTCGTGAGGCTCGCCCCCATGGCCGTCGCCTCGTCGTACGCCTCCGGAGAGAGGGTGGCGCGCACGGCGGCCACGTTCCGGGGGCCGTCCAGCGGGTCCATGAGCTCGGGGGAGTAGCCCATCCGGGAACCGATGGCCGAGACCGTGCCGAGGAGCACCGCGCCGTCCACCGCCCGGCCGGCCATGCCAAGGGCTCCGGCGAGCACGTGGGCACAGGCCAGCCAGGAGGTCATGTCCTGCATGCGGTCGAGGTGCACGACCAGGCGGGCCGCCTGCTGCACCGCGCGACCGGCGTCGCCCAGGTCCATGGCGACCTTCGCCCCGATCCAGCCCGAGGAGCAGTACGCCCAGTCGTGGCCGCAGGCCTGGGCGATGTCGGCGGCCTGCACGAGCTGCCCGGCGGCGAGCAACGGATCGCCCGCCACCCTGGTGATCTGCCCGCGCACCATCATCAGTTCGGCCTCGACCCAGGTCAGCCCCGCCGCCCGGACATGCGTCCAGCCCTCGGTGAGCGCGAGCTGCGCCTGGCTCGGGTCGCCGCTGAGCTGGAGGAAGTACGCCCGGTACGGCAGGGCGCGGGCCATGACCTCGACCTCGCCGATGGCCTCGGCCTGCCGCAGCGCCAGCTCGACGTCGTCGTTCCCTGCGAACGGGTCGCCCGCCAGGTAGCGGAGCAGCGCCCGCCCGATCAGCGCCTGCCCCCTCGCGGGATGGTCGGCGCCTGCGCGGTCGAGGGCCTCGGACAGCCGTGCGATGCCTTCGTGCACGTCGCCGTTGCGGTACCAGAACCACGACAGCGCGCTGGCGATGCGCAGCGCGGAGTCCCCGTCGCCCGTGGCCAGGGCGTGGCCGAGAGCGGCCCGCGTGTTCGCCTGCTCGTGCCGGAGTCTGCGCAGCCACAGCTCCCCGTCGAAGGTGCGCAGACGCCGTCCGGCCGTCTCGGCCAGCTCCACCGCCCACGCGAGATGGCGGCCGGCCCACCGGGCCCGTTCGTCGCCGGACAGGGTGCGGAGGGCGTACTGCCGTATGGTCTCCAGCATCCGGTAACGCCGGGGTACGGCGGAGCCGTCCACAGTGACCAGCGACTTGGCGACGAGGCCGCCCAGCCTGTGCGTCACCGCCGGCGGCCCCGCCACCCGTTCGGCCGCCTCCAGATCGAACCCGCCCTCGAAGAGGCTCAGGCAGCCCAGCAGCTCCCTCTCGGGCGAGGTGAGCAGGCGCACGCTTGACGCGATGGCCGCCTCCAGGCTCCGATGGCGCGCCGGGGCGGTACGGGGGCCGGTGGCCAGCAACGCGAACCGGTCGTGGAGCCCGTCGGCGATCTGTTCGAGGGACAGGACCCGGGTCTGGGCCGCCGCGAGCTCGATGGCCAGGGGGAGGCCGTCCAGCTCCCGGCAGATCCGGGAGATCAGCTCCCGCTCGTCGTGCCGTGGGCGCCGGTCCGGACGGACCGCGAGCGACCGCTCCAGGAAAAGCTCGACGGCCGCCCCGCCGGGGTCCAGCGGCGGCAGGTCCCAGGTCGTCTCTCCTGCGACGCCCAGCGGCTCCCGGCTCGTGGCGAGCAGCCGCAGGCCGGGGCAGCGCGACAGCAACGTCTCCGCCAGCGGCGCGACCGCGTCGACCAGATGCTCGCAGTTGTCGAGGACCAGCAGGGTCTCCCGGTCGCCGATCGACGCGGCGAGGTGGTCGGTGCTGCCCGTGATGGCCGTACCCATCGCCGCGCCGACCGTGGCCGGCAGCAGCCCCGCGTCCGTCACGTCGGCGAGGAGGGCCAGCCACGGGCCGTCCCCGTCCGGGTGTTCCCGGGCGATCTCCAGGGCCATGCGGCTCTTGCCGGTGCCGCCGGGACCGGTGATCGTCACCAGCCGGTCCGCGGCGAGCAGGTCCTTCACCGCGCCCACGGCGGCGTCACGTCCGATGAGGCGGGTCAGCGGCGCCGGAAGCCGCGGGCGGGCGGGCTCCCTCGGCTCGGCGGGCTCGGTGACCGTCGCCGCCTCCTTCGGGGCACGCAGGTCCAGGGCCGGGTCCTGCCGGAGCACCGCCGCCTCCATGGCGCGCAGCGAGGGGCCGGGGTCCACACCGAGTTCCTCGATCAGCCGCTCGCGCGCCGCGCGGAGGGTGGCCAGGGCGTCCCCCTGTTGCCCGTTCCGGTACAGGGCGAGCGCGAGCAGCTCCCAGGACCGCTCCGCCAGGGGGTGCTCGCGGACCAGCGACTCCAGTTCGCCCACTGCCTGGACGGCCGCGCCCATCGCCAGGCGGGCCGCCGCATGGTCCTGGCGGGCGGCCAGCCGGGCGTTCTCCAGCCGGGCGATCTCGGCGCTCGCCACGTCGGAGCCGCCGAGGTCGGCGTAGGCGGGGCCGCGCCACAGCCCGAGCGCGGTCGCGAGGCTTTCCGCCGCCGCCGCCGGATCGTCGGACAGCAGTCTCGCGCCGCGCTCCGCCAGAGCGGCGAAGCGTTCCGAGTCCACCGATTCCGGCCTGACACGCAGGACGTAGCCCGGACCCTGGCGGTCGAGGAGGCCCGTGGCCGTACGTGGAGGCCGGTCCGGTTCCAGGACTTTCCGCAACTTGCTGATGTACGAATACAGGGTGACCATGCCGCTGTTCGGGGCCTGTTCTCCCCATACCGCGTCGACGATGCGGTCGGTCGTCACCATCTTGCCCTGCGCGATGAGCAGTGTGGCGACCAGGGCTTTGACACGGGCGCCCCCGAGGTCGAGTCGTGCTCCCTCGCGGGTCACCATCAGCGGGCCCAGGACGGAGAAGTGGAGCCCGGCTGGTTCAGCGCTCACCTGTGGCCCGTTCCCTTTGCGTCCACCGCCGCTCAATACGGACGTGTCGTTATTATGCCTCAAAGGGTGATAAAGGCGAAGTATTTCGTGTCCGTCGGCCATTACCACGCACGACATGAGCGGCGGTTCAGCGGGGCCAGGAGCCGGTGTCGTGGCGGGGCCGGCTCCGCGTCACGCACACCTGCTTCCTGGCGCTCCGTCTGCCACCGCCCGGCTGCCACGGTCCTAGAAGTCGCGCCACTCGTCGAACCAGGCGGCCGTCTCGGAGTCCGGGACACCGGCGCGCCGTGCCAGCTCGAAGAACGCGTCCGCGGCCTCCTCCCGTCTGACCGTGTCGATGATCTCGTAGCGTCCGTCGATCGCGTTGAGTCTCTCGACGAGGCTCTGGAGGATCGGCCGCGCGCCGGCCGCTCTGGCGGGATCGCAGGCAGGCAGGCGTTCGACGGCGCGGAGTGCGGACGCGTAGGCCTTGCACGCGGCATTGCCTGCCCGTTCGTCGTCATCGACCCAGTCGCGCAGCGGGTTGTCGACATTGGCAGCCAGCCAGGCGTCGGACTTGGCGCCCCGGATGGTCACGCACACGGGCGCGTCCTTGTAGCGGGCTTTGATCGGTCTGACCTGGCTGCGCCGGATCCCCGCCAGGTTCAGACGGCGCAGGGACGGCGCGGGGAGCGGCAGGGAGGAGGCGTCGACGCCGTACGCGTCGGTGAGCCGCAGGGTGTGCAACCGCTGCAGTCGGCCCGGGTCGGCGGCGTCCAGCAGCCGGCCGTACGGTCGGGACCACCAGATCTGCAACGACTCCAGGTCGGTCAGGGCGCCCAGCGCGGCCATGGACAGGTCGCCTGTCACCCGCAGGTCGAGGTCACGGATCCCGCGCAGGCCGCTCGGGACGGGAGCGGGTGAGGTCATGGTGAGCTGGATCCATCGGCCCTCCTCGGCCGCCTCGACGACCTCGGGTGGCTCGGCGGTCAGCCGGAGACCCATCAGGCCGGGCGGGAGACGGAGGTGCCGCAGCCCGGCGCCCCAGATGGCGAGCTCGGTCAGGTGCGTCGTGCTCAGATCCACGACGGCCGGTGGGTCGTCCCAGATCAGAGACTGGATCATGGGTCGGCCGGCGACGGCCTCGGAGAGACCGCGATCGGCTCCCGACCATCTCAGGCCGGTCAGACGTGGCAGCGCGTCCAGGCCCGACCAGCGGACCTCCGCGAGGTGAGCCGGAAGGTCGATACTCGACGTCGTGGCGTCCATGGTCCGCGGCGCGTCACCGAGATCGACCACGACCGGGCCTCTGGCGGAGTCCTTGTAGGCCGCCTTGGCCTCCGCGGGCACCTGCAGATCCCATCGCCGCTGGTAGACGATCTGCAGCGGCAGGCCTTCCCAGCCACCGAAGGAATCGATCTCGCGCGGGACGTCCGGGTGAATCGGCAGCTGTCCGAGCCATACGAAATCAGGCGGTGGGGCATCGGAGCCGTCGATCCTGAGGGCTTCCGGTTCCGCCGACCAGCTGTGGTGGTCGCGGAGCAGGGGACCCGCCGAGGACAGATCGTCCAGCGTGGGCATCGCGTCGGAGCACCAGTCGAGCACGCACACCGTCACCCAGCCGTCGGCGTCGATCCCGCTCACCTGGCAGGCACCGTATCCCCCCAGCGGCAGGAGCACGGCTGCGGTATCCCCGACCTTCAACATGGCCGGAGGCTAGCAACCGCCTACGACAGGAACGGCCGTCGAACCGGCGGTTGCCGCGCCTGTGGCAGTGGATCGGCGACGAGGGCGCGACCGCCTTCAGCTACTGATGTCCCGAAGAGCCGTGGACGGGCTCCGCCGTCCCCGTCAGGCGCAGCCGGGTGCGGGACGGCGCCGACGGGGGCAGCGCGGCGAGGATGCCGGCGAGGGTGACCCCGGCGAGGCTGCGCCGCCACGCCTCGTGCGCGTCGGCCATTTTCTCGGCGAGGATGCAAGTGCGGCGGCACTCCTCCGGGGACAGCGCCCCCCGTCCCTGCTGGCGGATCTCACGGCACTCGTACGGCGAGGACGTGCCGTCGACGGCCTCGACGATCTGCAGGAGTGTGATCTCGGAGGCGGGTCGCGCGAGCCGGAATCCTCCCCGCGGGCCCGTGGTCGCGGCCAGCAGGCCGGCTCTGACGAGCGCCTTCAGCTGCTTGGTGAGATAGGCCACCGGGAGGTCGTAGTACTGCGCGAGCTGTGCCGCCGACGCGCTGGCTCCCGGATCGAGCTGTGCCAGCGTCGTGGCGCAGTGCAGAACCCATTCGGTGCTCACAGGCAGCTTCACGGTCCCGAGTCTATCGCAGATATTATGGACCCGTTTAGTCCATGATACCGTCTGCTCGACAGCGAGAGAAGGAGAGATCATCATGCGGATCGCAGTCGCCGGCGCGACGGGGAACATCGGGGCCCTCACTGTCGCCGCCCTCGAACGGGGCGGACACGACGTCGTACGCGTCAGCCGCTCCCTCGGCGTGGACCTGACGACCGGTGACGGGCTCGACGACGCCCTGGCCGGTGTCGAGGCGGTCGTCGACGCGACCAACGGGCCGGTGACCGACCGGGCCGGGACGGTGGCGTACCTCGGCACCACCACGCGGAACCTGCTCGCCGCCGAGGAGCGGGCCGGTGTCCGTCACCATGTGCTGCTCTCGATCGTCGGGATCGACCGCGTCGAGGGCAACGCGCACTACGCCGGCAAGCGGGAGCAGGAGCGCCTCGTGGCCGCGGGGCCGGTGCCGTGGACGATCGTCCCGGCCACGCAGTTCCACGACTTCGCCGCGATGGTGGCGAGCTGGACCGAGCGGGACGGTGTCGCCACGATCGCGCCGCTGCTCGTGCAGCCGATCGCGCCAGCGGACGTGGCCGGCATCCTCGCTGAGATCGCGGTGGGCGAGCCGCAGGGGCGTTACGCCGATGTCGCCGGGCCCGAACCGCAGGACCTGGTGGACATGGCCCGGCGCAGCAACGAGGCGCGCGGCCGCGCGGTGAAGCTCGTGCCGACGTGGTCGGCGCTGTTCGGCCCGGCGATGGCCGGCAACGTGCTGCTGCCCGGCGAGGGCGCCCGCATCGCGCCGACCACCTTCGACGAGTGGCTCGCGGAACAGCGGTAGATCCGACGAGGGTCCGGCGCCTCGCCGGGACGCATTTTCGGAGCCGAGGGGTCTAAATCCCTCTGAGGGTTCTAAATCACGATGAGATGCGATAAAAGATCGTTTGTCCTTATCATCTCTTTTTGAGGTACATGTGAAGAAGCTCCTTCGACTTCTTGCTACCCCGCTGTTCGCCGCGGCCCTCGTCCTCACCGCGTTCTCCGGCCCCGCCAGTGCCGACGTCCCCGAGAGCGACGCCGAACTCGCCGTCGAGTGGCAGACCGCCTGGGACACCCACAGGTTCTACGACTCCGCACCCCCTCCCCTTCCGGGGTCGGGGCGGAGCCGGGACAAGGCCCGCATCTCCATCGAGATCGACGCCCCGGTGGAGCACGTGTTCGCCGCGTATTCGGATATCAACCATCACATCGGCATGCATTCGTTCCTGAAGCGCGTCGTCACCCACGGCGACCGGTCTCAGGCCGGCACGCGCACCATCGATTTCACGGCCATCGAAGAGATCCCGTACGAGGGCGCGATCGTCACCAGCAAGACGCACGCGCAACAGCGCATTGACCTCGCCGGCCTCAGGTACGAGACGGACACCTGGTCGCTGCCCGGCGTCGTCACGCACCAGAAGATCCTCTTCAAGGAGCTGGACAACGGGAAGACCGAGGTCACCGAGCGTCTCACCTTCGACGCGGACACCTCGCTGATCGATTTCGTCGTCACGAACGGCGTCGCCTCCCACCAGCAGACGCAGGCGGCCCTCAAGCAGGCGATCGAGAGCGGCGAGCTCTGATCCGCCGCCGGGCGGGGCCCGTTCCTCGGACGCGCCCCGCCCGGCCCACCGCTGCCGCGGCGCTCGCGCCCACCGCTGCCGCGGCGCTCGCGTCCGGCGCGGCACCGGATCGACGCCGACGGCGCCCTCGGCGAGGCCGGGGATCAGGCGAGCAGGAGCCGGCACCAGGAGTCGGCGAGCCATCGCTCGTAATGCTCACGCGTCCACCGGCGGTCGCGGACGAGAAGAAGGTAGAGCTCGGGGGAGTTGGTCGCCCAGATGACGTCCGCCGCTTCTTCGACCTCGACCCTCAGCCGGCCCGTCGCCGCCAGGTCGGCGGCCAGCAGGCGCATGTTGGCGGCCCGTCGTTCCGCGATCTCGTGCCACAGCTCGGCGAGTTCGGGTGAGGCCGGTGCGGCCGTCTGCAGCACGCCGAACAGCGGCCCGAGCCGGGCGTGGATCCGGCTCATCGCGGCCGCGTAGACGGCCAGCTTGCGTGCCGCGTCGGGCTGGGCCCGGATGTCCCGTACGTAGTCGCGTTCCGGAGCGGGCACCGCGTGGTCCTCTCCGGAGATCGCCGCCTCGACGAGGAGGCGGAAGAGCGCGGGTTTGGCGCCGACCGAGGCGTAGACGGTGTCGGTGTTGACCCCGGCGCTCCTGGCGACGGCGGCCATGGTGGTGGTCGCGTAGCCCCGCTCGAGGAACAGCGCGGTGGCCGCGTCGAGGATGGCCTGCCTGGTACGGCCCGCGGTCGCGTGTCGCAGGCTCGTGTCGTAGCGCCTCTTGACGCGTTTGTCGTCAGCGGTCATGCTCGCATTATTGATCCGAGACAGTCTCGGATCAAATTATGGAAGAGTCGCGATGCCGTACGCGTTCACCTACGAAGTCCCGATCGGCCCCGACACCTACGCCCGGATCAAGGACGAGCTGGGGCCCGGTTCGCAGCCCGGCATGATCCTTCACCTCGCCCACAACACCGATCAGGGTCTGCGCTACGTGGAGGTGTGGGAGTCCAAGGAGGCCTATCTCGATTTCGTGGACAAACGCCTCCATCCGGTCGTCGACCGGGTGGTCACCCAGGCACTGGGCTTCCGCCCGCCCGAGCCGCCCGTGACGATGCTCGATTTCGTCGATGTCTGGACCGGAGACCCGGCCGCGTAGGACACGACCGGGCGCCCCGGCGCCGTGCCGCAGGTCTGCGCGGCCGGCTCGGCCTCCGAGCCGTCGCACCGGACCGCGCCCGGACCCGCCGTGGCCGGGTTCCTCGCTGACGTGGCAGGCTGAGCCCGTGGACGAGTCGACGCTTCAGCCAGAGGTTCTCCAGGCGGTCAGGGCCTACGGGCGGCACCGCCGGGTCGCCGTCTCGCGGGCGGAGGGACGCCGCGGATGAGCGAGCAGGTGGAGCCGGTGGAGCCGGCGGTCTGCTCGGCGAAGGGCTGCCGGGCGGCGGCGTCGTATGCCGTGATCTGGAACAATCCCCGGATTCACACGCCGGAGCGGGAGAAGGTCTGGGCGGCCTGCGAGGAGCACCGCCGGCCGCTCGCCGACTTCCTGGACGTGCGCGGGTTCCTGCGCCGGGTGGAGAGGTTGTAGGGCGCCGCCTCAGCGGCGCACGCCTTTCCCTCAGGCGCGCGGGGAAGCCCCACGCCTTTCCACAGGCGCGCTCGGAAGCGCACACGTCATCCCCGGAAGGACGTGTTCCCCGGAAGCACATGTCCGCCGGAAGCACGTGCGGATTCCCCGGAAGCGCGCGTCCTTCCCGCAAGCGTGTGCGGGCCGGTTCAGCCCGGCCGGGTCACCGCTCCGGTGTGAGGCCGACGTCGAACCGCACCTCGACCTCGTCGTTGAGTTTGAGCGTGCCGAAGAACGCCGAGTAGGGCCGGATCCCCCATCCGGTCTGCGCGATGACCGCCGAACCGCGCACGCGGCCCTCGGCCAGCGCGCCCTGCACCGTGACGGGCCGGGTGACGCCGACGATGGTGAGATCGCCCTCGACGCGGAACGACTCCGCGGTCCCGCTGACCCGCGTCGACCGGAACGTGATCGTCGGGTGGCGCTCGACCTTGAGGATCTTCTCCTGGAGGATCCTCTTGATCTCCCGGCGGTCGGAGTCGCTGAGCGGCTTGACGCCGCCGGTCCCCTCCCGGACCTCGAACGACTCGGCGTCGGCCTCGACGGTCACCGAGGAGCCTGCCGGGTCGGCGGGGTCGACCGTGGCGTCGCCGCGCCAGCGGGTGACCTCGATGGTGAGGTCATGACCGGCCTTCGCGCCCAGTCCGGTGCGGGTCGTATGCACGAGGAGCCGGCCGGATTCGGGCCCCAAGGGGTGGCTGCCAGCGGTGATGCTCACCGTTCCAGGCTAACTCGCGCCCGGAGAGCCGTGGTGACCCGGTGAGGGGACCCGGCCCCCGGAGGGACGCGGCGCCGGTCCCGGGCCTCCCACCCTTGTCCGCTGCCAGGATGACGGAGGATCAATCGCGCGGCGGACGCCCCGTCGCGTTCTCCCCGCCTAATTTGCTCGGCGAGACGGATCACGCCGTGTGATCCGGCCGGCAGAAAGTTGGGGGATACATATGAGCAGGACGCGTACCACGCTCGACGACATCGCGGCTCTCGGTCCCGAGCTCGACGAGGGGCAGCTTCTCCAGGTCAGCGGTGGGGCGAAGAGCCAGGTCATCACGATCCACGGCAACCACTCGCACACCTCCGGCGACAGCAACTGATCCGCCGCGGGGGCGCGCGCGCCGCGCCCCCGCGCCGGGCCGCAGCGACGACCCGTGGGAGCCGTAGCGATGATCCTCGTCCTGACCTCTGACGGAGACGACCACGCCGACCGGGTCGTGAAACCGCTCACGGCCGCCGGCGCGGACGTCGTCGTCTTCGACCCCGCCTCCTACCCGACCGCCGCCACCCTGGAGATCAGCCACTCCGGGGACGGTTCGACCGGCCGCGTGCTCGACGCCGGCGGCCGGCGGCTCGTCCTCGACGACCTGGCCGCGCTCTGGTACCGCCGGCCGCTGAGCCCGGTGGCGCATCCGCGGGTCGCCGCCCGCGCCTACGTCGAGGAGGAGTGCCAGATCATGGCCGAGAGCCTCTGGGACAGCCTCGACTGCCTCACGGTCCCCGCCTCCCGGCCGGTCATCGACCGCGCCGGGCACAAGCCGTACCAGCTCGAACAGGCTCGGCGGCTGGGCTTCGAGCTGCCCGCGACGCTGGTCACGACCGACCCCGAGAGCTTCCTCGACTTCTACGACCGTCATGAGGGGCGCGTGATCACCAAGCCGGTGCACGGCAACCGGCTGGAGGCGGGCGGAGAGCGGTTCGGCCGGTTCGCGGCGCCCGTCTCGACGGCGGACGTCGCGCACGCGGACGCGTTGCGCTTCTGCCCGGTCATCGTCCAGGCCTACGTGCCCAAGCGGGTCGAGCTGCGGGTGACCGTGGTCGGGCAGGAGGTCTTCGCCGCGGAGATCCACTCCCAGGTGAGCAACCACACGCGTTACGACTGGCGGCACTACGACCCGGGGGCCACGCCCATCCGGGCGCACGAGTTGCCCGAGGAGATCTCCGTGCGGTGCGCGGCACTGGTCGAGCGGCTCGGGCTGACCTACGGCGCGATCGACCTGATCCTCACCCCGGACGGCCGCCACGTCTTCCTTGAGATCAACCCGAACGGTCAGTTCCTCTGGATCGAGGACGCGACCGGGCTGCCCATCGGCGCGGCGATCGGCGATCTGCTCATGAGCGGGGTGAGGTGATGGCGGACGGGCGGATGCTCGCCGACGCGGTCGGCCTGCTCAGCGGCGGTACGGCGGAGCGGGACCTGGACGGGTTCAGGGCGGCCCATCCCGAGGTGCGGGTACGGCTGATCAGCCAGCGGGAGGAGTACGACGGATCGCTCCAGCACGCCCTGCTCCTCAAGGAGGGCGACGGCGCCACGGTCTCCCTGTCCTGGTGTCCCGAACGGGCGCTGCCCTGGCCGCTGCGAGGGGTGCACCGGGCCGGTGAGCATCTGCTGCTCCGGGTCAACGGTGTCGAGACCTCCGTGGCCCGTGCCGTCGCCTGCCTGGACTTCATCTGGGACGACTCCCGGCTGGCCGACCGCCTCGTCACCGACAGCCTGGTGCGCGAGGTGATGGAGGAGGAGCCGGAGCCGCTGACCGACGCCGAGCTGCAGGGGGCGATGGACGCCTTCCGCCGGGCGCGCGGGCTGCTGACCGGCGGGGAGACCCGGGCGTGGATGGACCGCAACCGCGTCTCCCACGACGAGCTGGAGGAGCTGGTCGCGGTCGAGGCGTCGGTGGCGCGGCTCCGCTCGCGGGTGGCCTCCGGGCACGTCGAGGACTGGTTCGCCGAGCACGGTCGCGGGCTCGACGTCGTCCGCGTCGCGAAGGTCGTGCTCGACGCCGGGGCCGGCCCGCACGTGCCGGATTCCGATGGATTCCTGGAGAGCGTGGAGCGGGCGTTCGCGGACGGCACGGCCAGGCCGGGGGAGGTGTTCGCCTCCCTGCGGAGGGAGGAACTGGACCCCGCCATGGCCGACCTGGTCTTCGGCGCCGAGCCGGGGACGGTGGCCGGGCCCTTCGAGACCGAGGGGGGCCGGCTGCTGATCAAGGTGCTGGCGGTGGAGCCCGCCGTCCTCGACGACGCCGTCCGTGACCTGGCCGAGCGGAGGATCTTCGCCGAATGGGTCGAGCGGCGCAGGAGCACCGCGAAGATCGAGTGGTTCTGGGGTACGGCCGAGCGGACCGGGACGTGAGCGGGCTTCCGTTCCGGGAGAGGGCCCTCCACCACCACCTGGCCTCCCGGCGGCGCGTCGAGCATCTGCGCACGGTCCCCGGCAAGGTCCTGCTCGGCCTGTGGGTCTACGTGGGACTGCTCGCGCTGTCGATGACCGGCGTGGTGCTGCTCGGGATCCTGCCGGTGCTCGGGCCGGCGCGGTGACCGGGTCCGGGGCGATGACGGGGACGGCGATGACGGGGACAATGTCCGGGGCGGGGCGATGAGGCGGCGGGTGCCGGTCATCCGGCAGAGCACGGTCGCCGACTGCGGCGCGGCCTGCCTGGCGATGGTCCTCGGCCACCATGGGCGCCGTACGACGGTCCGCGAGGTCGGTGAGCACCTCCAGGTGTCGAGGGACGGGTTGACCGCGTTCGCGATCGCGGAGGCCGCGAGGTCGTACGGCCTGCGCACCAAGGCCCTCTCCCTCACTCCCCAGCAGCTCGCCGCGGTGCCGGGCCCCTCCATCGTGCACTGGGAGTTCAACCACTTCCTGGTCGTCGAGCGCTGGCGTCCGGACGTCGTCGAGGTGGTCGATCCGGCCTCCGGCCGGCGCAGGCTCACGCCGGAGGAGTTCGACACCGGGTTCACCGGGGTCGTCCTGGCCTTCGAGCCCGGCCCAGGGTTCAGCGTCGAGGCGCCGGAGCGCCGGCCGTGGCGCCGGGACCTGGTCCGCGCCGCCCTGGCGCGCCACCGCGGGCTGCTGCTCCAGGCGCTGCTGGCCTCCTTCCTGCTGCAGGTGCTCGCCCTCGTCGTACCGGCGTTCACCGCGCTCGTCGTCGACGAGGTCCTCCCCGGTGAGGACCACTACCTGGTCCGGATCCTCGCGGTGGGGCTCGGCTTCGTTGTGCTCACCCAGTCGGTCCTCGGCTACCTCCGTAGCGCCGTGCTGCTGGTGCTGCGGGCGCGGGCCGACACCGAGCTCACGGCGGGGGTGATCGGCCACCTGTTCGCGCTGCCCTACCGGTTCTTCACCGTCCGCGGCACGAGCGACCTGGTCATGCGCACGCAGAGCGCGGCCAACCTGCGGGCCATGATGTCGGGCCAGTTGCTCTCCGCGCTGCTCGACGGCCCGCTGGCCGTGGTCTTCATGGTCCTGATCCTGCTGCGCGACCCCGTCCTCGGAGGGTGCCTGGCCGCGGTGGCGGCCGTCCAGGTCGTGCTGCTGCTGGCCACCCGGAGGCGGATCACGGATCTCACCGGGCGCGGGCTGACCGCCGCCGCCACGACTCAGGGCCGTCTCATCGAGTCCATCGGGGGGATCGAGACGCTCAAGGCGTCCAGCGCGGAGTGGCGCGCGGTGGAGCGGTGGTCCGGGATGTTCACGGCCCAGATGAACGCCGACATGCGCCTGGGACTGACGCGCGGGGTCCTGGACGCGGCCCTGTCGGGGGTCAGGATCCTCGGTCCCGCGATGCTGCTGCTCGTGGGCGCGTCACAGGTGCTGGACGGGGAGCTGAGCCTGGGGACGATGCTCGCGCTCAACGCGCTGGCCGTCTCCGCCCTCACCCCGCTGACCTCGCTGCTGACCAGCCTGCAGGAGCTTCAGGAGGCGGGGGCGCACTTCGAGCGCCTGGCCGACATCGTCGAGGCCGAGCCCGAGCGGGGCGGCCGGAAGCTGCCGGTCCTCCACGGGGAGGTGGTGCTGCGGGATGTGGGATTCCGCTTCGATCCGCGTTCTCCGTGGACGCTCAGGCACGTGTCCCTGGCTGTCGGCCCGGGGCGGAAGATCGCCCTGGTGGGACCCTCCGGGTCGGGGAAGAGCACGTTGGGGCGGGTCCTGCTGGGCCTGTACCAGCCGGTGGAGGGCGAGGTCCGCTACGACGGGGTGCCGGCGGCCGAACTCGACCCGCGCTGGTTGCGCAGCCGGTTCGGCGTGGTCACCCAGGAGCCGCATCTCTTCACCGGGACCATCAGGGAGAACATCGGCCTGACCGTTCCCGGCGCGTCGCTGGAGCAGGTGGTGGCGGCGGCCAGGCTGGCCCGTGTCCACGACGACATCATGACCATGCCCATGGGATACGAGACGATGCTCACCGAGGGCAGCGGCCTCTCCGGCGGCCAGCGCCAGCGGATCGCCCTCGCCCGCGCCCTGCTCTCCCGGCCGCGGGTCCTGCTGCTGGACGAGGCGACCAGCCATCTCGACACCGCCACCGAGGCCGCGATCGAGGAGAACCTCGCCCGGCTGACCCAGACGCGCATCGTGATCGCCCATCGGCTGAGCACCGTGCGCGACGCCGACCAGATCTTCGTCGTCGAGGCGGGCGGCATCGCCGAGCGGGGCACCCACGATGAGCTGATGCGGCTCGGCGGCAGGTACGCCGCCCTGACCGAGCGGCAGGCCGTCCGCTGGATGCGTTGACCCGCGGCTGGATGCGTTGACCCGCGGCGCTGCCGGCACGGCTGGTCGGGGGCCGACCTCAGATATCGCAGATGCGAGAGCGATACGCAGATCGATCGCGTGATTGCCATGCAATATGGGTATCAGGGCCGGAATATACGAGGGTATGGTGGTTGTCGTGACGACGTTCCGGATCAGTGAGGCCGCCGCGCTGCTCGGGGTCAGCTCCGACACCGTCCGCCGATGGGTCGACGCCGGCCGCCTCCCGGCCCGCCGGGACGAGCAGGGCCACCGGACGGTGGCGGGTGCGGACCTGGCGGCGTTCGCGCGTTCGCAGATCGAGGAAGAGAACGGCTCGGGGCACTCCTCGGCGCGTAACCGCTTCCGCGGGATCGTGACCGAGGTGATCAGGGACGCGGTGATGGCCCAGGTGGAGATCGCCGCCGGGCCGTACCGGGTGGTTTCGCTGATGAGCCGCCAGGCCGCCGACGAGCTGGGCCTGGAGGTGGGGGTGGTGGCGGTCGCCGTGATCAAGTCCACCAACGTCGTCGTGGAGATCCCCGACCGCGTCCGCGCGGCGAGCCAGTAAGGAGCCCCGTTGTTCAGGCGTCTTTCCCGGTGGACCGTCACGGTCCCGCTCGCCCTCGCCCTGACCGCTGGTCTCTCCGGGTGCGGCACCGGCGGCCAGGCCGCCCCCGCGGCCTCCACCGCCCCCGCGGCCTCCTCCTCCGCCGGTGGTGAGCCCACGACGCTGACGGTGTTCGCC
>NZ_NGFP01000310.1 GCF_002149035.1 Streptosporangium minutum
GACCCGGCTCTCCCCCGCGACGCCGGTACGGCGGGCCGTGAGCCGGCCGTCAGCCATCGGAACGGGCGAGACTCTGGTCGATCTCGGCGCGGTCCGGCATCGAGGTGCTGGCCCCCTCCCGCTGGACGGACAGGGCCGCGGCCGCGCTCGCGAACCGGACGGCCCGGTCGGGGGACTGCCGCTCGACGTGGGCGGCGGCGAGCGCCCCCACGAACGTGTCGCCCGCCGCGGTGGTGTCCACCGCCCGCACCTCGGGCGCCCGGACGTGCACGGCCGGGCCGGCGCCGGGCGCGGCGGTGAGCGCGCCGCGTGATCCCAGGGTGATGATGACCCAGCCGACCCGGGTCCTCAGCTCCCGCACCGCGTCCTCGTGGTCGGCCAGCCCGGTGATCGCCGCGGCCTCGTGCTCGTTGGCGACGAGGATGTCCACGGCGTCCAGCAGCTCGTCGGGGAGCGGCTGGACCGGGGCGGGGGTGAGGATCACCGTGGTCCCCGCCGCGCGGGCGGCGCGGGCGGCGGCGGTGACCGCCTCGACGGGGAGTTCGAGCTGCAGCAGGAGGACGTCGGAGCGGGCGATGACCTCCAGCTCGGTCTCGGAGGGCGCGGTCACCGCGCCGTTGGCGCCGGGGACCACGATGATGGAGTTGCCTCCCTGCCCGTCGACCACGATCTGGGCGATGCCCGAGGGGCCCGGGACGGTACGCAGACCGCTGACGTCGACCCCGGCCCCGGCCAGCGTGCGGCGCAGCTCGGGCCCGAAGGCGTCGTCGCCCACGGCGCCGAGGAAGACGACCTCGGCGCCGGCGCGCGCGGCGGCGATGGCCTGGTTGGCGCCCTTGCCGCCGGGGACGGTGCGGAACTCCCGGCCGGTCACGGTCTCGCCGAGCCCGGGAGCGGCCTCGACATAGGCCACCAGGTCCATGTTGGCACTGCCGAATACCGAGATCATGATTCCTCCGTCGCCAGAGCCAGCGTACGGCCCGCCAGCTCGTCCAGGCCGATGCCGTCGAACCCGGTGACGCTGCTGGACAGCCTGTTCTTCAACGACCACTCCGGCGGGATCGCGGACGCGCCGCGCAGCGCGCCGGCGATCGAGCCCACGGTCGCCCCGGCCGAGTCGGTGTCCCAGCCGCCCGCCACGGCCCCGGCGATCGAGGCGGTGAAGTCACCCCGGCCGTGCACCAGCGCGGCCGTGATCAGCGCGGCGTTGTTGATCGTGTGAACCCAGTGCAGGGCTCCGTGACGCTCATGGAGCCGGTCGACGACCCGCTCGAAGTCCGCTTCCCGGCGCGCGTCCTCGGCGGCCTGCCGGACGGCGACGGCCAGCCGGGACTCCGGCGGGATCACGGCGAGACCGGCGGCGACCACCTCCTCGACGGAGGAGGCCACCAGCGCCGCGGCGCACATCGCGGCCGCGAACATGGAGCCGTAGATCCCGTTGGCGGTGTGGCTGAGCCGGGCGTCGCGCCAGGCGAACTCCGCGGCCGTCGCCGGATCGCCCGGGTTGACCCAGCCGTAGACGTCGGCCCTGATCAGCGCACCGATCCACTCCCTGAACGGGTTGCGGAAGGTCGCCGTGGAGGCGGGGACGGCTCCGCCCCGCCGATCCGCGGCGTCCCCGCCCTCCGCGGCGGGCGGTTCCAGGCCCGTCAGCAGGTTGCGGTAGGCGGCGCGCTCGGCGGTGAACACCCGCCCGCCGGGCAGCTCGTCCAGCCAGAACTGGGCGACGTTCTCAGTGGTGAAGGCGCGGCCGTGCCGTTCCAGCAGGGCCAGCGCGAGCAGCGCGAAGTTGAGGTCGTCGTCCTCGGGGATGCCGTCGATGTTCTCGGCGAGGCTGTTGACCGCGCTGCGCCGGTTCCACGGCCACCGCGCGCCGATCTCGGCGGGCAGGCCCTCGGCGGTGAACCAGCCGCGGATGGGCCAGTTCCCGGTCGCCTCGGCGATCGCCCTGATCCCCTCCCGGGGGATCTTCTCCACCGGCTTGCCCAGCACGCATCCCGCCGCCCGGCCGAGCCACGCCCCCAGCATCCGGTCCAGGACCCGCGGGTCCGGGGAGCCGGCCGCCGGCCCGCCGCCGAGCACGGCGCCGGCCGCCCCCGGTGAACGTCGCGGACCGGACGGCCATGCCGGGCAGGCCGCGACGATCCCGGCCAGGGTCGAGGGCTCGGGGAGCGGGGAGGGGAGCGCGGCCAGCTCGTCGAGCAGGTCCTCGGCCAGGCGGCGCAGCCGTACCGGGGGGACCTCGGGCGAGGCCCCCGCCCGGGGCGGGGCGTCGTGCCCGCCCGCGGCGTGCCAGCGCGCGGCGATCTCCGTCACCTCGCGGCCGTCCTCGGCGGCCTGCCGCAGCTCGTGCCCGACCAGGTCCTCCGGCTGCACCCAGGTCAGTCTGATCATCCGGCGTCTCCGAGGAGGGCGGCGAAGGCGGACTCGTGGGCGCGGCGGCGCTCCAGGTCGGCGGTGTGGACGCGGCGGGCGACCCGGGCCAGGGCCAGGCCGGGGGCGACCAGGTCGGTGCGGCTGGCGGTGGCGATCTGGTCGAGCCAGTCGGCGGGAACCGCCTCGCGCCCGCCGAGGGCGCCGGCGATGGCGCCGCCCATGGAGGCGATGGAGTCGGCGTCGCGGCCGTAGTTGACGCCGCCGAGGACGGTGTCGCGGTAGCCGCCCTTGGCGATCAGCAGGAACGCCAGGGCCAGCGGGAGCTCCTCGATGCTGTGCTGGCGGCTCGGGCGACGGGCTCCGAGTCCCTGGTCGCGGTAGGTGTCGGCGACGGTGTCGTAGGGCTTCATGGCCGCGCGCAGCGTCTCGAAGGAGCCGTCCCAGTGGCCGAGGTCGCGGGCCGCCGAGCAGACCGCGTCGATGGCCGCCGCCGTGCCGTCCCGGGCGAGCCGCAGGCAGGTGGCGACCACCGAGTCGGCCGTCGCGCCCGGCCGCATGGCCTCGGCCACCGCGGCGGCGAGCACCCCGGCCGCCTCCCTGCCGTAACTGGACTGGTGGGCGCCGGCCAGCTCGATCGCCTCGGCGTAGGCGGCGTCCGGGTCGGCGGCGTTCACCACGCCGACCGGCGCCATGTACATCGCCGCACCGCAGTTCACGATGTTGCCGACCCCGGCCTCACGCGGGTCCACGTGGCCGTAGTGCAGCCGCAGCACCAGCCACTTCTCCGCCAGGAAGACCCGGTGCAGCGGGAGCGCCTCGGTCTCCAGCTCGGGGATCCAGCGCTTCTCCCCCATCATCTCCGGCACCAGGTGATCGGCCGCCGCGTAGGCGTCCAGGTGGCCGCCTACCCGCTCGTAGACCCGGATCAGCGCGTGCGTCATCAGGGTGTCGTCGGTGATGTGGCCGTCGCCCTTGTGGTAAGGCGCGATGGGCCGGGCGTTCCGCCAGTCCTCGAAGAACGGCGGGACCAGGCCCTCGACGTGCCCGCCGTAGCGCTCGCTGATCTGCTCGGGCGTCCAGCCCTCGGTGGCGCCGCCGAGCGCGTCGCCCACCGCGGCGCCCGCCACGCATCCGACGGCCCTGTCCTCAAGCCCGCCCGCGGTCACACTCACCGGCGTACCCTCCTCACCTGCAGCACTCATCTACATCCTTCCAGCGTGGAGACCCCAGGCTTCAGCTCTGGGGCGGAAACGCGGCGCGGTGCCACGTGATTCGGTCAGGAAACCCGGCGGGAGAAGGCCGGAGTCCCCCGGCCCAGCCGCGGGGAGGATGTCAAGCGATCCATCCCCTCGCGATGTCCAGTAGATCGATGCCCGCCAGCTCGGGCAGGCAGCAGCCGGTCAGGGTGGTGCTCCACCCTGACGGCAGCGCGCCGTGGCCGGTGAACGCGCCGGTCAGCGCGCCGGTCAGCGCGGGCGCGGAGTCCGCCGCGGCGGCCAGGCAGGCGGCGGCCGGCACGGCGGTGCCCGGCGAGCCGCCGGAGACCTCCGCCAGCGCGAGAGCCACCGGGAACGTCTCCGCGGCGGCGACCCCGTAGCTGTAGACGTGGTCGAACAGCGCCGCGTCCAGGGCGGGCACCGCCCCGAAGGGGTCACCCGCGCGGCGCGCGACCGCGAGCGCGGTACGGGCCGCGCGGCCGATGACGGTGTCGTCGGGGAGCGCGTCCAGCGCGGCCTCCACGGCGTCGCCCATCTGCCCGCCGTCCACCAGGACGCCGATCGCGCGGGCCATCGCGACGGCGCCGAGCACGCCGTCGCCGGCGTTGGTGACCCGGGCGTCGGCCGTCGGGTCCAGCCCTCTGGCTCCGAAGGCGACCGCCCGCACGACCGCGGCGTCGTCGAAGAAGTGCGGGTTGTCGTGACCGCTGGCGGGAGGGCCGAGGCCGCGCGCGAGGTTGTCCAGCGCGGTCCGCACCGAGATCCGCGCCCTGATGTCGTCCCTGCCGGCGAGGCCGGTGAACGCCTCCGCACGGTCCTGGTCGATGGTGAGCGCGGTCCAGGCGAGCCACTCGGCGTCGTCGGACGGCCCGATCACCAGAGGCGCGACCGGCTGGTTGAGCGCGAACGGCACCGGCAGCGTGGTCACCCGGTGCTCCTCGGCGAAGGCGTCGAGCTCGCGGTGGAGCCGTCTGCTCCACGGCGCGTGCACCCCGGCCCGGTGCCGCGACGACGGCCATCCCGCCGCGTCGCCGATCGCCATCCCGGCGAACGCCCCCAGGATCCTGTCCCCCGGCATCATCGCCCTACGTCCCTTCAACGAGCTGATCGGCCACGTCGAGCACGTGACGTCCTGCGGTCACCGGCAGGCATCGTCCCTCGACCGGGCCGATCTGCCGTGCCCACCGCTCCGGCACCGCCGCCTCACCGCGTCCGGCGCCGGCCAGGGCGCCCGCGATGGCGGCGGTGGTGTCGGCGTCCCGTCCCAGGTTCGCCGCGACCACCACGGACTCCTCCACCTCTCCCCCGCCCAGCAGGTAGGCGGCGAAGGCCAGGGCGACGGCTTCGGGGGCCAGGTCCGTCCACGGGTAGTGCCGGACCACGACCGCCTCGTGCAGCCGTGCGGCGACCCCACCGGATCCGGCGGGGTCCAGCACGGCCTCCCTGGCCCGGTTGACGTTGCGGGCGGTCCACGAGTCCTCGGGGATCACGGCGAGTCCGGCCGCGACCACCTCCTGCGGGGAGGCGCCCGTCATCGCGGCGGCCACCGCCCCGGCGACCGCGCGGCCGCCGAGGATGCCCTCGCCCGCGTTGCTCACGCTGCCGTCGATCTCCACCAGGCGGGCGGCCTCGCCGGGGTCTCCGGCGGCGAAGATCCCGTACGGCGCCGCGCGCATGGCCAGGCCGTCCGACCAGCCGTGCCGGTGCCACTGGCCGGTCAGCGGCGGTTCGAGGCCCCGCCGGAGCGCCTGGATGGCGCCGAGCTCGGAGAAGCCCGCCCCCTTCATCGGGCCGTCGACCAGGGGAATGATCTCTTGGCGGTAGGCCAGCGCGACGTCCTGCGGGGTCAGCGCGTGCCCGTGCCGCACGAGCAGGGAGGCCGCGAAGATGGTGTATTCGGTGTCGTCGGTGCCCCCGCCGTCGATCTCGGTCAGCCTGCCCCAGCGGGCGGCGATCTGCTCAGGTGAGAGGTTCTCCGCCGGGCGCCCGAGAGCGTCGCCGGCCGCGAGGCCGAGCAGACACCCCCGGGCGCGCCCCCGATGCGTCACGGTCACTTGTTGTACCGCTCCAGCACCTTGTTGCCCTCGTCGACCAGCTTCTTCGCCGTCTCGTCAAGGGTGATCTTGTTGGCGAAGTACTGCTGCAGCGCCGGCGTGGCCACCTTGCTCTTCCACTCGTCGAAGCCGTTGACCTTCAGGAACGGCGCGACCACGAGGTTCTTGACCGATGCGGTCGCCACGTTCCAGCCGTTCTCCTCGGTCGTCATGGCCGGGTCGCCCGCGGCCTTGACCGAGGTCGGCAGCAGCCAGTCGCCCTTGGCGAGCTTGACCTGGTTCGGACCGTTCAGGAAGAAGGAGATGAACTTCAGCGACTGCTCGGGATACTTGCTGTCGGTGGCGACCGACAGCGTCTGCGAGACGGCGCCCTGCTCGGCGGTGGCGCCCTTCAGCGGCGGGAGGGTGATCCACTCGAAGCCGTCCGGCGCCTGCTCCACGACCTGCTGGCGCAGGTAGACGCCGACGGGCAGCATCGCGTACTTGCCGGCGTAGAAGCCGGGCAGCGGGTCGGCGGAGCCCATGCCGAGCGCGGACGGGTCGGCGGACTTGTCCTTGTGGAGCTGGTCGTGGATGCGCTGGAGCACCTCGCGCTCCTCGGCGCCCACCTTCACCGTCGTCTTGCCGGCGGCGTCGGTCTGGAAGAACGTGCCGCCGAAGTTCAGGCCCAGGTTGAGCACCTTGTTGACCGGCGACTTCATCGGCCAGGCGACGCCGTAGGCGTCACCCTTGGTGAGCTTCTTGGAGATCTCGGCGAACTCGTCCCACGTCCACGGGTTGTCCGGGGTCGGGATGCGCACGCCCGCCTTGTCGAGCAGCTTCTTGTTGCCGATGATGACCTGTGACTCCTGCAGGAACGGCACGCCGTACACGCCCTGCCCGCCCTTGCCGTCGCCGAAGGTGACGGTGTCCCAGGCGGCCTGCGGGATGTCGCTCTTCAGCTCGGCCGGGACCTTGTCGGTGAGGTCCAGCAGGTAGCCGCGGTTGGCGAAGCCGGACAGCGCCGGGGAGTCGTCGTGGATGACGTCCGGGGGGTCGCCCGCCTCGAAGGAGGTGACGAGCTGGTCGTTGACGTTGTCCCAGCTTCCCTGGATGTACTCGACCTGGATCTTGGGGTTGGCCTTGTTCCACTCCTCGACGAGCTGCTTGTTGGCGGCGATCGACTCCTTCTGCCAGGCGAGGCTCTGGAATTTGATCTTCACCGGCTCGCCGGGGGCGGCCGCGGGCGATTCCGAACCGCATCCGGCGGCCAGAACGAGGAGGCCTGCGGCCAGCACGACCCTCATGCGCATATGACTTCTCCTATCGGGGGGTGGGCTATCCCTTGACGGCCCCGGCCATCAGGCCGGACCTCAGCCGTCGCTGGATGAATGCGAAGAACACCAGGCTCGGGACCGTCGCCAGAAGCGAGGCTGCGGCGAGCGGCCCGAGGCGCACGACCCCCTCCGCGCCGGTGAACTTCACCAGCGTCAGCGGCAGGGTCGCCACATCCGGGTCCTTGAGGACGATCAAGGCGAACAGGAACTCGTTCCAGGAGGAGATGAACGAGAACAGCAGGGTCGCGACCACACCGGGCGCCAGCAGCGGGGCCACGACGCTCAGCAGCGACCGCACCCGCCCGGCCCCGTCCACCGCGGCGGCCTCCTCCAGCTCACGCGGTACGGCACGCACGTATCCCTGGAGCATCCACAGCGCGAACGGCAGCGTGAAGGTGATGTGCACGACGGTCAGGCCGGGCAGCGTGTTCACCAGGTCCAGACTGCGCAGCACCATGAACAGCGGGATGATGATCAGGATGAACGGGAAGACCTGGCTGACCAGCACCCACCCGATCGCGATCCGGTTGACCATCGACCGGTGCCGGGCCAGCGCGTAGGCCGCGGGCAGCGCCAGGATCACGGTGAGCACCGCGCTGACCACCGCGACGACGAGGCTGCGCACCCCGCTGCCGACCAGGTCCTGTTCCGAGAAGGCGTCGGCGAAGTTGGTCAGCGTCGGTGAGCGCGGGATCCACGTCGGGTCCAGGCTCGCCATCTCCTGCGGCGTCTTCAGCGCCGTGGACAGCAGCCAGACCAGCGGGAACGCCAGGAAGACGATGTAGCCGGCCAGTGCCAGATAGCGCAATGCCTTGCCCATGTCAGCTCGCCTCCCGCATCTGCCGCCAGAGGTAGACGCCCAGCACGGCCAGCACGACGATCACGATCGCCACGCCCAGGGTGGCCGCGTAGCCGAAGAAGCCGTAGCGGAAGGCCTCCTCGTAGGCGAACAGCATCGGCAGGCGGGTCTGGCCTCCCGGGCCGCCCTGCGTGAGAACGTAGACCAGCCCGAACTGGTTGATGTTCCAGACGAAGTCCAGCGAGGTGATGGCCACGATGACCGGGCGGAGCTGGGGCAGCGTGATGTTCCAGAACCTGCGCCACACGCCCGCGCCGTCCACCTCGACCGCCTCGTACAGCTCCTTGGGGACACCCTGCAGCCCGGCCAGCAGCACCACCGTGGTCTGCGGCATGCCGGTCCAGATCCCGACGACGATCACCGCGGGCAGCGCGATGGAGAAGTCGTTGAGCCAGTCGACCTCGGTGCCCAGCATGCTGTTGAGGATCCCGGCGTCCGGATGGTAGACCAGCCGCCACATCAGCCCGATGACCACCGGCGGCATCGCCCACGGCACCATGGCCAGCACCCGGGCGAACCCCCGGAATCGCATCTCCTGGTTGAGCAGCAGCGCCAGCCCCAGCGACGCCAGGAACTGCAGCACGGTCACCGAGACCGCCCAGATCATCCCGATCCGGAACGACGCCCAGAAGTCACCGTCGCTCAGCAGGTCCCCGAAGTTCGACAGGCCGACGAAGGAGGTGACCGCGTTGCGCCCGGAGCGCGCGTCGGTGAAGGCCAGGAAGATTCCGTAGAGCAGCGGCCCCACGCTGAACACCAGCACGGGCACCAGGGCGGGCAGCATCAGCAGCAGCGCCTCGCGCCCCTGCCGGCCGCCCTTGCGGGGCTTCTTCGGGGGCGCCGTCCTGACCGGCCGGTCGGCGGTGAGGGTCACGGGGTCTCCTCTCCCACAGTCGAGGCCCGGACCATGAGGCGGGGCGGCACGGTGACCACCTTGGGGTCGCGGTCGCCGTTGCCCAGCCGGTCCAGGAGCAGTTCGGCGGCCAGTCGGCCGCGCTCGGCCGAGCCGAGGGAGACGCTGGTCAGCGAGGGCCAGGCGACGGCGGCCAGGTCGATGTCGTCCATACCGGCCACCGCCACGTCCTCCGGCACCCGCCGGCCCGCCCGGCGCAGGACGTCCAGCGCGCCGAGCGCGATCAGGTCGTTGGCGCACATGAGAGCGTCCAGGTCGGGCGCCCTGGACAGCAGCCGGCTCACCGCCTGCGCCCCCTCTGCGCGGTAGAAGTCGCCGATCTCCACCAGGTTCTCGTCGTACGGCAGGCCGAGCTCCCTGATCCCCTCGGCGTAGGCCGTGGACCGGGCCGAGCCGGGGACCGTGTCCAGCGGGCCGTTGACGAATCCGATACGGCGGCGCCCCAGGGAGCGGAGGTGCTCCAGCGCCAGCCGTACGCCGGTGCGCGAGTCGGTGCGGACGTTGTCCACCCGCGTGCCGTCCGGCACCGAGCCGATGATGACGACGGGGGCGCGGGCCGCCTCGACGGCCTTCAGGTGGGCCTCGCCGATCCGCAGCGGGATCATGATGAGCCCGTCCACGTAGCGCTCTCCGAGGCTGCGGAGCACGTCGATCTCCTCGGCCACGTCCGCGTCCGTGGAGTGCAGCACGAGACGGTATCCCGCCGCCTTCAGCACCGGCTGGATCTCGCGGACCATCGTCAGGTAGACCGGGTTGCCGATGTCGGCCATGGCGAAGGCCACCTGGTTGGTCCGGCGCGACTTCAGCGACCGGGCCACCGAGTTGGGGACGTATCCCAGCTCGTCGGCCGCGCTGAGCACCCGGCGCACTGTGTCCTCGCGGGTCGGCAGCCCGTTGAGCACGCGGGAGACAGAGGCGATCGAGACGCCTGCCCGCTCCGCGATCGTGGTGATCGTCGGCCCGTCGCTCACAGAGACCACACCTTTCTGTAAACGTTTACTGCGATCGCCGATGATTTGCTGAAAACGTTTACGGGGTTAGGAACATGTAACTCGCCCGTAATGGACGACGTCAAGTCACGATCAAATAACAGCACGTCAGGGGGGTCCTCACCGCTCGGGGGCCTCCGATCGAACCACGTCTTGAGCGACCTCGGAGCCGGACCGGCACTCCGCACCCATAGCGAGATCAAC
>NZ_NGFP01000311.1 GCF_002149035.1 Streptosporangium minutum
ACGGCGGCGGCGACGCCGAGCAGATCGCCGGCCGGGTCAACCAGATCCGCGCCGAGATCGACAACACCGACTCCGACTACGACCGCGAGAAGCTCCAGGAGCGTCTGGCCAAGCTGGCCGGCGGCGTGGCCGTCATCAAGGCCGGCGCGGCGACCGAGGTCGAGCTCAAGGAGCGCAAGCACCGCATCGAGGACGCCGTTCGCAACGCGAAGGCGGCCGTCGAGGAGGGCATCGTCCCCGGCGGTGGCGTGGCCCTGCTGCAGGCCGGCGCCAAGGCCTTCGACAAGCTGGAGCTGTCCGGCGACGAGGCCACCGGTGCCGCGATCGTGCGCAAGGCTCTTGAGGAGCCGCTGAAGCAGATCGCCGTCAACGCCGGCCTTGAGGGCGGCGTCGTGGTGGAGAAGGTGCGCAACCTCACCCCCGGTGAGGGCCTGAACGCCGCCACCGGCGAGTACGTCAACATGTTCGAGTCGGGCATCATCGACCCGGCCAAGGTGACGCGTTCGGCTCTGCAGAACGCGGCGTCCATCGCGGCGCTGTTCCTCACCACCGAGGCCGTCATCGCCGAGAAGCCCGAGAAGGCCGGTGCCGCTCCCGCCATGCCCGGCGGCGGCGACATGGACTTCTAAGTCCAGGCGCTTTCACAGAAAGAGGCGACCCCGAGGTGCCGGGGCCGCCTCTTTCCGTGTTCCCGGGGCTTGTGCTTTCCGCGTTCACCGGCTTCCGGGCGTCCCGGGCTTGTGCTTTCCGCGTTCACCGGCTTCCGGGCGCCGGTGCGGTTGTTCGTCTCCCGCCGGTGCGGGCCGTTTCATGGGGCGTCGAACGGCCGGACAGCGTTCTTTTCCACGTGCTCAGCGGTCTGTAAAGAGTCCGTTCCCGCCGGGGACGTCATGGCATCCCCGGAAGTCCGGACACCCGTTACCGGTCCCTAACTCAGCGCCTTGACCCATCGTGACCACTGGGGCTGCGGCGCATAACCGGCGGCGCTCCACGCGTGATGGGCCAGGACATTGTCGTGCAGGACCATGGCGTCGGCGCGGAACGCGCCGAATTCCGCGAAGCGCTCCTCCGCGGCCCGGATCAGGACGGTCCCGACCCCCTGGCGGCGGCGGGCGGGGGCGACGGCCAGCCGGTAGAGATGGGCGCGCCAGCCGTCCCAGCCGGCGATCAGCGTGCCGGCCGTCTCCCCGTCGATCTCGGCGATGAGGACGGCCTCGGGGTCGCGCTCGATGAGCGCGACCACCTTGGCCGGATCGTCGTGCCGGTCGGTTCCCTCGGCGGCTTCGATCCAGAAGGACAGCAACGCGTCGACGTCCGCAAGCCGTCCGTTTCGCACCGTTATTTCCATAAATCGGAAATTAGCAGAGCTGGGCGGGGAGCTCCCTGGTGTGCAGGACTGTCAGGGAGGTGACCGCACGGGTCAGGACCACGTAGAGGCGGGCCAGGCCGCGTGGTTCGGCGTCCACGATGTCGGCCGGCTCGACCACGATGACGTGGTCGTACTCAAGGCCCTTGGCCAGGGTCGCCGGGATGACCAGGAGACGGTGCTCCTCCACCGAGTCGGGGCTCAGCACACGATGGTCCAGCTGGGACAGGATCTCGGACACCGCCGCGACCGAGGCGTCCGGGACGATGACGCCGATCGAGCCCTCGCGGGCGAGCGCCTCCCGCACCGCCTGCGTCAGGGACGCGGCCGGGTCGGGGGCGGGCCGTACCGACAGGGAGCCCACGCCGGGCCGGAGCGACTGGGGCGCGGCCAGGTCCGGGGCGACGGCGGGCAGCAGCCTGGCGGCGTAGTCGAGCACCTCGCGGGGGACGCGGAAGCCGAGGGTCAGCTCGGTGACCGCGCCGTCCTCGAAGCCCAGGTGGGTGAGGACCTCGTCCCAGGAACGGGCGGACCAGGGGGTCGTGCCCTGGGCGAGGTCGCCCAGGACGGTGGCCGACCCGGTACGGCAGCGCCGGCCGAGGGCGCGCAACTGCATCGCGGACAGGTCCTGGGCCTCGTCCACGACCAGATGACCCAGCGGGGCGGTCCGCTCGATCAGGTCGCCGAGCTCGTCCATCAGCGCGCCGTCGGCCGCCGACCACTTCGCCGAGCGGTGGGACTTCGCCGGCTTGGCCCACAGGAGCATGGCCTGCTCCGCGGGGGTGAGGTCGTCCTTGGCGGCGGCGGCGAGGAACTCGGGATCGCTGAAGAGCCGGTGGAGCACCTGCTGGGGGGTCAGCTTGGGCCAGACCTGCTCCACGAGCTGCTTGACCGGCTTGGACCGGGCCACCGCGTCCTGGACCCGGTCGTCGGGGGACTCGCCGCGCTGCTCCATCCGGACGAGCACCAGGTGGGCCAGCCGCTGGGCGAGAGCCGCCCGGCCGGGGCCGTAACGCGTGGTCCCCCGCAGCGACGCGACGACCTCGCGGACCTCGTGGTCGGCCACCCGGTAGCGGTTGACGCCCTTGGTGAACAGCACGCCCTCGGTCGGCTTGACGATGTGCATCCACAGGGCGCGCCTGAGCACCGGCGCGATCCTGGCGTCACCCTTGACCGCGCTGACCGCGGGGTCCTCGGGGGCCGAGTGGTCGCCCAGGATCCCGGCGACCGTGGTCTGGTCGACCTTGACCTCGCCCAGCGCGGGGAGCACCGAGGAGATGTAGGACAGGAAGGCCCGGTTGGGTCCGACGATCATCACGCCGGAGCGGGCGAGCTTCTCCCGGTGGGTGAAGAGCAGGTAGGCCGCCCGGTGCAGGCCGACGGCGGTCTTGCCGGTGCCGGGGGCTCCCTGGACGCAGACGGTCCGGCCCAGTTCGGAGCGGACGATCTCGTCCTGGTCGGGCTGGATCGTGGCGACGATGTCGCGCATCGGCCCGGAGCGGGGCCGCTCGATCTCCTCGGTGAGGAGCCTGCTGTGCTGCGAGGCGCCTCCCTGGTCGAGCGGCTCGTCCTCGTAGGCGGTCAGGTCGCCGCCGTGGTAGCCGAACCGGCGGCGGAGCGCGACGCCCATCGGATCGGACGGGCTGGCCTGGTAGAAGGCCCGAGAGACCGGGGCCCGCCAGTCGATCACCAGGGGGCGGCTGCGGTCGTCGTGGACGTGCCTGCGTCCGACGTAGACGGTGCCGGGAAGGTCGTCGTCCACGGCCCGGTCGAGGCGGCCGAAGAACAGCGGGGTGCCGGAGTGGTCGGCGAGCGCCGCCACCCGCTGGTCCAGCAGCGCCTGCAGGATCTGCTGTGAGACCCAGTCTCCGGCGGCGTCGGAGGAGAGGGACCGGGCGTGCTCGCGCATGGCGCGCAGCGCGGCCCTGGAGGCGGCCAGGTGTTCGCGTTCGGCGGCGAGGGTCTCGGCCGGGTCGTCGGTTATGTCGGGGGCCAATTGATGTGCGGGCACGCGGAAGCGCCTCCCAGTCGATAAACGGAGGTGGTGGTCATCAGGCAGCGAATCGACTAGCTTACCGGTGACCTACACGCGCTCAAAAGGATTAACCGCGGGACCGGGCTCCGGGCGCGACGGGTGTCGCGATGAGCGGGCGGATACTTCCCGAGATACCGACCGTGGCTGATCCGTGCCGCACCGTGTCGCGAAAGTCGCCGTTCCTGTCGCCGTTCCTTTCGCCCGAGGGCCGAAGGCCTTCCCCGCGTCCTGCCCGCGCCGTCGGGAACGCCTTCCCTCCGCCGTGCCCGCACCGGTCGCGATGCTTTCTCCCGCCGCTCACGCGCGGGCCGGAAGGGCGCGGGAGCCGGGCTTCCCGGCCTGCTCGCGGTGGTCGCCGCCCGCTGCGCGGCGGGGCTCCGGCGGGCCCCGCGGCCCACCGCGACGTGAGCCGTCCCACGGCCCTCGTGACCGCCGCGCCGATCACCTGGGTGCTCGCGGAAGGGATTCCACCCATCGGTGACACGGCATTTCGGTAACCGCGCTTGCACCCTCCGTGATTCTGTTCCAAAAACGCGAAAAACCCGGGCAAATCCAGTGACTCCCGCAGATCATGGGGGTATGTCGCCAGTGGCCGTCGCGGCCTAGCGAGGGGGTGGTTTCTTTGTCGAAAGCCTGCGGTATTTCGTGGACCTGATTGACACGGATGACGGCGTGTTCGCCTTGTGAGGCTATTCCCCGGCGAGCACGTCGTCCGCGTCGATGATCTGATAGGCGTATCCCTGCTCGGCCAGGAACCGCTGCCGGTGCGCGGCGAAGTCCTGGTCGACGGTGTCCCGGCTGACCACCGAGTAGAAGCGGGCCCCACCCCCGTCGGCCTTGGGCCGCAGCACCCGGCCGAGCCGCTGGGCCTCCTCCTGGCGTGAACCGAAGGTGCCCGACACCTGAATGGCCACCGCAGCCTCCGGCAGGTCGATGGAGAAGTTGGCCACTTTGGAGACGACCAGAACCTGGATCTCCTTGTCACGGAACGCCTGGAACAGCCGCTCCCGCTCCTTGACCTTCGTCTCGCCCTTGATCACCGGTGCGTTCAGGTGCTCGCCGAGCTCGTCGAGCTGGTCGATGTACTGCCCGATGACCAGCACCTGCTCGTCCAGGTGCCGCCGGACCAGCGCCTCGGTCACCCGGCTCTTGGACGGCGTGGTCGCGCAGAACCGGTAGCGCTCCTCGGACTCGGCCATCGCGTAGGCGAGCCGCTCGTCGTCGGTCAGCGTCACCCGGACCTCGACGCAGTCGGCCGGGGCGATCCAGCCCTGGTTCTCCATCTCCTTCCACGGCGCGTCGTAGCGCTTGGGGCCGATCAGGGAGAACACGTCCCCCTCCCGGCCGTCCTCGCGCACGAGCGTCGCGGTCAGCCCCACCCGCCGCCGGGCCTGCAGGTCGGCCGTCATCCGGAAGATCGGCGCGGGCAGCAGGTGCACCTCGTCGTAGACGACCAGGCCCCAGTCGCGGGCGTCGAACAGCTCCAGATGGCGGTAGACGCCCTGCCTGCGGGTCGTCATCACCTGGTAGGTGGCGATGGTGACCGGCCGGATCTCCTTCTTGGTGCCGGTGTATTCGCCGATCTCCTCCTCGGTCAGCGAGGTCCGCTTGATCAGCTCCTGCTTCCACTGGTGCGCCGAGACCGTGTTCGTCACCAGGATCAGCGTCGTGGCCTTGGCGTGCGCCATCGCCGCCGCGCCCACGATCGTCTTGCCCGCGCCGCAGGGGAGCACGACCACGCCCGAGCCGCCGTGCCAGAACGCCTCGGCGGCCTCACGCTGGTAGGTGCGCAGCTCCCAGCCGTCCTCGGTCAGCGTGATCGGGTGGTGCTCGCCGTCGACGTATCCGGCCAGGTCCTCGGCCGGCCAGCCCAGCTTGAGCAGGTACTGCTTGATGTTGCCGCGCTCGCTCGGATGCACCGCCACCGCGTCGGCGCCCAGCCGTTCGCCCAGCAGCGGCTGGATCTTCTTGGAGCGCAGCACCTCCTCCAGCACGGCCCGGTCGGTGCTGGTCAGGACGAGCCCGTGGACGGGATCCTTCTCCAGCCGGAGCCTGCCGTAACGCGCCATGGTCTCGGCGATGTCCACCAGCAGCGCGTGCGGCACCGGGTAGCGGCTGTAGCCGATCAGCGCGTCGACCACCTGCTCGGCGTCGTGCCCGGCGGCCCGCGCGTTCCACAGGGCCAGCGGGGTGATCCGGTAGGTGTGCACGTGCTCGGGGGCACGCTCCAGCTCGGCGAAGGGCGCGATCGCCTTGCGGCACTCGTCGGCCCTGTCGTGGCCGACTTCGAGTAGCAGAGTTTTGTCGGATTGGACGATCAATGGTCCGTCGGTCAAAGACTTCTCCCTCGTGTACGGCCGGCGAGCCCATGGTCGCACTCGCACGGGGACCTGCCGGTCCGTTCCCGGCTCGACGCCCCCCGCTCCGTATGTCCAACAGAGATAAGCCTCCGGGCAGTCCCGATCAGCTCGATCGCCGGATATCCGCTCAGTTGTCGAACGCGCCGTTGACACCCGCGACGATGAAGGCGCCGAAGCCCAGGACGACCAGGCCGACGTTGATGCCGATGCCGATCCAGGTCCACTTGAGGAGGTTCCTGGCGCTCCGGGGGTCGGACTCGACCTTGCCCAGCGCGATGCCGGACATGATGGCTCCGGCGATGCCGCCGAGGCTGATGTAGCAGCTCAGGGCCAGCACGATGCTGATGACGAGCGCGACGATCGCGTGGGTCCGGACGCCCTCGTTGTTCTGGCGTGGCGGGCCGTAGCCGTAGCCCGGCTGCTGCCCGTAGGGCTGCTCTCCGTAGCCCGCCGGACCGTAGCCCTGGCCCTGGTCGCCGTAGCCCTGACCGTAGCCCTGGCCGCCGTATCCCTGACCGTAGCCCTGAGCCTGCTGGCCGTAGCCCTGGTCCTGACCGTAACCCTGACCGTAGCCCTGGTCCTGACCGTAACCCTGACCGTAGCCCTGGGGCTGCTGGCCGTACCCCGGCTGCTGGTGGCCCTGGCCGGGCTGCTGGCCGTACTCGGGCTGCTGGCCGTACCCGGGCGTCTGGCCGGGGCCGGTGCTGTAGGGGCTCTTCCAGTCATCCGGGTTCGTGCTGGGGCCCTCGGGCGTACCGCTGCTCACTGTGCATCTCTCGCTTCTCTTGAGCCGGGAACATCAAGAAATATCACGATATGGGGCCTATGCCCTCTGCGGTAGGCGAATGGCGCCGGTCGCATCCGGCGGGGACCGGACCGGGTGAGAGCCTCCCCACCAGGATGGACGGCGGGATGTCTCCGCCCCGTGACCGGGGTGGCGGATCCGCGATCGAGGAAGCCCCCCATCAGTTGATGTCGGCGATGCCGGTGATGCGGTGCAGGGCGAAGCGGTGCACCGCCGCCCGGGTCTCGTCGTAGGCGGTGAGATAGCCGCCCTCCATCCGGGCGGGCTCCAGGATCCGGCTGGTGGCGTTGCCCTGGGAGTCGAGGTAACCGATCCAGACCTGGGAGCCCTGCCGGATGGCCTCGCGCAGCGCGACGATGGTGGCGGTCGCGGGGGAACGCGGGACCTGGCCGGCGGGGGCCTCCACGGGCGCCCGGCGTGCCCGGTGCGCGGCGTCGCCCGCGCGGACGGCGCGTACGGCCGCCGCCACGACGTCGGCCTCCAGGCCGTTGAACGTGGCCGAGGAACGGACGAGGGGCTGGCCGTCGGTCCTGCGGACGTCGAGCTGGGTGATGATCACGTCGCCGTCCAGGGACTCGGAGGCCGGCGCGTAGCCCATCGCGCGCAGCGAGTCGACCAGGGTCGGGCGGGAGGTCTTGGAGGCGATCACGGTGGGGGCGAGCCGGCGCAGCCGCAGCGGGAGGGCACGCCTGTCGGCCATCACCTCGTCCAGCAGTGAGGGATCGTCGCACCGCACGTAGGCGCTCGCCGTACCGACGCGCATGCGGCCGTGGCGGCGGGCCACGTCCGTGACCAGGTAGCCGAGCGGCTGCGGGACCGGCGTGGTGGAGTGCCGCTCCAGCATGGCCAGCATCTCGTCGGCGCTCTGCCCCGCGTCCAGCGCCCGCCGGATCGACCGCTCGTCGAACCGGTAGACCGTCGCGCCGCCGGTGGACTCCACCTCGGCCGCCAGTGCCAGCCACCGCCTCAGATCGCTGGTGAGCGGCCCGGGGGCCACGGCGGTCAGGTCGGCCTGCAGCAGGACGTGGTCGAGTGGCTCGGGCAGCAGGGGGGCCAGGAGCCGGCCCGCCGACATCGTGCGGTCGCAGCCGGGGAGCAGGGCGCGGCCGTGGTCCACGACCGCGCCGAGGCCGGTCACCCCGATCTGCTCCGCCTCGCGCAGCGTGAACTCCACCAGCTGGTCGCGGTGGCCGCCGCGCCGGCGGGGCTGCTCCCAGGCCAGGCGCTCGCGCACCGACTCCAGGGTGGGGGCCAGACCGGGGCCGGCGACGGCGAGCATGCCCAGGGTGGCGGTGCGGACCTCGGCGGCGGCCGAGCGTCGCAGGTCGGGGTGGAGGGCGTTGAGCAGGCGGTCGCGCTCGTCACGCTCGCCGATCACTCCGGGCACCCGGTCCATGGTGAGCCAGGTCGTGGCCAGCACCGTCCAGCGGTCCTCGGTGCCCTTCACCCGCCAGCCGTCATAGGCCGGGGTGGGCAGCCATTCGCCGTCCACCGCGCCGCTGGCGGCCACCAGCCCGGCCGCGTGCGCCACTTCGGCGACCAGACCCGTCACCCACTCGGGCAGGTCGAGCAGGACCGACGTCCGCTTCAGGTCGCGTACGGCCAGGCCGCCGCTGCGGAGCACGCCGGGAGGATCGACGCTCCACCGTTCGCACAGCTCCTCCACCGCGCGGGTGAACGCGAACGCCTGCCCGGCGGCCGTGCGGTCGGCGAGCCCCTGGTCGCGCACGGCGCCGTCGAGCGCCGGAGGGACGGGGGAGAGGTCCCGGTGGATCCGGCCGCCGCGCAGGGCCAGGGCGACCTCGCGGGGCAGGACGACGGTCTCCTCGCCGGTGGCGCCGAGCAGCGCGCGGGAGAGCAGCTCCTCGATCGGCGACTGGGCGTCGGCGGTCCGCACCTCCCGGCGCGCGTTGGGCACCCGGCCGCTGGCCGGCCCCCAGGCCAGCTCGTTGAGCGCGGAACGGGCCTGCGGCGAGACGTCCTGGATCAGCCGTCCGACGATTTCCGGGTCGCCGAGCAGTCGGGCGAGGGTCTCCTTGGTGCCGTCGCCGTCGCCGCCGATGTCTTCGGCCAGCTCGGCCAGACGCTCGGCGGGATGGTGCCTGAACACCTCCACCGCCGGCGGGCCGAGCCCCGCGGGCGTTTCGAGGACCTCCCGCACGCCGGGAGCCGGCGCCAGGGCCTTGTCGGGCCCGTAGACCAGGGCCAGGGTCCGCAGCCGCTCGACCGTCTCCCTGAGCGCGCCCTGGAACGCCGGGTCCGCCGCGCCCCGCAGCGCGCGGGCCATCTGGGCGCGCAGCGTCCGGTGGGCGACCGGCGACGGGAGCACGGCCAGCGTCTCGATGACCGAGAGCGTGAACAGGTCGAGCCGGTCGAGCACGCGACCGATCGCCGACGGGCTGCCCGCCCGCGTGGCCAGCCCTTCGAGGTGCGCGGGGACCGGGGTGATGAGCTCGGGTCGCACGGCGACGAGAGCCCGCAACTGGTCATCGCTCCGGCCGCGCAGCCACTCGGTGAACTCCGTGCTCATTCCGTCAATGGTAGGAGGCCTTACCGACAGAGCGGGGCTTGGGGAAAATCCGGTTTCATACGATCGGCCGCGAATGAAGGGGGAAGCGGCGGCCCTCCCCGGTTCAGCCGATCGCCTGGACGGCCGGGCGCGGCAGCAGCCCGAGCGCCAGGCGCACCCAGGAGGCGACGAAACGATCACGCTCCGCGCGCCCCGGGGGCTCGCCCACGATCTCCTGGAAAAGCCGGTAGTGGACCACCGCGCCGCCGAGCACGGCGCCGATCCCGGGCCAGTCGAGGTCGGCTCCGGCGTATTCGGGCTGGGCGCGGAACCAGGTGGTGATCGCGTCGAACATGGGTTGCAGCAGCCCCTCGCGGACGATCGCCACCAGCTCGGGGAACTGGCTCAGGTCGCGGAAGAAGACGCGCGTCAGCTCGCTCTCCTCGCGGACCTTGGCCAGCCCCGCCTTGCACAGGTGCGCCAGGCGCTCCTCGATGTCGACCGAGGGGTCGACGGCGCTCATCTCGGTCAGGGCCTCGGCGATCTGCGTCCGGGTCCGGGCGGCGTGCTCGTTCATCGCCGCCGCCAGCACCTCGTACTTGGACTTGAAGTGCCGGTAGAGCCCTCCGGCGCCGGGGGACAGCCCGGAGGCGGCCTCGATCTCCGCCACCGAGGTCGCCGAGTAGCCTCGTTCGGCGAACAGGCGCAGGGCCTCGTCGATGATCCGCTCGCGCGTCGATCTGGTCATTTCTCTGCCGATACCTCCCCCTTGACCCTATCCAGTGCCGAGCCCGTCGGCTCTCGGCGCGCCGGATCC
>NZ_NGFP01000312.1 GCF_002149035.1 Streptosporangium minutum
CGCCTGGGGGCCGGGGGCCGGGTGGCTGCTGGAGACGCTCCCCGCGATGCTCGGCGTCGACGACGACCTCTCGGGGTTCGTCCCCGAGCACGATGTGATCCGCGACGCGTCCAGGCGTTACGGCGGGCTCCGGGTCGGGCGGACCTTCCGGGTGCTGGAGGCACTGGTGCCCGCCGTGCTCGAACAGAAGGTCGTGACCGGTGAGGCCTGGCGGGCGTGGCGGTGGCTGCTCGGCCGGTACGGCGAGCCCGCACCGGGGCCCGCGCCCGAGGGGATGCGGGTCTTCCCCGAGCCCGAGGTGTGGCGGTCGATCCCGTCGTGGGACTGGCACCGGGCGGGGACGGAGGCCGTACGGGCGCGGACCGTCGTGAACGCCGCGTGGCACGCGGCGAAGCTGGAGGCGGCCGGGGGCAGCGCCGACGCGGATCGGCTGCTGCGGGCGCTGCCCGGGATCGGGGTGTGGACCTCCGCCGAGGTGCGGCAGCGGTCGCACGGTGACGCGGACGCGATCTCGGTGGGCGACTATCACCTGGCGTCGCTGGTCGGCTGGTCGCTGACCGGCAGGGAGGCCGACGACGCGGAGATGCTGCGGCTGCTCGCGCCCTACCGGGGGCACCGGCACCGGGTCAGCAGGCTGCTGAAGCTGGGCGGTGCGCGGCCGCCCGCTCGGGGGCCGAGGACAGCCGCACGCGACTACCGCTCGTTCTGACCCCGCCGAGGTCGGGGGAGGGCTCGTCGGCCCGCCAGTCACGGCTGTCGCGGGTGTCGGCTCCGATCAGCGGGGCGAGGACGGCGACCGCGGCGAAGGCGAGGAGAAACCAGATCATTTTCGGCTCCTGAGGTCCTTGGATGGGTCCGGTGGGATGACATAAATATATGCATCCGCATCCATTTACGTCTATCTAGATTTACTTGACCGCACGCTTTAGTGATGCTGAACTGTCCGGCCCGCGATCCGGTACCCGCCTCCGGTTGGCTTGGCGGCGCGCCGTAATGTGCGCTCATGAGCGTGAACCCCACCGATACAGCGATGCGCCGGGCACTGGCCCGCGCCCGCGACGGAAAAGCTCTCGACCTCACCGAAGCCACCGTCCTGCTGCACGCCAGAGACGCCCACCTCGACACCCTGCTCGAACACGCCGGACGGGTGCGGGACGCGGGGCTGGAGGCCGTCGGACGGCGAGGGATCGTCACCTACAGCCGTAAGGTCTTCATCCCGCTCACCCGGCTCTGTCGCGACCGATGCGGGTACTGCACGTTCGCCACCGCTCCCCACAAGCTGGAGAGCATGTATCTCAGCCCCGACCAGGTGCTGGAGATCGCCCGGCAGGGTGCGGCGATGGGGTGCAAGGAGGCGCTGTTCACCCTGGGCGACCGGCCGGAGGACCGCTGGCCCCAGGCCCGCGAGTGGCTGCACGCCCACGGCTACGACGACACGCTGTCCTACGTCCGCGCGATGGCCATCCGGGTGCTGGAGGAGACCGGGCTGCTGCCGCACCTCAACCCCGGGGTCATGACCTGGCAGGACCTGCAGCGTCTCAAGCCGGTCGCGCCGTCGATGGGCATGATGCTGGAGACGACCTCGCGGCGGCTGTTCGAGGAGAAGGGACAGCCGCACTACGGCTCGCCGGACAAGGACCCCGCGGTACGGCTGCGCGTGCTGGAGGACGCGGGACGGACCAACGTGCCGTTCACCAGCGGCATCCTCATCGGCATCGGCGAGACCGTCGAGGACCGGGCCGAGTCGCTGTTCGCGCTGCGCCGGGTGGCACGCGAGTACGGCGGGCTCCAGGAGATCATCGTTCAGAACTTCCGCGCCAAGCCGGACACCGCGATGCGCGGCATGCCGGACGCGGACCTGCAGGAGCTGGCCGCCACGATCGCGGTGACCCGGCTGGTGCTGGGGCCCAAGATGCGGGTGCAGGCGCCGCCGAACCTGGTCGACTCCGAGTACGAGCTGATGATCAGGGCGGGGATCGACGACTGGGGCGGGATCTCCCCGTTGACGCCCGACCACGTCAACCCCGAGCGCCCCTGGCCCCAGATCGACGACCTCGCCGCCCGCACCGCCGCCGCCGGGTTCGCCCTGCGCGAGCGGCTGACCATCTACCCCGAGTACGTGCTGGCCGGTGAGCCCTGGCTCGACCCTCGGCTCAACGCGCACGTGGCCGCCCTGGCCGACCCGGAGACGGGCCTCGCCCGCGAGGACGCCGTCCTCGCCGGCCGTCCCTGGCAGGAGCCGGACGGCGGCTTCGTCTCCCTGGGCCGCACCGACCTGCACACGGCCGTCGACACCGAGGGCCGCACCAGCGACCGCCGTGACGACTTCGACGACGTCTACGGCGACTGGGAGGCCCTCAGGGAGCGGCTCCCGGCCCCCGCGGCGCCAGGGGAGCCCGGGGAGCCCGCCGTCCGGCTCGGTGAGGTCCGGGAGGCCCTGCGGCAGGCCGCCGCCGATCCGGCCCGGCTGACCGACGCGCAGGCGCTCGCCCTCCTCGACGTCGCCGGCGACCACAACGGCGTGGGGGCCGACGACGCGGCGCTGGAGGAGCTGTGCCGGATCGCCGACGACCTCCGCAGGGAGGCGGTCGGCGACGAGGTGACCTACGTGGTGAACCGGAACATCAACTTCACCAACGTCTGCTACACCGGCTGCCGGTTCTGCGCCTTCGCGCAGCGCCGTACCGACGCCGACGCCTACACCCTGAGCCTGGAGCAGGTCGCCGACCGGGCCTGGGAGGGGTGGCAGGCGGGGGCGACCGAGGTGTGCATGCAGGGCGGCATCCATCCGGACATGCCCGGCAGCGCCTACTTCGACATCGCCAGGGCGGTCAAGGCGCGGGTGCCGCAGATGCACGTCCACGCCTTCTCCCCGATGGAGGTCATCAACGGCGCCAGCCGTACGAACCTGTCCATCGAGGACTGGCTGGTCGCGGCCAGGGAGGCGGGCGTCGACTCGCTCCCCGGGACCGCGGCCGAGATCCTCGACGACGACGTGCGCTGGGTGCTGACCAAGGGCAAGCTGCCCACCAGGGAGTGGGTGGAGGTCATCTCCACCGCGCACCGGGTCGGCATCCCGACGACCTCCACGATGATGTACGGCCACGTGGACAACCACGCCCACTGGGTCCAGCACATCCGGCTGATCCGCCGCATCCAGGAGGAGACCGGCGGGTTCTCCGAGTTCGTGCTGCTGCCGTTCGTCCACCACAGCGCGCCCATCTACCTGGCGGGGATCGCCAGGCCGGGGCCGACGGCGCGGGAGAACCGGGCCGTGCACGCGCTGGCCCGCATCCTGCTGCACGGCGCCATCAAGAACATCCAGTGCTCCTGGGTGAAGCTCCAGGACGGCCTGTGCCGCGAGGTGCTCCAGGGCGGGGTCAACGACCTCGGCGGCACGCTGATGGAGGAGACGATCAGCCGGATGGCGGGGTCGGAGAACGGCTCCTTCAAGACGATCAGCGACATCGTGGCGATGGTCGCCCCGACCGGCCGGCCGCTCCGGCAGCGGACCACCTCCTACGGCGTGCCGGACGGGGAGCGGCTGGCCGCGGCGGCGGCGAGCGATGGAGTTTGTCAAAGTGTGCGTAACTTCGTGCCGCTGGGGCGCCTATAACAAGTTCTCTTTTGACTTGCGCGGCGTAAGGGGTTCATTGCGACAATTGTCACTTCCCTGAAGCGAGAGGTCCCCGCGTGCCCTCTTCCGGTCGACACCGTGTGGCCCCCGGCGCCGAGACGCGCCGGGGGCAGGTGCGTCTCCGCCTGTCGCTGGCGGCGGTCGCGGCAGCGGTCGCCCTGACCGGGAGCCTGGTCCTGGTGCTCGGCCCGGGGGAGGGGCGGTGCTCGCCCCGGGACCCGGTGCTGGTCGGCGTCGCCTCCGCGGTGGACATCGCGCCGACGGTCATGGAGGCCGCCGGGCGGTTCAACCGGAGCAGGATCGGCGTCGACGGCCGGTGCGTGCTGGTCCAGGTCACGGAACAGCCGCCCGCCACCGTGCTGCGCACCCTGATCGGCGGCACCGCCGGGGTGCTCAGCGAGCGCCCCGGCGGCTGGATCACCGACTCCTCGGCCTGGATCCGGCTCGCGCGCAAGCAGGGCGCCGGGAACCTGGCGGGCACCGAGACCGTGATGGCCACCTCGCCCCTGGTCTTCGCCACCCGCAAGTCGCTCGCCCAGCGCTTCGCGGTCGGCAAGACCGACATGAACTGGCGGATGGTCTTCCCGGCGACCACCCGGGGCCGGATCCGGCCCAACGCCGACGAGCCCGACGTGGTCCGCGTCCCGGACCCCTCGCTCGCCGGGGCCGGGATCGCCACGGTGGCCGCGGCCAGGGACGTCGTCGGCACCGGGGCGGAGGCCGACCGCTCGCTCACCGCGTTCGTCCGCTGGGCCCAGGCGGGTTCGGCTCCCGACTACCGGAGCATGCTCGCCGCGGTCGACGACCGTTCCTTCTGGCAGCGTCCGGTGGTGATCGTCCCCGAGCAGTCGGTGTGGACGCACAACCGCCTGCCGTCCGGCGACCCGGTGGTCGCGCTCCATCCCCGCGAGGGGACCATCAACCTGGACTACCCCTACGTGGTCACCTCCGCCGACAGCACGAAGGCGAGCGGATCGCGGGCCTTCGCCACCTGGCTGCGCTCCCCGGAGACCCAGGACGCCGTACGGCGGGCGGGCTTCCGCTCGGCGGACGGCGCCCAGGGGCCATACTCACCCGGACCCGAGATCCCCACCGAGGCGCCCCGCACCCGGCCGGCCATCCTGCCCGCGATGATCGACGAGGCGCTGGAGGCCTGGAGCAGGCTGGCCCCGCCGACCAACATCCTGGTCCTGGCCGACACCGGCAAGCACATGGCCCAGCCGATCAAGGGGGAGAAGGGCAGGAACAAGCTCACCGTCGCGCTCGAAGCGGCCAGGCTGGGCCTGCAGCTCTTCCCCAACTCCACCCACATGGGCATGTGGGAGTTCGCCGCGGCCAAGGGCAGGGACCACCGCGAGCGGGTACGGCTCGGCCCGATCCTGGAGCCGGACGGGGGACAGGTCATCCGGCGCAGCCGCCTGGAGGAGCTGACCCGCACCCTGCGCGCCGACCCGAAGCTGCCCAGTTCCCTCTACGACTCGATCCTCGCCGGGTTCCGCGAGGTGACCGACTCCTACGACGAGGGGATGAACAACACCCTGCTCGTCATCACCGCGGGCAGGGACGACGGCAAGGGGCTGTCGAGCGGCGAGCTGGCGGAGCGGCTCAGAGACGAGTGGGACCCGGTGCACCCGGTCCAGATCGTCGTGCTGGCCTTCGGCGACGACCTGGACCGCGCCGCCCTCGGGCAGGTGACCGGTATCACCAACGGCTCCCTGCACATCGCCCGGGAGCCCAACGAGATCATCGACGTCTTCCTGTCCGCTCTGGCCCGCCGCCTGTGCCACCCCACGTGTCCCAAGGCTCCGTGACCGCCCGCACGCGTCGTCCCGCGTGTCCCAAGGCTCCGTGACCGCGCCTGTGCCGGGTGCCGGGGGGACGGCGGCCTGACCGGGCGGGGCGGCGTCCGTCCGGGAGGTTTTCCACGGAGGGGCGAAGGAGATAGTTCTTGGCATTTCTGTAGTCATTGAACTACTCTTGGTGACGAAATCCTGCTTCCTCGTGTCGGAGGGCGTCGATGGACACTGCAGACGGTCGGATCCTGATGCTCATCGTGATCGTCACGATCGTGTTCGCCATCGCGCGGCTGTCGTAGCCGTCCGCCCGCTTCCCGTGATGAAACCCTGCTTCTCCCCCCAAGGTAGGTGTGCGCCGATGGGCAGCTCGGACGGCCGGATCCTGATCCTCGTGGTGATCGCGACGGTCGTGTTCTTCGTCGGCCGACGTTTCCAGCGGACGCTGGACACCTGGTCGGGGTGGGGCAAGGCGATCCAGGCGGCGGCCGAGGCGGCGGAGAAGATCCCGAGTGCGAAGTCGGCGGCGTGGGCGGCGGTCCGGGGCATGATCGGGGTCGGCCTGCTGGCGCTGATCCTGGTCGCGGTGGTCGCGAACGCGATCCGGCACTGACGGGGTTCCGAGGGCGTCGTTCCGCCGGCGGGCATGGCCGGCGGCGGAGCGGCGCCCTCGGTGCGGCGCTCCCGGAGCGCTAGCGGACGACGATGAAATCGGCCGCCCGCCGGGGCGCGCGGTCGCGGGGCGGGGCGGCCGGATGGCCGATCGCCACGGCGCCCATCGGGTCCCAGCCCGGGGGCAGGTCGAGCACCTCGCGGACCACGTCGCGGCAGAACATGGTGGAGGAGACCCAGGCCGAGCCCAGCCCCTCCACCGCTAGCTGGACCAGGAAGTTCTCGACCCCGGCGCCCGTCGCGACCACGAACATCTCCCGCTCGGCCGCGTTGCGCCGGTCGTCGTGGTAGGTGTGCGAGCCGTCCATGACCAGGCACGGCACCGCGAGGTACGGCGCGGCGCGCAACACGTCTCCGCGCCGGACCCGTTTGGCGATCGACTCCTCGGAGAAACCGTCGCCGCGCAGGTCGGCGATCCACGCCTCACGCATGGCGTCGAGCAGCTTCTCCCGGATCCCGGCGGACTCCAGCAGGACGAACCGCCACGGAGTCGTGTGGTGCGGGGCGGGGGCGGCGATCGCGGCGTCCACCGCCCGGCGGACCTTGGCCCCGTCCACCGGCTCGCCGGAGAACTCGCGGATGGTCCTGCGGGCGAAGACCACGTCGCGCGAGCCGTACCGGAACATGTCGTCCTCGGACTGGCGGACCAGCTCGCGGATCCCCGGGCCGTCCTCCTCGGTGGTGTATTCGGCCATGCCCCGGATCACCGCCACCGGGGTCTGCGCGACCTTGCCCTTGACCAGGTCTCCGGCCGCGGCGAACTCGTCGGCGATCGCGGTCAGGGTGACCTCCAGCGCGTTGCCGTGGTCGTCGGACAGGCCCCGGTAGTCGAGCGCGGGGGTCACGCCCGCCACGCCGATGGCGAGATCGGTCTGGCCGTTGCGCCAGGGGCGGCCGAAGGTGTCGGAGACGATCACGCCGACCGGCACGCCGAGCCGTTCCCGGATGCTCGCCCGGATGGCCGCGGCGGAGGCGTCCGGGTCGACGGGCAGCAGCACGACGGTGCCGGGCTCGGTGTTGGAGGCGTCCACCCCGGCGGCTGCCATGACGAACCCGTGCGCGGTCTGCGCGATCACCGTCTCGCCCCGGCGGGCGACGACCCGCGTGGTCTCGGCGGCGATCGCCTCGTCCCGGCTGTCACCCCGGCGGACCCGGCCCTCGGCCTTGCTGGAGATCTTCGAGGTGACCACGAGGATGTCGCCGTCGCGCAGGTCGGGCATGGCCGTGGCGATCAGCTCGCCGATGTCGTCGCCCTCCCGCACCTCGGGGATCCCGGGGACGGGGAAGATCTCCAGCCTGGCGTCGGGCCGGTTGTCGTGCTTGCGGCGGATCCTGCTCATCGGGCGTCCTCGCCCTGCGGCGCGGTGGATCCACCCGGCCGGGCCGCGAGCTCGGTGGCCAGGTCGAGGGCGGCGCGGGCGATGGCGGCGGCGGACTCGACGTCATGCATGATCAGAGGGCGGGCCTCGACGCGGACGCCGTCAAGGGCGACCCCGCCGTCCTCCTCGGCGACCAGCCAGCCGTCCACCAGCGGCGAGCCGTACAGCTCCAGGACCGCCTGGGCGGTGGTTTCCACGCCGATCGCGGTGAGGCAGGCGTCGGCCATGCCGCGGACCGGGGCGCCGCCGACGATGGGGGAGACCCCGACGACCGTCTTGGCCTCCAGGGCCTCGCGGACGCCCTTGATCTGCAGGATCGTGCCGATGCTGACCACCGGGTTGGACGGCGGCAGGATCACCACGTCGGCCTCGGCGATGGCCTCCAGCACACCGGGGGCGGGGCGGGCCTGGTCCGCGCCGACCAGGATGATCTGCTCGGCCGGGACGGAGGCGCGCAGCCGCACCCACCACTCCTGGAAGTGGACGGCCCGGCGGCCCTGCCCGTCGGAGATGACCACGTGGGTCTCGGTCCGGTCGTCGCTCATCGGGATCAGCCGCACGCCCGGCTCCCAGCGCGCGCACAGCGCCTCGGTGACCGCGGACAGCGGGTAACCGGCCTTGAGCATCTGGGTGCGCACGATGTGGGTGGCGAAGTCGCGGTCCCCCAGGCCGAACCACTGCGGTTCGACGCCGTAGGCGGCCAGCTCCTCCTTGACGACGTGGGTCTCCTCCCGCCGGCCCCAACCCTGCTCCTCGTCGATGCCGCCGCCCAGGGTGTACATCACGGTGTCCAGGTCGGGGCAGACCTGCAGGCCGTAGAGGGTGATGTCGTCACCGGTGTTGCCGATGACGGTGATCTCTGAGTCGGGGGCCGCGGTGAGCAGGCCGCGGAGGAAGCGGGCGCCGCCGATTCCGCCGGCGAGGGACACGATGCGCATGCCGTCCAGTCTTCCACTGCCTCGGACGCGTCGATCCGAAGGGCTTGCCGCCGGGGTGGGCGGCGCCTTGTCTTGATCGTTACGAGGACTGTCTCCGCTGGCAGGGTTGCCTCGGGGGGTGTCCGAAATATATGCCAATAGGGTGCAATGAAACACATAAGGGATTCATGGGGTTCTTGGGTCGCCCGACACCAAAGGCAGCCATGTGCAAAACTGACCGGGGTTTACCAAAGGACCCATGGGGGTAGATGTGATCAACCTCGAGGCAGGCCGGCTCCGAGAACCGGCCGCGTGGCTCATGACCGCCATCGCGTCCATGAGTGTTCTCGTCGGCGTCGAGCGGCTGCTGTTCGGGGGATCCTCCTTGGGCGGATCGTCCTTCGGCCTCCGCGCGGCCGGATACATGGACGACTTCACCTCGCCGGTCACCGTGGCGCTGTCGGTCGGCGCCGTGCTGCTGGCCGGCCATCTCGGCCCGGTGATCGCGCGGCTGAAGGTGATGGTCTACGTCGCCGTGGCCACGCTCGGGCTCGCCGCGCTGTTCGGCGTGGTCGGGCTGTTCGGCGGGCTGTTCAGCGGTGACCTGGACTTCGGGCGGAAGATCGAGTTCTTCCTCGTCGGCCTGCCCAGCCTGGCCCTGGCCGTGGTCGCGCTGCTCTACCTGCTGCCCAAGGCGGCCCCGGCCGCCTCCCGCCCGGCGGGCTTCCGCTCCGAGGGCGGCTTCGACCGCCCCCAGGAGCAGTACGTCTCCCCGGGCCACACCTCGCAGGGCGGGCAGCCCTACTCCCAGGGCGGTCAGGCTCCCCAGCAGGGCTTCCAGCCGCAGGACCAGGCTTTCCAGGGCGGTCAGGCCTACTCCCAGGGCGGTCAGGCTCCTCAGCAGGGCTTCCAGTCCCAGGACCACATGCCGCAGCAGCAGGGTTTCCAGCCGCAGGGCCAGGCACCGCAGCAGGGCTTCCCGTCCCAGGACCAGGCGCCGCAGCAGCAGGGCTTCCAGTCCCAGGACCAGATGCCGCAGCAGGGTTTCCAGCCGCAGGACCAGGCGTCGCAGGGCGGTCAGGCCTACCAGCAGGGCGGCCACTCCCAGCAGGCCCAGCCCGCGTCCGCCCCCCAGCAGGGCTTCCAGCCGCAGGACCAGGCTTTCCAGGGCGGTCAGGCCTACTCCCAGGGCGGTCAGGCTCCTCAGCAGGGCTTCCAGCCGCAGGACCAGATGCCGCAGCAGCAGGGCTTCCAGTCCCAGGACCAGATGCCGCAGCAGGGTTTCCAGCCGCAGGACCAGGCGTCGCAGGGCGGTCAGGCCTACCAGCAGGGCGGCCACTCCCAGCAGGCCCAGCCCGCGTCCGCCCCCCAGCCTCCCTACAGC
>NZ_NGFP01000313.1 GCF_002149035.1 Streptosporangium minutum
GTGCTGGATCGTCGGCGGGGACTCCTGGGGCTCCTGGGACCTGATCGGGGGCGTCGCGTCGTCGCGGTGGCCGCCGTCGTCCGCCGGCCACTCTCGCGAGCGCGGGTCGTGGGGGCCCGAGGCCACGCTCAGCACCTCCTGTAGGAAGCCCGTTTGCGCCCGGGGTCACCACCCCGGACCGTTCCAGCCGTCTCCGTGACACTCTGCCGCAACCCCCTACGGGAGCGGCAAATCGCACGCGACCCTACTACTACCCCGTTCCGTCGGAACGATCACCTGCCACCTTCCGGGTGATCGAGGCTTGGCCGTACACAGTCAAGAGCAACACGTCGGAGCCGCGATGACGAGACCTCTCTAGTCAGATTTATCGGTTCAGCGCCGGAATTATCACTGTTTGCCGCTGTAAATCCGAGATCGCTGTCCACGGTGTGGACACCCGGCTCCCGCATGACTTCCGTCCTTGTGCGGATTAGTTCACAGACGCCCGCGCCCGGCGGGCGTACACCTGACGGGAGGAAACCACCACCCCAGGGAGCAGACGATGAAACGGCTGGGGCCCGTCCACACACTGGCGGCCGGAGCGGCGACAGCGGTCGCACTCGGCGTGCTCAGCGTCATCACCACACCGGCGGCGCAGAACGTCGACGCCCGCGGCGTCCCCGCCGAGGCGGTCTCGACCGCCTCGCGGACACCGGCCGCCCCGCAGGCGCCGGCCACCCCCGAGGCCACCAGGACCGCCAGGCCCACGCCCGCGAAGGCCGACTACGCCGGGCGGGTCAGGGGCAACGGCGGGCTCATCGCCATCTCCGTCCGCGACGGCAAGGCGATCGCCTACTTCTGCGACGGCAGGGTCGAGGCCTGGCTCCGGGGCAGGGCCGCCGACGGCAGGGTCGTCCTGTCCGGACCGGGCGGCGCCTCCGTCGTGGCCCGGCTCGGCGGGGGCCGGGCCGCCGGGGAGCTGGAGTTCGGCGGCAGGCGGTGGGACTTCGGCGCGCCCACCGTGAAGAAGCCTTCCGGGCTCTACCGGGCGAGCGCGGTCGTCCGCGGCGCGAAGGTACGGGCCGGCTGGATCTATCTGGACGACGGCAGCCGGGTCGGGCTGACCCTCGTCGACGGCGAGCCCGCCGACGTGGCGATCCCGGAGCCGGGCGGGAACGCGACCGTCAACGGCCAGGCCGTCGACCCCGAGGACGTCGACGAGTTCATTGGAGAGTTCTGATGGCTGACACACAGGTCTCACAGGTCTCGCAGGTCCCGCGGAGGCAGAACCTCGCCCCGCTGCTCGTGCCGCTCGCCGTGGGTGGCCTGATCGCCGTCGGGCTGGGCGTGTACGGCCGCGTCCACCTGCCCACCGGGTACGCGATCGGCCCGGCCGGCTTCTCCGGGCCGCTGGCCATGAAGGCCTGGCTCACGACCGGAGCGTTCGTGCTGGGAGTGGTCCAGCTTCTCTCGGCGCTGGTCATGTGGGGCCGGATCAAGCTGGAGGCGCCGTGGATCGGCACCCTGCACCGCTGGTCGGGCCGGGCGGCGTTCCTGCTGACGGTCCCGGTGGCGTTCCACTGCCTGTACGCGCTGGGCGCCCAGTTCGACGCGCCCCGGGTGATGATCCACTCGTTGCTGGGCTGCTTCTTCTACGGCGTGTTCACGGCGAAGATGCTGGCGCTGCCCAGGCGGGGGCTGCCCGGCTGGACCCTCCCGGTGCTGGGCGGGCTGACGTTCACCGCCCTGACCGGGCTCTGGCTGACCTCCTCGCTGTGGTTCTTCACCACGATCGGGATCACGCTGTAGGCGGTGTGAAGGCGGTGGTCCGCCCGAGGCCCGCCGCCCTGCCCTTGGCGGCCACCACCAGCGCCATCTTCCTGGACGCCTCGTCGATCATCTCGTCGCCGAGCATGACCGCGCCGCGCTTCTCGACCGTCGTGTAGTACTCGTACGCGTCGAGGATCAGCTCGGCGCGGTCATAGTCCTCCTGCGACGGCGAGAACACCTCGTTGGCGGCCTCGACCTGGGTGGGGTGGAGCACCCACTTGCCGTCGAAGCCGAGCGCCGCGGCCCGTCCGGCCACCCGGCGGTAGCCGTCCAGATCCTTGATCGCCAGGTAGGGGCCGTCGATGGCCTGCAGGTCGTGGGTGCGGGCGGCCATCAGGATGCGCATCAGGATGTAGTGGTAGGCGTCGCCCTCGGTGTAGCCGGGCGGCTGCTCGCCGACCACCAGGGTCCGCATGTTGATCGAGGCCATGAAGTCGGCGGGGCCGAAGACCAGCGTCTCCAGGCGCCTGGAGGAGCCGGCGATGGCGTCCACGTTGACCAGGCCCCGGGCGTTCTCGATCTGGGCCTCGATGCCGATCCCGCCGACCTCCAGGCCGTTGGCCTTCTCGATCTGGGTGAGCAGCGTGTCGAGCCAGACCACCTGGGTCGGGTCCTCCACCTTGGGCAGCATCAGGCAGTCGAGGAACTCCCCCGCGCCCTCCACGACCTCGATGACGTCCCGGTAGGTCCACTGCGTGCCCAGGTCATTGACCCGCACGACCCGCGTCTTGCCGGACCAGTCGCCCTCGCGCAGGGCCGCCACGATGTTCTTGCGCGCCCCCTCCTTGGCGAGCGGCGCGACGGAGTCCTCCAGGTCGAGGAAGACCTCGTCGGCGGGCAGGCCCTGGGCCTTCTCCAGGAAGCGGGGGTTGCTGCCCGGCACCGCCAGGCACGAACGTCGCGAGCGCATGGGCACACGCTAGCGGCCGTCCCGCCCCGCACGACAGGCCGGGCTCCCGCGTCCGCGGCATCGCGCTCGTGGCCGGCCCGCCGCCGGTGGCGTGGAAGCTCTCCGGCCGTTGGTCCGGTGACCGCGTACGGCCCGCGCCCTCCGCCCCGGGAGGGCGCAGGCCGTACATTCGTCTCATGGGTGTGATCGAAGAGGGCGCCAAGAAGTCGGGGGTCCTGTGGCTTTCGCTGGACCGGCCCCGGCTGGCCTGGCACGCCTGGCACGACGGCGCGATCTACGTGGTCACCGGCGGCGGCGAGCAGTCGCTGCCCGGCCTCGCCGAGTCCGGCGAGGTCCGGGTGACGCTCCGGAGCAAGGACAACGGCGGCCGGCTGGTCGTCTTCGACGCCTCCGTCGAGGTGGTGGACCAGGCGGAGGCCGTCGAGGCGGTGGCCGCGCTCGCCAAGGAGCGGCTCAACGCCGTCGACGGCGCGGGCCTGACGGACCGCTGGGCCGCCCGGTCGCAGGTGGTACGGCTCACACCGCGCGAACCGGCTCCCTGACCTCCACCGGGGCGGGTGGCACGACGGCCGTGGCCCGCTGGGCCAGGTAGGCGCCGGACAGGACGATGAGGCCGCCGGCGATCTGGAAGGGCCCGAGCGCCTCTCCCACCAGGATCCAGGCGATCACCGCGCCGGTGATGACCTCCAGCGAGGCGACGGTGGACCCGATCGCGGCCGACAGGCGGCGGACCGCGGTGACGCCGAGGATGTAGGCGACGACCGTGGCGATCACGATCATCCAGATCGCCGCCGCCAGTGCCGGCAGGGCGGAGCCGCCTTCGGGCGCCACTGTCCGGGTGAACGCCGTCCACGGGATGTCCCACGGCTGGGAGATCGGGACGAGCACCAGGGCCGCGCCCAGCAGGCCCCAGGCGATCAGGCCGAGCGGGTCGACGTCGTCGCCGAAGCCGTCACTGAGCAGGAAGTATCCGGCGGAGCACGCCGCCGCGCCGAAGGCGAGCAGCAGGCCCACCGGGTCCAGGGCCAGGCCCGACCAGACCTCGACCACGATGCCGAGCCCGATCACCGCGACCACGGCGCCGACGAAGGCCGCGCGCGGCAGCCGTACCCGGCGGACGAACCGGACCCAGAGCACGACCAGCACCGGTGAGGTGAACTCGATCAGCAGGGTGACGCCCACCGGAAGCCGGGTGATCGCCGCGAAGTACAGTGCCTGCACGCCGGCGACCGCGATCACGGCGTAGGCCAGGAAGAACAGCAGCCGCGAGCGCGGGATGCGCAGCGCCCGGGGTCTGACGACCGCGAGGACGCCGGCGAGCAGCAGCCCGGCGCCCGCCATCCGCACCCAGACCGACTCCAGCGGAGCCAGCCCCGCGGCGCCCAGATATTTGGCCATGGGCCCGGAGAAGGCGAAACACCAGGACGACGCAAACGCGATCAGCAGACCGGCACGCCTCATAAGACACCATCCATGTAACTACCGTATGGTCGTTTTGATGCTGTCACGACGGGTCGGATCCCAGCAAGGGGGCGTCCGAAATGTGAGCGTGCCTTGAACCGGCGCCGCCAGGACGCCGCCTACGCTTCAAATGTGAAGATCTTCATCGCACGGCTCGCCGGCACCCCGGTCTTCGACCCGGCCGGTGACCAGATCGGGCGGGTGCGGGACGTGGTGGTGGCCATCGCCGGCACCACCCCGCCGCGCGTGCACGGGCTGGTCGTCGAGGTCCAGCCCCGGCGGCGGGTCTTCCTGCCCATCACCCGGGTCCGGGGCATCGAGGCCGGGTCGGTCGTCTTCAGCGGCCAGATCAACGTGCGCCGCTTCGAGCAGCGGGCGACGGAGACGCTGGCCATCGGCGAGATCCTCGACCTGGAGGTGGAGGTCGAGGGCGAGCGGATGACGGTTCTGGACCTGGCCATGGAGGAGAACCGGCGCGCCGAGTGGACGATCACCAAGGTGGCGCTGGTCAGGGGCGGATCGGGCATGGGGCTGCGGCGGCGCGGCCCGACCAGGATCGTGGACTGGGCCGAGGTCAAGGGCTTCGGCGCCGTGCAGAAGGACCAGGGGGCGGCCAACCTGCTGGTCGCCTTCGAGACGATGCGCGCCGCCGACCTGGCCAGCGCCCTGCACGAGCTGCCGGACAAGCGACGCGTCGAGGTGGCCGCGGCCCTCGACGACGTACGGCTGGCCGACGTGCTCGAAGAGCTCCCCGAGCGCGACCAGATCGGCATCATGAGCCGGCTCGCCCCGGGCAGGGCCGCCGACGTGCTGGAGGAGATGAACCCCGACGACGCGGCCGACCTGCTCCAGGACCTCCCCCCCGAGCAGGCCGAGGCGCTGATGGCGCTGATGGAGCCGGAGGAGGCCGCGTCGGTRCGGCGGCTGCTGGTCTACCCGGAGGACACCGCGGGCGGCATCATGACGAGCCAGCCCGTGGTGCTCCCCCCGAACGCCACGGTCGCCGAGGCCCTGGCCCACATCCGCCAGCGGGACGTCACCCCGACGGTGGCCGCGCAGGTCTACGTGACCCGGCAGCCCATCGAGACGCCCACCGGCCGCTACCTCGGCCTCACCCACTTCCAGCGGCTGCTGCGCGAGCCGCCGTCCGCGCTGCTCGGCGGCGTCATGGACACCTCCATCGACCCGATCAAGCCCGAGTTCACCCTGAACCAGGTGACCTCCTACCTGGCCACCTACAACCTGATGGCGGTGCCCGTGGTGGACGAGGTCGGCCGCCTGGTCGGCGCCGTCACCGTGGACGACGTGCTTGACCACCTGCTCCCCGACGACTGGCGCGAACGGGACCACGGACCGGAGGCCGATCATGACTGAGCGGCTCGACCAGCCCAGGCAGCAGGGCCTGCGCCTGCGCCCGCACTACGACCCTGAGGCCTTCGGACGGCTGTCGGAGCAGATCGCCCGCTTCCTCGGCACCGCCAGGTTCCTGGTCTACATGACCGTCTTCGTCGCGGTCTGGGCACTGTGGAATGTCTTCGCCCCGGGGAGTCTGCGCTTCGACCCCTACCCGTTCATCTTCCTCACGCTGATCCTCTCGCTCCAGGCGTCCTACGCCGCGCCGCTGATCCTGCTCGCCCAGAACCGGCAGGACGACCGGGACCGGATCCAGAACGAGCTCGACCGCAGTGCCGCCGAGCGCAACCAGGCCGACGTCGAGTATCTGACCCGGGAGATCGCGGCCCTGCGCATCGCGCTCGGCGAGGTGGCCACCCGCGACTACATCCGCTCGGAGCTGCAGCGCCTGCAGGAGGAGCTCCAGGAGCCCTACGCTCCGTCGGGCGCGTCCCGCTCCGGGGAGACGGGCTAGGCGGGGAGCTCCTCGCCGGCCGGGGCGGGGAAGAGCTTGTTCAGCATCGCCGCGCACTGGCGCAGCTCACCGGCGTCGAGGACGTCCAGGAAGTGGGCGCGGATGCCGCGCAGGTAGGTGGGCGTGGCCTCGGCCAGCCGTACGGCGCCGTCGTCGGTGAGGACCGCGAACAGGCCCCGCGCGTCGCTGGCGCAGGCCTCGCGCTCGACCAGGCCGTCGCGCTGGAGGCGGTCGACGAGCCGGGTCAGGCCGCTGCGCGACAGGAGCACCCGGTCGGCCAGGTCGTTCATCCGCAGCCGCCGGTCGGGCGACTCCGACAGCTGCGTGAGCACGTCGTAGGAGGCCAGCGCCAGATCGTGCTCGACCAGCAGGTCGGTCTCCAGAACCCGGGTGATGCGGACCTGGGCCCGCTGGAGCATGCGCCAGACGGTCAGCTCCTCCGAGCTGATGGCCTCTCTCGACTCGCCTGCTGTCACGGTCACGGTCACGGAGTAACCTTAGAACGTTGCACGCGCATCTACACAGCGAATTGTCCGAGTCTGACCGTCATGGCCAGGTGCCGGAATTCCTCCCATGGACCCTGGGTTCTTACCATGGGTCCGTGACTCCTCCGCTCTCCTGTGGGAGCGGCCTCTCGCTCAGCCACATGGGCGCTGCGACGGACAAGCCCTGCCCGTAGAACGCCTGGACACATAGACAAGGAGGGACGGCATCCTCCCGTCGCCGCAGGGTGACGGCCTGTTGCCGACACTTCGATGGCACCTACCCCGGAACTGGTGATGGCCGCTCTCGCGACCGTCAACGACCCTGAGATCCGTCGGCCGATCACCGAGCTCGACATGGTCAAGAGCGTCGACATCTCGCCCGAGGGGACGGTCCGTGTGGGGATCTTCCTCACCGTGTCGGGCTGCCCCATGAAGGACACCATCACGCGTGACGTCACCGGCGCGGTCTCCAAGATCGACGGTGTGCGCGGTGTCCAGGTCGAGATGGACGTGATGAGCGCCGAGCAGCGCAAGACGCTCCAGACCAAGCTGCGCGGCGACAAGGGCCCCGAGAAGGAGATCCCCTTCGCCCAGGCCGGCTCGCTGACCCGCGTCTTCGCGGTCGCCTCCGGCAAGGGGGGCGTCGGCAAGTCCTCCGTCACCGTCAACCTGGCCGCCTCGATGGCCGCCAACGGCCTCAAGGTCGGCGTCGTGGACGCCGACATCTACGGCCACAGCATCCCCCGCATGCTCGGCGTCTCCGAGCGCCCCACCAAGGTCGAGGACATGATCATGCCGCCGGTGGCGCATGACATCAAGGTGATCTCGGTCGGCATGTTCAAGCCCGAGGGCAACACCCCGGTCGTGTGGCGCGGCCCGATGCTGGACCGGGCGCTGCACCAGTTCCTCGCCGACGTCTACTGGGGCGACCTCGACGTCCTGCTGATGGACCTGCCCCCGGGCACCGGCGACATCGCGATCTCGGTGGCGCAGCGGATGCCGTCGGCCGAGATCCTCGTGGTGACCACCCCGCAGCAGGCCGCCGCCGAGGTGGCCGAGCGCGCCGGGTCGATCGCCGTGCAGACCCACCAGCAGATCGCCGGCGTCATCGAGAACATGTCCTGGCTGCCCTGCCCGCACTGCGACGAGCGGATCTCCGTCTTCGGCGAGGGCGGCGGCCAGACCGTGGCCGACGCGCTGACCCGCACCCTCGGCGCCCGCGTGCCGCTCCTCGGCCAGGTGCCGATCGACATGCGGCTGCGCGAGGGCGGCGACGAGGGCAAGCCGCTGGTGCTCACCGACCCCGACGCCCCGGCCGCCGCCGAGCTGAGCCGTATCGCCGCCGGTCTGAGCAAGAAGTCGGGCAGCCTCAAGGGCATGCAGCTCGGCATCTCCCCCACCCGGGGCCGCTAAGGCCCCCCGGCATGACGAGAGGCGCCCTCCGGGAAGGAGGGCGCCTCTTCCGCCGTCATCGGGCCCGGCCGCCCCGCGGCGCCGGACGGCGCTCCGGCCGCCGGCGGCTCCGGGACGGGATCTCGCCGGGCTCAGGTCGCTTCCGAGTCGTACGGCGGGAGCTCGCCGTATCCGAGCTCACCGGCCGCCTCGGCCGCGTAGGAGTCGGCGGCCATCGGGGCGGCGGCCGCCACGGTGGCCGCCGGGCGGTTCCAGTCGTCCTCCAGCTCACCCGTGAGGTGCTTGCGGACGAAGTTCTTCGGGTTGAGGTCCGCCGGGTCGAAGTCGGCGAACTCGGGACCGAGCCCGGCCTGCAGGTCGGTCTTGGCGTTGTTGGCCATGTTGCGGAGGTTGCGCAGCGTCTTGCCCGCCTGGGCGGCGGCCTGGGGAAGTTTCTCCGGGCCGAAGACGAGCAGGGCGATGACCACCAGCGCCACGATCTCAGGCCAGCCGAGTCCGAACACGGTGATCTCCTACCGGGACAACGCTAGGGCGGCTCCCCGGGCATACACCCGGAGAGCTTCCAGACTAATGCCCCCGACCCCAAGCACGCACCCGCACATATCGCTGGTCAGGAAGGCCGAGGGGTGGGTGTGGGTGTGGACTGCGCGGCCGCGGCTCCGACGATCACGGTGGCCGTCTTCTCCTGACCGCCGCGCTGGAACTTGATCGACAGCTTCTCCCCGGGGGCCTTGTTCCTGATCAGCGCGATCAGTTCGGTGCTGTCCTGCACCACCGTGCCGTTGACCTCCAGGATGACGTCACCGGGTTTGAGACCCGCCTTGTCGGCGGGGCCGTCCGGCTCGACCGGGCGGGTGCCCTGCCTGACCTCGCTGTCGATGCGGACCCCGGTGCCCTGGTAGGTCTGGTCGATCGTGATGCCGATCCGCGACTTCTTGGCGACGCCGGTGGTGACCAGCTCCTCGGCGATGCGGCGGGCGTGGTTCACCGGGATGGCGAAGCCGAGGCCGATGCTGCCGCTCTGCCCGCCGGCCGACCTGCCGAGTGTGGCGATCGCCGAGTTGACCCCGATGACCTCGCCGTTGGCGTTGACCAGCGGGCCGCCGGAGTTGCCGGGGTTGATGGCGGCGTCGGTCTGGATGGCGCTGAGCCAGGTGGTGTCGGAGCTGTTCTCCTCCCCGGCCTGGACCGGGCGGTTGAGCGAGCTGACGATGCCGGAGGTGACGGTGCCGACCAGGCCGAGCGGGGAGCCGATCGCCACGACCGGGTCGCCCACGACCACGTTGTCGGAGTTGCCGAGGCTGATCTCCGGGGCTCCGAAGGTCTCCTCGGGCTTGACCACCGCGAGGTCGGACTCGGGGTCACGGCCGATGATCCGGGCGGAGGTGGACTTGCGGTTGCTGAACTGGATCTGGATCTCACCGCCCGGCGCGGCGGCGGCGACCACGTGGTTGTTGGTCACCACGTAGCCTCCCTTGATCAGGAAGCCGGAGCCGGTGCTCGCGCTGGTGCCGCCGTCGACGGCCAGCGAGACCACGCTGGGCAGGACCTTGGCCGCCACTCCGGCGATCGAGTCCGGAGGCCGGGAGTTGGAGCCGGTCGGCGCCTTCCCCAGGGTGAAGGAGGGGTCGCGGTCCGAGACGGAGGGGCGGGTGAGCAGGTAGGTGCCGACGCTCCCCAGCGTCGAGGCCAGCAGCGCGATCACCACGGCGAGGACGACCATCGTGCTGGTACGCGGCCCGCGCCGGCCGGGCGCCGCGGCGCCCGCGTAGCCCGCGCCCGCGTAGCCGCCGGGGGGCGGCGCCCAGCCGGGGCCCATGCCGAACGCCTGGGAGGG
>NZ_NGFP01000314.1 GCF_002149035.1 Streptosporangium minutum
GGGGAGGGGGTTCGACGACCTCGGGGGAGACCGAGGGCGACGCGGAGGGCGACGCGGAGGGCGACGGCGGCGGTGAGAAGGCCGCCGGGCCGGACGGTTCAGGAGAGGGTGAGGTGGACGGTCCGGCTGCGGCGATCTCGATCCGCTGGACCTCGGGTGGCCGCGCACCGGCCAGCACGTACACGCTGACGCCGCCCGCGATCACCACCAGCCCCGCCCCGGCCGCGACCCCCGCGGCCCTCCTGCGCAGTGTGCCGAGGACGGTGCGGAACAGCGTGGTCCCGGCCGTCGGGTCGGGGCCGCGGAGCCGGAACAGCAGCGGCAGCAGCGCGGCCAGCGCGACCAGTTTGCTCCTGCCCCGCTTCTCCCAGTCCTGGCCGTAGGCGGCGACGGCCACGGCCTCCAGCTCGGCCACGAACCCGGCGGCGGTGGCCGGCCGGTCCATCGGGTCCTTGGCCAGCCCCCTGGCCACCAGCTCCCTGAGCGGCTCCGGAACCTCTCCCACCGGGATCGGCGCACGATGGTGCTGGTGCCTCAGCACGGCCGGATCGATCGCCCGATACGGCCGGCGCCCGGTCAGGCACTCGAAGAAGACCGCCGTCGCGGCGTACACGTCCGTGGCCGGCGAGGCGGGGCCGCTGGCCCACTGCTCGGGCGCCATGTAAGGAGGGGTGCCCGCGGGACGGTCCACCGCCCCCGCCGGCACGGCGATGCCGAAGTCGACCAGTTTGCTGGTGCCGTCCGCCTGGACGAGCACGTTCTCCGGCTTGTAGTCCCGGTGCACCAGGCCGGTCCGGTGGGCGGCGGACAGGCCCATGAGCGAGCCCTTGAGCACGACGAGGGCCGCCTCGGGCCCGGTCGAGCCGTGCTCGCGGAGCAGTTCCCGCAGGGAGACGGCGTCGACGGCCTCCATGACGATGGCGGCGCCCCCGGCCGCCTCGACGTATTCGTAGAGCCGGACCACGTTGTCGTCGGCCAGCTCCACCAGGAGCCTGGCCTCGGCCCGGAACCGGGCGAGGAAGTCCGGATCCCTCCTGAGCCGCTCGGACAGGTATTTGATCGCGACCTGGACGCCCGACCCGTCGTGCCGGGCGAGGACCACCCGGCCGCCGCCGCCCGCGCCGAGTTCCCTCAGCTCGGTGTAGCCGGGGAGGTGCCATCCACTGACCGTCATCGCCGCCCTCCAGCGTTCCGAGTGAAGGTCCTCCCCATGAGACGTGCGCCCCGCGGTCCGGGTTGGCCGGATCGGGCTTACCGAATGGATATGGTTCGGGAGGCGATGTGCGGTGGTACGTCCAGATCCATGATCAAGGCGGGGTCGGCCTCGGGGGCGCCCCAGGACGAGCGGAGCGGCAGGACCCCCGCCCAGACGGGCAGGGCGTAGTCCTCCTCCTCGTCGACCGGCGGCCCCTGCCGTATCTTCACCGACGCCTCTGCCAGGGAGAGGGCGAGCACGGCGGTCGCGGCGAGCTCCTTCCTGCTCGGCGGGCGCGCGGCGCTCCACTGGCCGGGGGCGAGCTGTTCGGTGATCGCGCGCAGACCGGCCAGGCGCTCCTCGTCGTCCTCGACGAGGCGGGGGCGGCCGTAGATCATGGCGGAGCGGTAGTTGACCGAGTGGTGGAAGACCGAGCGGGCCAGCACGACGCCGTCCACGTGGGTCACCGTGACGCAGACCTCGCCGGTGCCGCGCAGGGAGGTGGAGCCGGTGGATCCGTGCAGGTAGAGGGTGTCGTCGATCCGGCCGTAGCCGGTGGGGACCACCATTGGGGAACCGTCGGCCACGACGCCCAGGTGGCAGATCAGCCCGGCGTCCAGCACCGCGTACAGGTCCTCGCGGTCGGTCCGGGCCCGTTCCTTCGAGCGGCGGAGCGTGGTGCGCGGAGTCGGAGAGAGCATGGCTCTAACCTAGGAAGAAGTGGACATCGAGAACATATCCACTTCCTGTCGCTTCCGGGAGACCACTTTGCCGCGCACCTACGTCGACCTGCCCGTCTCGCTCGACCGCGAGGCTCCCGTGGCCCTCACCGTCCAGCTCGGCGACCGGCTCCGTACCGCCATGCGCGACGGCACCCTCAAGTCCGGCGAGCGCCTGCCCTCCACCCGCTCCCTGGCCCGCCAGCTCTCCATCAGCCGCACCGTCGTCACCGAGGCCTACCAGCAGCTCTACGCCGAGGGCTGGCTCGACGGCCGCCACGGCTCCGGCACCTACGTGGCCGACCTGGTCATCCACGCCCCCGCCGCGCGGAGCGGCTCCGCCGTCTCCGGTTCCGTGCCCGCCCGCACCGGGGGCGGGCACGGAACCGGAGACGGGTCCGCGCCGTCCGGCGGCCCGGCCGCACCGCTCCCGGCCGGCACGCGTGGACGCGGCGAGCGGATGATCGATCTGCGGCCCGGCCACCCCTGGGTCCGCGACTACGACCAGGCGGCCTGGCGCAGGGCGTGGCGTAAGGCGGCCGATCTGCCGCCGGGGGACAGGTCCGACCCCTACGGCCTCCCGAGGCTCCGCGAGGCCCTGGCCGAGCACCTCCGCAGGACCCGGGCGATCGCCGTCGGCCCGGAGGACATCATGGTCACCCGGGGCACCGGCAACGGCCTCGACCTCGTCGCCGCCACGCTCCTGCGCGCCGGGGACCGGGCGGGCGTCGAGGATCCCGGCTACCGGGTCGCCAGGAACGTCTTCGCCGCGCGAGGCGCCGAGATCGTGCCCTGCCCGGTCGACGAGGACGGTGTCGTCGTCGACGGGCTCCCCGACGACCTGCGCGTCCTCTACACCACCCCCGCCCATCAGTACCCCCTGGGGGGACGGCTGCCCATCTCGCGCAGGGAGCGCCTTCTGGACTGGGCCCGCCGTACCGGGGCGATCGTCGTGGAGGACGACTACGACGCCGAGTTCCGCTACGACGTCGCCCCGCTGCCCGCGCTCCACGGTCTCGACCCGGACCGGGTGGTCCTGCTCGGCACGCTGTCCAAGTCCCTCGCCCCCGACATCGGCGTCGGCTGGCTGGTCGCCGCGCCGGACCTGCTCACCGCCATCGTCGGGACCCGCCAGGATCTGAGCGACCGCACCAGCGGCCCGGCCCAGCAGGCGGTGGCCGTCATGATGGAACGGGGTGACGTGGACCGCCACCTGCGCCGCATGCGGCTGGAGTACGCCCGCCGCCGCGCCGCCGTCGTGGACGTCCTCGGCCCCATGGTCACCGGCGACACCGCGGGGCTGCACGTCATGGTCGAGCTCCCCGGCGGGATCATCCCGTCCCTCTTAGAGGAGGCGAGGGAGCGCGGCGTGCTGCTGGATTCGACGTTGGCCCGGCACCACCACGGAGAGGTGCGCAGGCACGGGCTGGTGATCGGATACGGCTCCGCCTCCCTGGCCGAGGTCAGGCAGGGGGTCGCGGTGGTGGCCGAGCTGATCGGCCCCCGGCTGGCGGATGAAAGCCGAGTGGCGTTCTAATGGTGGGCTATGAGCACGCCTGGTATCAACTGGTCCCGCCTGGTCGCCTGGATGGCGGCCAACGTCGCCGAGGTGGGGGAGCCCACCGGCGTCTCCCTCATCTCCGGCGGCAGGTCCAACCTGACCTACCGGATCGAGACGCAGGCCCGTCCCCTGGTGCTGCGCCGCCCCCCTCTGGGCCACGTCCTGCCCACCGCCCACGACATGCGCCGGGAGTGGCGGGTCATCTCGGCGCTGGCGGAGACGGAGGTGCCGGTGCCCGAGCCGGTGGCGCTCTGCACCGACGAGGACGTGATCGGCGCGCCCTTCTACCTGATGGGGCACGTCGAAGGCGAGGCCGTCCGCAGCCGTGACGAGACGGAGCTGTCACCGGCCCAGGCCAGGACGCTGTCGGAGCGGCTCGCCGAGGTGCTCGCGGCCGTCCACGCCGTGGACTACGGCGCGGTCGGCCTGGGCGACTTCGGCCGTCCTGACGGCTACATGGCCCGCCAGCTCGAACGCTGGGGCCAGCAGTGGACGCGTTCGAAGACCCGTGAGCTCCCCGAGTACGACCGGCTCGCCGCCCGCCTGCTGCGGCGCCTGCCCGACCGCTCCCCGGCCGCCCTCCTGCACGGGGACTACCGGCTCGACAACACGCTGGTACGGCTGGCGCCGGACGCCGACCCCGAGATCCGGGCGGTGGTCGACTGGGAGATGTCGACCCTGGGAGACCCGATCGCCGACCTGGGCCTCACCCTGACCTACTGGCAGGACCCGGGAGACGCCGAGCGCTCCTCCATCCCGCTGGCGGGCGACATCACGCTCACCCCGGGTTTCCTCGACACCGGGGAGTTCGCCGCGCACTACGCCCAGGTGTCCGGGGCGGACCTGACCGATCTGGACTTCTACGTGGCGTTCGGGAACTTCAAGCTGGCGGTCATCGTCGAGGGGATCCACGCCCGGTTCATGCAGGGCAAGACCGTCGGTGAGGGCTTCGAGCACGTCGGCGCCTCCGTGCCGACGCTGATCGCGAGGGCGCACCGGGCGCTCGACGGGCGCGGCTAGGCGCACAGCCCGGCCGGCCCGGAGGGCCCGCCGGCCTCCGGGACGCCGTCACCCGTACCGGGATCGAGGAACGGGCCGCCCAGGACATCGTGACCGGGAACCGCTACGGCAGACTTGTCGCCGCGGCGGCGGGCAGCCCGTACGTGACGCCGGTGAGGCGTTCGGACATCCCCCACAGCCGGTCGGCTGTGACGGTGTCACCGATGGCGCGCTCGCGGGTACGGCGGGCCGGCTCGCCGCGGAGCTGCAAGGATCCGTCGGGCACGATGTAACTGCCGCCCGGCAGGTCCGGGACGGTGGCCGCGTACAGGGAGGTCTTCGCCCCTTCCGGAGCCGGGCGGAAGGCCGCACGCACGAGCAGGCGGGCAGCTGTCGCGTACAGCCGCCCACGGCGGCTGTTGGCGCCGCCGGTCAGGACGTTGGTCCGGGTGAGTCCGGGGGCGACGGCCATGCTGCGCAGCCGGAGTCCGGCGGCGTCCGCCCTGCGCTGCAGTTCCATGGCGAAGTAGAGGTTGGCCCGCTTGGACTGCACGTAGGCGAAGGCGGTGCGGTAGGTGCGTTCGGCGTTGAGGTTGTCCAGGTCGAAGCGGGCGAAACGCTGGCCCTCGCTGCTGACGGTGACCACGCGCGGCTCGGGTGCGGCGAGCAGGCGAGGCAGGAGCAGGCCGGTCAAGGCGAAGGTGCCCAGGTGGTTTATGCCGAACTGGGACTCGAACCCGTCCGCTGTCAGGCCGAACGGCACCATCGCGACTCCGGCGTTGTTGACCAGCAGGTCCAGCCGGTCGTGATCCCACCCGGCGGCGAACTCGCGGATGGAGGCCAGGCTGGCCAGATCCACCCGGCGCAGCTCCAGGCGCGCGTGGGGCACCTCGCTCCGCAGGCGGGTGAGGGCGGCCCGGCCGCGTTCGGGATCACGGCAGGCCAGTACGGCGTGGGCGCCGCGGCGGGCCAGTTCGCGGGCCGTGACGTAGCCGATGCCGCTGTTGGCCCCGGTCACCACCGCCACCCGTCCGGTCTGGTCGGGTATGGCGTGCGGGGTCCAAGGGAGAGGGTTTCGCATGGTTGCCACCTCAGGGGGACGCCGACAGGAAATATCGCAACTCAAAGTTGCGATAGATCGATCCTGTCACCTCTCCCTCGGGTATCGCAACTTTGAGTTGCGATGGAGTCGGATCGACGCCCGCTGCCGGAACCCGGCTCGCGCTGCCCGTCCCGACGGGGCCGAACGCGGTGGGCCGCAGCACGCTGCATCTCGTTGACAAGGATCGCCGGGACCCGTGGGTGCCCAAGGCGGGTTGGGTCGCGAGCGTGCGGGGGGCGACATCGCTGCGGAAGCGGCTGATGGCTCTGCCTCGTTGGACGGCGTGGACGAGGCTGTGCAGGGTGTCATCGGCGGACTGAGGGGCCTCGAGGTCGAAGTTCGCATCGAACATGACGCGGTAGAGGTCGGGTCCGTCATCCGGATCGAGGCGACGTCGACGCCGCATGTATACGGTTTTCCAGGTGCCGTACCCGCTCGGCAGATCGCGCCGAGGCGAGCCGGTACGGGCCCGCCATAGGATCCCGTTGATCGCGCGGCGGTGGTCGGCCCACCGCCCACCACGAGGCGGATCCGAAGGAAGCCGGGGCTTCAGTCGTTCCCATTCGTCATCGGACAGATCGTGGCGATCCTGCACATGCAGCGATCTTTGCAATATGTTCCGTCAAGTCAGTGCGCCACGCCAGAGATCCAAGAGACAGGCCCTAAGGTGCGCGCCCGGCGGGGCCGCGCCGGGCGCGCCGCGCCGTGAGCAGCGCGGTGAGCAGCGCGCCCAGGGCCGCCGCCGAGGTGACGGCGGCCAGGGCCGTCACCGCCGCGGGCATCGTGAACGTGCCGCTCAGGAAGAACGCCTCGCTCACGATCACGCCGGTCGAGACGCTGAGCGCCACCGTCAGCGCCAGGCTCTCCATGGCGTCCCCCGTGTGGTCGCGGCGGCCGAGCAGGGGGCGGGCCAGGGCCAGCAGGGCGGCACCCGGGCAGGTGAGCAGGAAGGCCACCGACACGGTGACGCGCAGCGGGCCGGCGCCCGCGACCTGCGTCACGAGCAGCGCGAGCCACCCGGACGCGGCGAGCAGCAGCAGAGGCAGGCGTGAGGTGCTCATGGGGTCCTCGGGACGAGTTCGTAGACGACGCCGCCGGAGTTGCGCGCCAGCACCGTGAAACGGCCCGACGCGGCGACCTCCCGGCCCAGCCGGTCGACCGTCCCCGGCGGGAAGATCCCCGCGGTCTCGGTGGCGCTCCTCTGCGCGCGGTTGAGCACCAGGTACGCCCTGGCCCCCGGCGGCACCTTCGACATGAGGCCGACCAGCGACGGCAGCGGATCGCGGACCAGCTCCGGCAGGGTGGGAACATGCCGCGGCAGCCCCCGTACGGCGGTGCGCGACGGCGGCAGCTCGTCCAGCCAGGTGTGCTCGTAACGCTCGTAGTAGTCGTAGGCCGCCGGGAGGAAGAACGTGGGCGCCACGATCAGCGAGCCGGGAGGCGCCACCCGATGGACCTCCCGGACGAGCCGGACCTCGTCCGCGGTGAAGTAGTTGGACTGCTCCTTGCCGTAGTTGCCGAAGAAGAAGCCCGTGACCATGAGCAGCAGGACCGGGGGCAGGACCAGCGCGCGGACCCAGGCCCGGCGGGAGGGCAGGAAGAAAGCCGCGGCCAGGAACGCCGTCAGCGGCAGCGTGAAGAGGTAGACACGGAAGATGATCTCGCCGCCGTAGCTCCCCGCGGCGAGGAACAGCAGTGGGCTCAGCCCGATCATGAGAAGGGGCAGTCCCGACCGCCTGAGCCACCCGCGGCGTACGGCGGCGCCGGCGAAGGCCAGCAGCCACACCCCGCCGGAGAGGGCGCGATCGGCGTAGGCGACGATCACCTGACCGGGGGAGACCGAGCCGAGGGTGATGAAACCGTCGTCCAGGTTGCCGCCCGCGTCGCCGAGCGAGGCGACGATGTCACCGAACCTGCTCTCCAGAAGCCGCCAGGCGGCGACGGCGTCCCAGGTCGCCACGGCGAGGCCGGTGACGAGCAGGATGCCCAGGTTCCGGTGCCGCCGCAGCAGGAACAGGGCGATGAGCCCGACCGTCAGCACCAGCGGCGTGAGCTGGTGGGACGAGGCGATCGCGACGATCGGGACGACCAGCACGCACGTCCAGACCAGGCGGGTGAGGGCGCCGGAGACGGGCGGCGGCTCCGCGGCCAGCCCTCGCGGGTCGTCGCCCGTCCGGACCGGCCCCCGCCGGAAGCGCCGCACCACGACCGCGAGGACGGTCAGATACAGGACCAGCGTGGTGGCCTGGGGGGAGAAGTAGTCCTGCCCGACCCAGGAACAGGAGAAGTAGACCCACACCGCGCCCCAGACCAGCTGGCGGTTGCGTGTCACCGTCCGGAAGAGCAGCAGCAGCGGCAGGAGGACCGCGGCGTTGAAGGCGGCCGGTCCCCAGACGGCGATGCCCAGGGCGTCGTCCAGCCCGGCCATCTCCGTCATCAGGGAGAAGAAGGAGAAGAATCCGGGCCACTGGTGATAGGCGGACAGCGGCCCGATCTCCGGGTCGGTCGCGCCGTGCCGGATCAGGTAGTCGATGACCGAGACGTGTTTCCAGGCCCACGAGTAGCGCAGGGACGGATACAGCAGGGCGGGCGTCGCGTGCAGTACGGTGATCAGCGCCAGCACGTATCCCGCGTGCCAGAGTTCGAGGGCCCGCCGGTCGCCGAGCAGGGCGACGAACCCGACGACCAGGACCACGACCGCGCCCCAGAAGGTGGCGGGCAGGACGGTGAGCAGTCCCAGATCGGTCATCCGGTCGAGGTCGACCTGACGCAGTGACAGCCCCCAGAGCACGATGGCGACCGGCAGCGCCGCACGGGAGAGGAACCACGTCCAGGCGCCCGCCCGCCGGGCCGTCCCGTCGGTCCGCGTCGCGCGCAGCCGCTCGGCCGCGTAGCCGACGCCGGTCACCGCCAGGCCGAGGAGCATGACCAGCAGGGCCTTCCAGCCCTTGACGTCGGCCGGTCCGGTGAAGGTGACCGCGCGGAACACGGCCCTGGGCAGCCCTCTTCTGACCGGGGCCAGGTGGGCCCTCAGCCCCTCCCGCCCACCGGCCCGCTGCGGGACGCCGGCCTGTGATCGGCCCTCGGCCGCGCACCGGGCCAGGAAATAGGACAGCCGGGCCCGGTGCGCGGGCACGTCCAGCCGCACGATCGCCGAGGGCTGGTGGAGCAGCTTCGCGTCCGGGCGCAGCTTCCGCAGCCGGGAGCGGAGCTCGGTCGCCGCCCCACCGGTGGGCCCGGTCACGACGCCGGGCCGCCGGCCGGGCCTCTCCGGGAAACCGTCCGCGTTCTCCGGGAAGCCGCCCGCCTCGGCAAGCGCCTCACGGCGGAAGGACAGGGCGCCGCCGTACAGGTCGTCGATCTGACCCGCCTCGGCGGGCGAGCCGGTACACGGCACCCCCAGCACCCACGCCAGCTCGACGGGGAACCAGTCGGGCTTGCCGGTGCTCCAGCGCACCGCGACCCGGCCGCGCACCCCGATCACGTCGTCGTCGGCGTAGGCCGCCAGCAGGGACTCCGTCCACCCGGGGCCGGGAGAGGAGTCGTCGTCGAGGAAGGCGACCACGTCGCCCCGCGCGCTCGCCAGCCCCAGGTTCCGCGCCGCGGCCGCGCCGGCGACCTCCTGGTTGTGCACGACCACGACGCCGTCGAGCGTGGCTTCGGCCCACGCGACCAGCTCGGGGCCGTCCTCGACGACCAGCACGATCTCCTCCGGAGCCGGCCGCTGGGCCCGTAACGCCCCGACGATGACGGGCAGGCGGGCACGTGCGCCGGGGGAACCGCCGACGATGACGACCGACAGGGACGGCCCGGCGGCCTTCCCGGCGGGAGGCGCCTCGCCACGCGCGGGGATGCGCCAGGTGGTGACGGCCGAGATGTCCTCGACAGGTGGCGGGATGGTCGTCGTGTCGTCGGCCTCCTCCGGGAGCTCCGCTCCGGCGGTTTCCCCGGGGTGCCCGGTCTCCTCGGAGTCCGCGGCCCCGGCGAGGCCTTCGGACTTCCCGGGGGATGTGGCCGGCTCTCCGGGATCGTGCGGCTCTCCCGGCCCTTCGGGAGCCCGGGGGCCCACGGGGCGGTCG
>NZ_NGFP01000315.1 GCF_002149035.1 Streptosporangium minutum
CGGTGCAGGGTGGGCAGCAGCTCGACGCTGGCGTCCAGGCCGGGGGCGCTCTCCAGGGCCAGCACCAGGGCGATCCTGTCCTCGCCGAGGGCCTGGTCGATCTGGGCGCCGTCCAGGCAGAGCCGTACCGCGTCGGCGTTGCCCTCGGCCAGGGTGTGCGCGCACTCGATCATGCGCAGGGTCTGCCGGAGCGCTCCTTCGGGCCGGTACTGGTCGTCGATGAAGACCGGCAGCACCTGCACGTTCACCCCGCCCTCGTGGAGCTGGGGCAGCCAGCGCTCGCGGAAGAACGACGCCCAGCGTTGGGGCGGACGTGCGGTGACCGCCATCAGCAGGTCGTTGTGGGTGTCCGCGACGACGGCGCGGTTGTGGAGCTCAACGGACACGTGCCAGCCCTCCGATGCGTGATTACCGTGACGATATGACAGGTCGGGGGTAGGGGAATTCGTCCGGTTTCCCTAAGAGGAGTGAGGATGTTTGTCCATTAGGCCAAGATCGCTTTTCCGGCCCGCGATACCGGGGCGATCGGGGCGGTCCGGCGCGGAGGCGGCACGGATGGCCGGCGGATGAACGATGAAGGAAAGTTACAGGATCCTCACAACACATGGAGATTATTGACGCGACTCCTCGGCCGACCGTAGGGTCCGGACAACCCCGGGTTCCCGGCCTCGAAAGATCCCCACGGAGCGGTTCATGAAGCGACTAGCAGCTGTAGCGGCATTGCTCGGCCTCGCCGCCGTCACGGCGTGCAGCGGCAGCACCGGAGACAAGCCCGCCGCGGGCGGCGGCAGCGGTGGCAGCGGCGGCGGTCTCTATACCACGATCGACGGCCTCAAGCCCGGTCTCGACGTCAACGGGCCGATCAACCCGTGGAACCCCAAGGGCAACGCGTTCGTCGGGTTCAACGCCATGCGGATCGCCTGGTCGAAGAACCACATGACCGACCCGAACCAGTTCTACCCGGGCATCGCGGAGAGCTGGGAGATCGCGCCGGACAACTCCTCGATCACGCTGCGCCTGCACCCGGACAACAAGTGGTCCGACGGCAAGCCGGTCACCGCCGAGGACGTGAAGTTCTCCATCGCCCTGGCCTACACGCAGGGCAGCACCGCCTTCGCGATCGACCCGGGCGCGGCGGGCGCCGCCTCCGAGGTCGAGGTGGTCGACGACAAGACCGTCAAGATCACCCAGGACATGGACAACCCCAGCGTCACGTTCGTGCGCGGCGTCATGGACAGCTACGTCGTGCCCCAGCACGTCTGGAGCAGCGTGCTGTCCGCCGATTTCTGGGACAAGCTGAAGGCCGCCCGCGGCGAGGGGGCCGAGGCCGAGAAGGCCCGCGAGGAGATCACCGCGCTGTCGGAGAAGGTCCTCGCCTTCGCCCCGCCCAAGGACGTCTCCGCCGGCCCGTTCACGCTGGAGCGGATGAACCCGAGCGAGGCGCTGCTGGTCAAGAACAAGAACTTCTACAACGCCGCGAACGTCGGGCCCGACCAGGTCAAGCTGCTCAACTACACCGGCAACGAGCAGATCTGGAACTACCTCATCGCCGGCAAGCTCGACAACGCGCCGTTCACGGCCGTGCCCGCCGACGTGATGAAGCGCATCAGCACCACCCCGGGCAACGAGGTGATCAAGGGCTACTCGCCGGTGTCGCTGGGCATGGCCTTCAACCAGGCCAAGAAGCCCTACGACAACGTGCACGTGCGGCGCGGCCTGGCCTACCTGATCAACCGGGACGAGATCACCAAGATCGCCTCGCCGGAGGGCGGCACCCCGGCGCTCACCACCACCGGCATCCACCAGAAGCCCGCCGCGGAGTGGCTCGGCGCCGACCTCGCCGCGCTGGAGCCGTACAAGCTCGACGCGGCCAAGGCCGAGGAGGAGTTCAAGAAGGCGGGCCTGAAGAAGGACGGCGGCAAGTGGACGCTGCCCGACGGCACGCCGTGGAAGTTCACCGTCAACGTCCCGGCGCCGTTCTCCGACTGGGTCTCCGGCGCCAAGGCGATCACCAGCCAGCTCGCCGAGGCGGGGATCGACGCGGAGGTCGTGACCACCGCCGACTACCCGCTCTACCTCAAGGAGATCGCAGAGGGCAAGTATGACGTCGGGTTCTGGCTGATCGCGCTCGGCCCCGCGCCGTACAACATCTACCAGCGCCTCTACGGTGCCTCCAACGGGTGGTCCATCCTCGGCGGCAAGGTCAAGCACGCCGAGCCCGGCAAGGGCGGCAACTGGATGGGCGGCCCGGAGACCATCGAGGTCGACGGGGCCAAGGTCAACCCGGGTGAGCTCACCGCCAAGCTGAACTCCGCCTCCGGCGACGAGCAGAAGAAGATCATCGGTCAGCTCGCCAAGGCGGCCAACCAGGACCTGCCGGTGGTCCAGCTCTGGGACTACGTCAACACCCAGTTCGTCAACACCAACCGCTTCACCGGCTTCCCCGAGAACGACAGCGACCTGCTCCGCCAGCCCTCCGGCGTGTGGATCCAGCTCGGCATGGTCAAGAAGCAGTAACGCATGACGATGTTCGCACGAAGGCTCGCGGGTCACCTGGCCCGCGGGCTCGTCATGATCCTGGTCGTCACCACGGTCAGTTTCTTCGTCATCAGAAGCGTCCCCGGCGACCCCATGGCCGCCCGGTACGAGAAGCTGGTCGAGCAGGGCATGTCCCCCGTCGCCGCGCAGCGGGCCGTCGAGGTCCTCTACGGCTTCGCGCCGACCGGCGGCCTGTGGCAGCAGTACGTCGACTACATGTCCGGCCTGCTCCGCCTGGACCTGGGCCAGTCGCTGATGGTGCCGGGCGTGGGCGTGTCGACCGTGCTGTTCTCGGCCGCCAAATGGACCGTTCTCCCCGTGCTGGCGGGCACGCTGCTGAGCTTCCTGGTCGGCGTCGTCATGGGGGTCTACGCCGCCATCAGGCGCTCGGGCAGGCTCGGCGACGTCCTGGCGATCTCCGGGTCGCTGCTGCACGGCGTCCCCCAGTACGTGCTCGCCCTGCTGCTGGGCGCCGTCTTCACGACGCTGATCCCGATCCTGCCCACGAGCGGCACGGCGGACATCATGTTCGAGCCGGGCTTCAACGCCGGATACATCGGCTCGCTCATCGAGTACGCCACGCTGCCGGTCCTCACCTACGCGCTGGCCTCCTACGGAGGCTGGATCCTGGCGATGAAGTCGAGCGTGGTCACCGTCCTCGGCGACGACTTCATCCTCGCCGCCGAGCTGCGCGGCATCAAGCGCGGCATCGTCTTCCGCTACGTGACGCGCAACGCGATCCTGCCGCTGTTCACCATCCTGGCCCTCTCGCTGGGCATGCTGTTCGGCGGCGCGATCTTCATCGAGCGGATCTTCAACTACCCCGGCCTGGGGCTGATGCTCATCGATGGCATCAACAACCGTGACTACGCCCTGATGGGCGGGGCGTTCCTGCTGATCACCGCGGCGATCGTCGTCGCCAACATCGTGGCGGACCTGTTCTACACCGTGATCGACCCACGGGTACGGAGCGGGGAGGGATCCATATGACGGCACCTGTCATCGCGGCGGGCGGCGGTCGCGCGGCCCTGCGGCGCAACTTCTGGCGCGGCGTCTGGCGCGTTCTGAAGCGCAAGCCCAGCCGCATGCTCGGCATGGTCATCGTGCTGGGGTTCGCGTTCATGGGCGCGTTCGGGCCGATGTTCTATCCCGACCCGCTGCCCCGCGACACCGCCGCCCTGTACGCGCCGCCCAGCTGGGAGCACCCCTTCGGCACCGACTTCGAGGGCACCGACGTGCTCTCGCTGCTGGTCACCGGATCGCGGTACGTCCTGCTGACCGCCCTGGTCACCGCGGTCATCACGGTGGTGCTCGGCGCCGCGATCGGGCTGTTCGCCGGGTTCCGGCGCGGGCGCTGGGACAGCGTGCTCATGCGGATCACCGACATGAAGCTGACCATCCCCGGCCTGCCGCTGCTGCTGGTGCTGTCGACCATCTGGAAGTTCACCAGCGCCTTCGAGATGGGCCTGGTGCTCGGCCTGCTCGGCTGGGGCGGCGTCGCCCGGGCCGTGCGCTCGCAGACCCTGTCCCTGCGCGAGCGCGGCTTCATCGAGGCGGCCCGGGGGCTCGGCCTGTCCACGACGCACATCGTCGGCAGGGAACTGCTGCCCAGCATGGCCCCCTTCATCGCGATGAACATGCTCATCGCCGTCACCGGTGCCGTCTACGCGCAGGTGGGCCTGTTCTTCCTGGGCGTGCTGCCGTTCGAGGCCAACAACTGGGGCGTGATGCTCAACCTCGCCGTGTTCGGAGGCGGCGCGATGTCCTCGCCCGCCGCGCTGCCGTACCTCATGGCGCCGCTGCTGGCGATCCTGCTGCTCACCCTGGGCATCGTGCTCGTCGTCGACGCCATGGACGAGATCTTCAACCCCCGGTTGCGTGAGGAGTAACGGGTGTCTGTGACCCCTGAGAAGAAGGCGCCGGGAGTACGCGTCAGCGGCCTGTCGGTCGTCTACCGGACACCGACCGGGGAGCTTCCCGCGATCTCCGGGATCGACCTGGACCTCGTGCCCGGGACGATCACCGGCGTGGTCGGCGAGTCCGGTTCCGGAAAGTCCACCCTGGCGCTGTCGCTGCTCAACGCCGTCCAGTCGCCCGGCAGGATCAGCGCGGGCAGCGTGGAGATCGACGGCCTCGGCGACGTGGTGAAGCTGAGGGGGGAGGAGCTGCGCAAGGCGCGAGGACGGCACATCGGATACGTCTTCCAGGCCGCCCAGAACTCCCTCAACCCCCTCAAGACGGTCGGCAAGCAACTGCTCGACCTGGGCCGCTCGCACGACGTGGCGGATCTGCGCGGGCTCGTCAGGGAGGCCAAGGACCTGCTCGGCCGGATGGGCATGGACGGCGCGCGCGTCCTCGACTCCCACCAGCACGAGCTGTCCGGCGGGATGCGCCAGCGGGTCGGCATCATGTTCGCGCTGGTGCTCAACGCCCACCTCGTCGTGCTGGACGAGCCCACGACCGCCCTCGACATGATCACTCAGGCGACGATCCTGCGGATCGTCCGCGAGGTCCACGAGGAACGCGGGCTCACCACGCTGGTCATCACCCATGACCTCGGCGTGGTGGCCGAGGTCGCCGACCGGCTGGCCGTCATGTACGGCGGGCAGGTGGTGGAGCAGGGCCCGACCATGGAGGTGCTGGGCGCGCCCCGCCACCCCTACACCCAGGGCCTGCTGCGGGCCATCCCGCGCCTGGTGGGCGACATCGACGAGGCCAGGGCCCTGCCGGGCCGCCCGCCGACGCTGGGCACGATCCCGGAGCGGGGGTGCGTGTTCAGGGACCGGTGCGTCCTGCGCATGGACGTCTGCGAGACGGAGAAGCCGCCGGTCGTCTCCCTCGGCGCGTCGATCGCGCTCTGCCACGCGGTCGAGGCCGCCGCGGACCGGGACGGGCGGGCGGACATCCCGCCGGCGGGAGGACTCCAGGAAGTCGTGGGAGCGCAGGGAGCCACCGGGGTACATGAAGTACGGGGGGAGCAGCCGTGATCACGGGGAAGAACATCACCAAGACCTTCAGGCAGCGGGGCAGCGTGCTCGCGGGCCGGGAGGTGAGGGCGCTGCGCGGAGTCGACTTCGCCATCGAGAAGGGCGGGGCGGCCTCGTTCATCGGTGAGTCCGGCTGCGGCAAGACGACGCTGGGACGGATCATCGCCGGTCTGGAGACCCACGACTCCGGCGAGATCACCATCGACGGCACCCCCATGTCGCCGCTCAAGCCCCGGCAGAGGGAGCCGTACTTCCGCCGGATCCAGCTCATCCACCAGGACCCGTACTCGGCGCTCAACCCGACCCGCACGATCCACCAGACACTGGACGCGCCCCTGGCCCTGCGGGCCCGGCAGACCCGCCGCCCCCGGTCGTGGGTGGACGAGCGGGCCGAGGAACTGCTGGCGCTGGTCGGGCTCGACCCGGCCTACGTGCTGCCGCGCTATCCCCACCAGCTCTCCGGCGGGATGCGCCAGCGCGTCGTGATCGCCCGCGCGCTCACCGTGGACCCCGACATGCTCGTCGCCGACGAGGCCGTCTCCATGATCGACGTGTCGCTCCGGCTGGGCATCCTGGGGCTGCTGAAGGACCTGCGCGAGCGGCTCGGGGTGAGCGTGCTGTTCATCACCCACGACGTCGCGACCGCGCGCTACATCGGCGACGACGGCGAGCTGTACGTCATCTACCGGGGGCAGGTCGTCGAACGGGGGCACGTGGAGACGATCATCTCCGACCCCGTCCATCCCTACACGCAGTCGCTGCTGTCGGCCATCCCGGTGCTGCACGGCCTGGAGCAGCCGGGGGAGCAGCCGGTGGTGCCGACCGAGGCGCTGGACGAGAGCCACCACGACGCGGGCTGCCTGTTCGCGCGGCGCTGCCCGTTCCGCACCGAGCGCTGCGAGTCCGAGCTCCCGGTGCTGGGCCGCGCTGAGGGCACCCCTCAGGAGCACGCCTGCTTCCATCCCGAGCGCCGCAGCGTCGTCGCCACGCCCATCGGGCGGGGGTGACGGGCATGGGGGGAATCCGTGAGGCCGTCGCCGCCGACGCCGCCGTGATCGGCGAGGTCGCCGGGGCCGCGCTCGTCCTGGACGCTGCGGAGGCGCCGCGCCTGGTGGCCCGACTCTCCGACCCGCCCCCGGACCGCCGCTGGACGGCACTGGTGACGGGCGACCTCGACGCCGTGCTGTTCGCCTCGATGTCGACGCGTGACGGGTCCGTCGGGCACATCGATCTGCTGGCCGTGGATCCCGCCGCACAGGGCCGGGGCCGCGGGCGCGCGCTGATGGCCGCGGCCGAGGAGTGGCTGCGGGCCCAGGGGGCGGCCGAGGCCCGCATCGCCGGCAACCCGCCCTGCTACGCCTGGCCGGGCATCGACGTGCGCTCCACCGCGGCGGCCTGCCTGGCCGAGAGCCGGGGCTACGAGCGCTACAACGTCGCCTGGAACATGACCGCCGACCTCTCCGCAGACCTGTCCACCGAGGCCGATGTCCTGCGGCTGGCGGACAGGGGCGTCACCGTGCGGGCGGCCGGCCCCGGTGACCGCGCCGCCGTGCTCGACTTCATCAGGGAGCAGTGGAACGAGAACTGGGCCTGGGAGGCGGAGCAGGCGAGTGGCTGCCACTACGCCTCCCGGGAGGGGGAGATCCTCGGGTTCGCCGCCTGGGGGGCCAGGCCCGCCTGGTTCGGCCCGATGGGCACCGCCCCGGCCGCGCGGGGCCTCGGTGTCGGGCGGGTGCTGCTCCGCCGCTGCCTGGCCGAGCAGCGGGACGCGGGCCAGGCGAGCGCGCAGATCTCCTGGGTGGGGCCGCTCGGCTTCTACTCCCGGGCGGTCGGCGCGCACGCCGAGCGGGTCTTCTGGCTCTACCGCCGCGACCTGCGGTGACGCTCTGATGTCACCGGTAGAGCAGCGTCCCGCCGTCCAGCCAGTCCTCCGGGTGGCCGGGAGGCGGGCACAGGTCCGCCGGGTCCTCGCCGGCGTCCAGACGCCGGCGGAGCGAGTCCGAGCCCCAGAGCAGGTCCGCGAAGTACGGCTCGCCGTTCTCGCCGCCGTGCCAGGCGAACTCTTCCGGATGGAGCGTGCGCGCCAGGTGCAGCATCGACAGGGCGGTCAGCACGGGCCGGAAGGCCCGCCGGTCGTGCACGTGGAGCTGGACCCCCCGCACGGCCACGCCGGCGTGCTTGTGGAAGGTCGGGGTGAACCAGGTGTCGCGGAACCGCACGCCCGGCAGGCCCAGGCCGTTCAGCCCGGCGGCGAACCGGCCGTCGAGGTAGGGGGCGCCGATCAGCTCGAACGGCCTGGTGGTGCCGCGCCCCTCCGACAGGTTCGTGCCCTCGAACAGGCCGGTGCCCGGGTAGACCAGCGCGGTCTCCCCGGTGGGCATGTTCACCGAGGGCATCACCCAGGGCAGGCCGGTGGCCTCGAAGGGCGTGTCGCGCCGCCAGCCCTCCGCGGCGATCACCCGCAGGTCGGCGCCGATCGCGCGGTTGACGGAGAGGGCGAGCTCGCCCGCGGTGAGGCCGTGCCGCACCGGGACGGCCGCCCGGCCCACGAAGCTGGCGTACGCCGGGTCGAGCAGAGGACCCTCCGCGACGGTCCCGCCGAGGGGGTTGGGCCGGTCGAGTACGACGAAGCACAGCCCCAGCCGCGCGGCCGACGCGATGAGGTCGTGCATCGTCCAGACGTAGGTGTAGAAACGCGTGCCGATGTCGGAGATGTCGAAGACGAGGGTGTCGACCCCGGAGGACGCCACGAGGTCGTCCAGCGCGCGGCCGTCCTTGTCGTAGGTGTCGAAGACCGGCAGCCCGGTCGACGGGTCCAGACCTTCCCGCTCGCCGGCGCCCGCCTGCGCGGTGCCGCGCATCCCGTGCTCGGGACTGAACAGCGCCGTCAGCGGCACTCCCGCCGATCGCAGCGCCGTGGCGCCGGGCGTCAGGTCGGGCAGGACGCCGGTCGGGTTGGTGATCAGGCCGATCCGGTCGCCTTTGAGGAGTCCGGGGTCGGCGGCCAGCCGCTCGATCCCGGTGCGTACGTGAGACATGGCTCCATTGTCCGAAGAAAATTTGCATAATAGAAGTAGGGGATGAAAATTAGCGACATGGGGCGACATGATTGATCCACTCGCAAGCCTGTCCACCGAGCAGAGCGATCCGCGCTACAGCGACATCGACCGGCTCTCCACCGAGCAGGTGGCCCGGCTGATGAACGCGGCCGACGTCACGGTGCCCGCGGCGGTGGCCGTGGAGATCCCGGCCATCTCCGCCGCGGTCGACGCGATCGTCACCCGTATGCGGGCCGGCGGGCGCCTGTTCTACGTGGGCGCGGGAACGTCGGGCCGGCTGGCCGTACTGGACGCCTCCGAGTGCCCGCCGACCTTCGGCACCGACCCGGAGCTGGTGCAGGGCATCATCGCGGGCGGCGAGCCCGCGCTGACCCGCTCGGTCGAGGGCGCGGAGGACGACGACGGCGCCGGAGCCGCGGCGATCGCCGACCGGCAGGTGGGCGCGCTCGACTCGGTGGTCGGCGTCTCCGCCAGCGGCCGGGCTCCGTTCGTGCTCGGCGCGCTCGCCGAGGCCGGCCGGCGCGGCGCCCTGACCGTGGGGCTGTCGTGCAACGCCGGGGCCCCGCTCTCCGACGCGGCGCTGCACCCGATCGAGGTGATCGTCGGCCCGGAGGTGGTGACCGGCTCGACCAGGCTCAAGGCCGGGACCGCGCAGAAGCTGGTCCTCAACATGATCTCCACGATCGCGATGGTGAGGCTGGGCCGGACCTACGGCAACACCATGATCGAGGTGTCGGCGATGAACTCCAAGCTCGCCGACCGGGCCACGCGGATGGTCCGCGACATCACCGGCGCCGACCTCTCCGTCGCCCGCCCCGCGCTGGAGGCGGCCGGATGGCACGTGAAGGTCGCGGTGCTGATGATCGAGCGCGGTCTCGACCCGGATGACGCCCGGGACCTGCTGCGGGTCCACGACGACCGTCTGGAGTCGGCGCTCGCCGCGGAGAAGGTCCAGGGTGCCTGACAGCCCCGGCGGGACGGGCCCGGAGGGCGGGCGCGGAGGCCGGGACGGCGGCGCCGGGGTGATGGGTACGGAG
>NZ_NGFP01000316.1 GCF_002149035.1 Streptosporangium minutum
GTGAGAGGGAGGGTGGGGACGCCGGCGGGGACGAAGGCGGCGGTGCCGGCGGTGAGGGTCAGGGCGTTCTCACCCCGGCCGGCGGTGATGGCGCCGGACACGCAGAGGAGGACGCGGGGGCCGTCCGAGACCAACTCGACGCGCGGGGTCCCGAGGGTCAGGGTCGCGCGGGTCAGCTCGAACTCGCGGACCGGGGGCGACCAGCGGACAACGCCAGGGGCGACGGGCTCCGGGGACATGACCGGCGTCTCCAGGGATTCGAAGCGGAGGACCCGGAGGAGTTCGGGGACGTCCACGCGCTTGGCGGTGAGGCCGCCGCGCAACACGTTGTCGCCGGACGCCATCACCTCGACCCCCACGCCGCGCAGGTACGCATGCGGGTTCCCGGCGGGCATCCAGATGGCCTGGCCGGGCGCGAGCCGTACATGATTGAGCAGGAGGGAGACGACCACGCCCGCGTCATCAGGGTAGTGGACGGCCAGGCGGGCGGCGATCTCGTAGGCCGAGTCCACGCCACCGAGCTTGGCGCACGCGGCCGCGACCTCGGCGACCAGGGCGGTGCGGGCCACCGGGGAGAGGGTCAGGGCCGTGGTGAACGCCTCGCGCAGGCCGTCGGGGCCGCGCAGGAGGGCGGCGATGGGCCGCAGCGCGGGGACGTCGATCCGGTCGAGCAGGTCCGCCGCCGCCTCGGGGGCGCGGAAGCCGCACAGTGCCTCGAAGTCCCCCGTGGCCATGAGCAGCTCGGGCTTGTGGTGGGGGTCGCGGTAATTGCGCAGCTCCGGGGGCAGCCCCGCCGCCTCCTCGGCCGCGAAGGCCGCGCGCGCGTGCTCCGCGTCCGGGTGGGCCTGCAGCGACAGCGGCTCCTCGGCCGCCAGTAGTTTCATCAGGTACGGTAAGCGCGGCCCGAACTCGGCGGCGACGGCGGGCCCCAGGACCCCCCGGGGATCGGAGGCGACGATCTCGTCCAGCGGCCGGCCGCCGATCCGGGACGGGGCGCCGGGATGCGCGCCCAGCCACAGCTCGGCCTCGGGTTCCGGGCTCGGCACGGGGCGGCCCTGAATCCCGGCGATCGCGCTGCGGGATCCCCAGGCGTACGTGCGCACGGTCCCGTCGAGCCGGTACACCCCGGGCGGCAGGGCACTCATGCCGCCGCTCCCGCCGTCGGGACGGGCCGCCGGGTCAGCGCGGCGGCCCCGACCAGCCCGGCGTCGCCGCCGAGCGCGGACGGGCGGAGCCGTACGCGCCGCAGGAAGTCCAGCCCGGCCAGCCGCTCGAACCAGGTGCGCAGCGGGACGAACAGCACGTCCCCGGACCGGGCGACGCCACCCCCGACCACGACGAGGTCGAGGTCCACGACGGCCGCGGTGGACAGCAGCGCCCCGGCCAGGGCGCGGGCGGCGCGGTCGAACGCGGCGGTGGCGACCGTATGGCCCTCGCGGGCGTCGGCGGCCAGCACGACGGCGTCGGCCTTCGGCTCCCCGGCCCGCCACCCCTGGCCGCGTGCCCAGCGCACCATGCCCGGCCCGGAGGCGTACGTCTCGACACAGCCGCGCGAGCCGCATACGCACGGCTCGCCCTCGGGGTCGACGATCATGTGACCGACGTGCCCGGAGTTCCCGGAGGGTCCGAACCGGGGCGCGCCGTCCAGCACCAGGCCGCCGCCGACGCCCGTGGAGACGACCACGCCGAGCAGCGCGCGCGACCCTGCGCCGGCCCCGGCGAAGTGCTCGCCGAGCGCGAAGCAGTGCCCGTCCCCGGCCAGCACCACGGGCCGACCGAGCGACTCGGCGAGCCGGTCCACGAGCGCGAACGCGCGCCAGGCGGGGATGTTGACCGGGCTCACGGTGCCGGCGCGCGGGTCCAGCGGACCGGCCGAGCCGACGCCGAGCGGCGCGTTCCGCGCGATGTCCCCGGCGGTGGCCACGACGCGCGCGGCGAGCCGCGTCACCGTCCGGAACACCTCCTCGGGGTCGTCGGTGCGCGGCGTGGGATGGGTCCAGCGGTGCGAGACGACGCCGCGGGGATCGACGAGCGCGGCGGCGATCTTGGTGCCGCCGATGTCGACGGCCAGGGCATGGGTCACGGGGGGCTCCGTCAGTGGCGGTGGTGGTTGTCGGGCTGCGCGGGGTCGCCGGGGTGCTCCAGCCCCGGCACCAGCCGCAGCCGGTGGGCGCGCGAGTGGTCGAGCCACCGCACGAACGCCAGCCGGCGCGCGGCGTCGAGGAGGCCGTCGGTGGGACCGGGCGGGTCCGGCTCCGGCTCACGGCGGGCGAGGAGGGTGGCGGTCCAGGGGCCGGCCGTCACGGTCTGGTCCGGTACGGCGGAGCCCAGCGCCCCGGCCAGGTCGGCGGGGAGCGAACCCGGTTCGGCGTCGAACTCGCCGTCCGGCGTGCGCAGCCGCCAGACCGGCCCGGCGGGCGGCCGCGCGGTGGACTCCAGGTAGGCGGCCGTCTCCGCCGGGGCGACGACGACGCCGGCGGTGACGGCCTCGTACACGGCGCGGACGGCCGCACTGCCCTCGTACGCCGCCGCGGCGATGGAGCCCAGCTCGACGGCGGCCCGCTGGTCGAGCCGGACCGGTGGGCCGTCCCCGGGGTCGAGCCCGCGCGTGGCGGCCTCGGCGGCGCACAGCTTCTCGGTCAGCACGACCTGGGCCACCCAGCGCGTGAGCTGCCGGTCCTCGGCCGTGCCCGGCGTGGGGAGCGCCGTGGACCGGGGCCCGGCCCGCAGGGCGCCGAGCCGCCGGTCCAGCTCGGCGCGCGGGAGGGGGGTGCCGTCGAGCCAGCCGAGCACCGGACCCACGCCGGGCGCGACCGGCTCTCCAGTGACGGGCGCGTATCCGGGGAGCGGGTGCTCGTGCCCCTGGTGGTGGCCGCCCGTCATGGGGCCACCACCAGCTCGACGGTCGGGGCGTACTGGCAGCGGCCGTACCACATGACCTTGACCAGGGCCCAGGAGGAGCCGGGGTCGGCGTCGCGCGACGCGGCCACCTCGAACTCGGCGGTGGCGCTCTCCCCCGCCGCGAGGGCGAAGCCGCGGACCGGGTCGGCGATCAGGTCCCAGGTACCCCAGGGTGAGACGAGCTGCAGTTCGCCGCGGATCTCGCCGCGGGTGCGGTTGCGCAGCGTGAGCCCCAGCACGGCCCGGCCGCCGGGGGCGACGCGCACCGACGGCGCGGTCACCTCCACCGACAGGCCGGTGTCGCGGCCGGGGTTGTCCTTGCCGCCCTGCGCGGCCACCCAGTCCTCGGGGACGTCGCCGGGGACGGGCAGCACGCCGGGCAGGTCGCCGACGGCGATGGTGACCACGTCCTCGACGGTCTGGCCGTCGTGCTCGAGCCGGGCGGCGGTGAAGTACATCCCCGGCTCCACGCCCTCCGGCGGGGTGACCGTCACCGGGAACCGCAGGTGCCCGCCGGCCGTCAGCCGGTACGGCCGCCGCGTCAGGCTCGCCGTCCAGCCCTCGGGGGCGAGGATCTCCACGGCCCCCTCCACGTCGGTGTCGAGCAGGTGCGAGGAGAGCACCACCGACACCTCGGCCGGCTCCCCCTCGGTCCGCACGAGTCCCGGTGAGGCCGCGACGCTCACCGGCAGGTACCCCATCGGCGCCGGCCCCCGGTTGTGCAGCCAGTACCGAGAGTGCACCGGCTGCGCCGCCTCGGCCGCCGGCCCCAGCACCGCCCCGCCGTACGGCGGCACGCCCGCGTCGGAGGCGTCGGAGGCGTCGTGCGGCGGCAGGCCGGGCGCGGCGATCACGGTGGCGACCTCGGCGCCGGTCAGCGCGATGGCGCCCGGGACGGGTTCGCCCCGGCGTTCGAGCAGGTCGGCGCGGTACGCCTCGGTGAGGGCGAGCGCGCCGGAGAGGGTGGCGTCGCGGCCATGGCCGGTGGACTCCATCAGGCGGACGGTCACCCCGGACGCCGGGTCCGGAGCGGCGGCCGATCCGTGCGCGGTCGGGTTGCCGACCGGCTTGAGGGTGCCGACCAGCACCTCGCGGGCGGGCTGGACCCGCAGATACGACCGGGCCGGTGGCAGCGGGCCCGCGTGCGGCTCGGCGACCACGGCGTACAGCGGGTGGTTGAACTCCTGCCCCTGGGCGGGCAGCGTCAGCGTGCGCCAGTCGCCCTCGCCGGAGACCAGCGCGTAGCGGAACTCGTGGGTCCAGTGCATGAGCTGGAAGCCCGCGCCGTCGGGCAGCGTACGGCGGGGCGGGTCGATCCACACGCCGGACGGCCAGCCGGTGCACGAGCGCATCAGCGACAGGTGCAGCGTCCCGGCTGGATCGACGGCGAAGCCCGGCAGGCCGTAGGTGAGCAGCGCGACGGTGTGGTCGGTGAGCAGCTCGGAATCCGGGACCTCTCCCGGGCAGACGGCGCTCACACGGGCGTCGGCGAGGTCGGCGGTCAGCGCCCCGGGGTCAGTGGTGACCAGGGCGGGCAGCGCGCGCAGGTCGCGCAGGTCGGCGTTGGGCCGCCATACCTCGCGCAGCGGCCGCGCGGCCGGCACCCAGACGCGCCCGTCCCGCTCCAGGGCCTCGGCGTAGGCCGTCCCGGCGTTCTCCAGCAGCTCGCGCACCGCGTCGTTCTCCTCCGGTCCGCCGATCATGATCCGGAAGTCGGGGAGGTTGGAGTCCACGTCGAGCCAGCCGTACCGGGACCAGTAGGCGCTCGCCGTGGTCGCGGTGACCCCGGCCCGGACCAGGGCGACGAGCAGGTCGCGGACGTCGGCGGCGTCGTCCAGCGCGGGCACGACCACCTCGGCGACCCCGAGCGCCCGGTCCCCCAGGGAGCGGCCGTCAGGGCCGGTGAGCGTGACGCGGGCGGTGGAGCCCAGGCCGAACCAGGTGTTGGCGGGGTTGTCGAGGGTCCACGGCGCCTCGGCGGCGTCCACGTCGGGCAGGGCGAACCCACGCCCGACCACGGCCCCGGCCACCTCGCTCACCGGGAGCGCGCCGGGGAGGTCGGCGGGGAAGCTCAGCCGCAGCAGCCGGTCCGCCCCGCTGTAGTCGAGGACGCGGGTGCCGAGGTCCACCCGGTCCACGCCGTCCCAGAGCGTGACGGTCTGCTCGTAGCCGATGCCGTCCGCCGTCCCGGTGATCACCAGGCGCTCGCCGAGCGGGCAGGTCTCGCGGCGCACCCGGGCCGTGCCCTGCGCCGCACCGACGACCGGGCCCTTGGGCACCAGGTGCCAGGGGCCCTCACCGAAGTCGGGATGGGCCGGGTACTCCTCGTAGACGCGCAGCTCGTTGCCGACGCATCCCTCCCGGACCAGCTCGCGTCCGGCCTTCTTGTCGAACACCCTGGACAGGCCTCCCCCGCGCTCGGGATCGGCGGTGACGCGGTAGCGGGCGTTCTCGATCGTCACGCCGGCGGCGGGAGTCCACACGGGCTCCGCGCCCGGCGGGCCGGGCAGCAGCCGCCAGGTGCGCCAGCCGGTCGCGGGCACGTCCTCGGCCAGGAACCGCAGGGTCCCCCGGTCCACGACGCACGGCACCTCCGCGCCGGCGTCGTCGAGCACCCGTCCGCCTTCCAGCCCGGCGGGCAGCCGTACGGTCACGGGCGCCGACCGGTCGAAGGACAGCGTGTTCGCGACGACGACCGCGACGCCCTCCCCGGTGGTGTCCACGCGGGCGACGAGCGATCCGAGCGAGGTGGCCAGTACGGCGGCCGCCAGGTCGTACGCCTCGCGCCAGCCGGACAGTAGGTCCAGGTAGACCTGGTCGGACTCGCTTCCGGTGATCGCGTCGTGGTGCGCGCCGTATGCGAGCTGCCGCCAGACCTTGTCCAGGGCGGCCTCGGGGTAGGTCCCGAGTCCTTCGAGTGCGGCGATGGTGGCGAGCTTCTCCGCGTCCACGGCGGCCACCTCGCCCGCCCGCTGCGCCTGTTTGGTGTCGATGTAGGAGACGTCCTTGCCCGTGTAGATCGGGTTCATGTCCCGGGTCTGCGGGCTGGGCCGCCGCCCGGAGGCCGCCAGCTCGGCCCGGACCGCGTCGAGGAAGTCGCGCGGGGTGGCGCAGACGAAGCGCGGCCAGACGTAGCGGGCGTTCCAGGAGCGGTGGATCTCGGTGACCCACTTGTTCGGCGGGGTGTAGTCGGTGCCCACGGGCAGCAGCAGGTTCCTCGTCGCCCCGACCGGCTTGAGCTTGCGGTACAGCTCGTACACGGCCTTCTCGGCGGTGGCCAGGTCCGCGGAGGAGTCCATCCACCAGCCCGCCGAGTAGTGGTGCGGCATGAAGTGCGTCAGCACCCCGAGCCCCGACGGGGAGATCCACTCGAACTCGCTCGGGAACTGCATGACCGTGGCGTCGTCCTTGGCCTCGCGGAAGTTCTTCTGGATCGGCCCCCACTGGTGGAACGGCCCGCGCGCCCAGGCGCTTCCGGTCAGCCCGGCCGCCGCGAGGTAGCCGGGGAACTGCGGGTCGTGCCCGAACGCGTCGAGCTGCCACGCCGTCGCCGGTTCCCCTCCCAGGATGTCGCGCTGGTAGCCGATGCCGTACACGATGTTCCGGATCGTGGTCTCGGCCCCGGTCAGGTTGGTGTTGGGCTCGTTGTAGGTCCCGCCGACCAGCTCGACCTGCCCGCGCCCCATCAGCAGCCGCAGGTCGGCGCGGCGCTCGGGGTGCACGTCGAAGTACGGCTTGAGGTAGTCGATCTCGGCCAGCACGAACTTGTAGACCGGGTCGCGCAGCGCCAGGTCCAGGTGCGCGTCCACCAGCGCGAAGCCGTTGCGCTCCCACAGCGGCCGGGTGGTGGCGTCCCCGGACAGCAGTTCCCAGGGCGAGGTGTACGCCGCCTGCGTGTTCCACCACACCGGGTCGTAGTGGAAGTGCGAGACCATGAACATCGTCCAGCCGGGCTCGGCCACGACGACCACGCCCTCGGCGCGCGCGTCGCCCGCCGTCACCACGACCGGCAACTCGGCCCCCGGGACCGGGGCGGCGATCTCCAGCGGGACCTCGACCTCGCCGGAGCCCCCGGCCTCGCCCGCGACGCCGGGGCCGGTGACGGCGACCCGTGCGGGCGGGCCGTCGAGCGTCACGCGCAGCACCTGGCGCGGGGCGTCCTCGGTGCCCGCGAACAGGTCCGTGGACTCCACGGAGACGATGGTGACTGACACGGGATTCCTCTCTGCGGGCCGGTGACCCACGTGGTCGGCGGCCGGTCGCGCCGCCGGGTTCCCGGCGGCGCGACCGGCCTGGGGGGCGCGTTACCGCGCTACCTCCCCCACGCCTCGAACTCGTAGATCCGGGCGGCGGGGTCGGTGTTCTGGGCCGGTTTGGTGATGGACAGCCTGAGGTGGCGGGCGGTGAGGGTGACCGGGTGGGTGGTGGTGGCCGTCGTGTTGCCGGTGACGGTCACCGCGGTCTCCCACTCCTCCGAGGCGGCGGAGCGCACCTGGATCGTGAAGTCCCGGGTGTTGAACGCCGCGGGTTCCCCGCCGGCCTGCGCGTGCCGGACCACGAACCGGGTCAGGGAGCGGGCCTCGCCGAGGTCCACCTCCAGCCACCTGTCCGCGGTGAGCGTGCACCATTTGTCGGAGTTCCCGCCGGTGACGGTGCCGTTCACGGCCTTGGCCGGACCCTCGTTCGCGTTGCACTGCCCGGAGGCGGTCGCCGGGCGGCCGAGCGCGCGGTTGACCTCCCCCGGCTCCCCCGACCAGGCGACCGTCGCCGTCGCGGCGGCCGACCGGCCGTACTCGGTGGAGACGGCCTCGACCTCGATCGTCGTGCTGGTCTCCGCGCCGGCCCGGTCGAGCTGCGGCACGAAGTACGCGTCGTTCGGGGTCGCACCCAGGTAGGTCCGGGAGCCGTCGGCGTTGCGGCGGTAGACGTCGTAGTGGTGGACCTGGCCGGACCCGGAGCCGGCGGCGGTCCAGGCCAGGCGGAGCGACTTGCGGGAGGGGGACACGTCGGTCGCGCCGAGCACCTGGAGACCGGAGGGCGCGGCGGGCGCGTCCACGGCTCCGTCGTACACGGCGAGCTGCCCGACCCGGATGTCGTAGGAGGCGGCGGAGCCCTCGGCGCGCAGGCCGAGCTGGGCGATGGTCTTGCCGGCGTGCGCCGACAGGTCCAGCGTCTTCCGCTCCCAGCCGGTGCCGCTCGTGGACCCCAGGTCGAATGTGGTGAAGGTACCCGGCGCGTCGGTGAACGCGACGGCCGCCTTCAGGCGGGTCGGGCCCGCGGCGGGCGTCTTGACCACGACGGACAGCTTGGTGCCGGCCGTCACCGGAAGCTTCGCCTGGTAGAGCCGCACGGTGTTGGCCGCGTCGAGATTCCCGGTGAGCCGCAGCGACGAGCCGCCCTCGTACGCGTCGCCGTAGTCGATGGACGGCGTGAGCCGGGTCCCGGTGGAGTTCACCACCCACTGATAGGTGGGGGGCACGTCCTGCACCGACAGGTTGTTCCAGCCGCCGGTGCGCACGCGGGTCCCGCCGACGTTGTAGAAGTCGCCGTGGCCGGTGTTGAAGCCGGTGACGAACGGCTTCGCGGTCACAGCCGTGGACTCGGCGATGTGGTGCGCCAGGCCCTTCCAGGACGAGGAGGTCGCGGTGTTGGACGGGTCGGCGTTCGCGCCCACCCAGTACCGGGAGTCGCGGGCGCGGAAGTCGGCCGGCCCCGAGGAGGACTTCCACGTCCACTCGGGCCGGTAGATGCCCAGTGAGGTGACGTGCGGCTGACCGGCGGGGAACACCGCGTCCCAGCTCACCCCGGTGTTGTATCCGTTGGCCTCGGTGTCGATGCCCGCATACAGCTCGTGCTCGTCCCGGCCGAGGGATCGGGCCAGGTCGCGCGACGACCGCAGGTTGCCCGCGCCCCAGCCGAAGTCCAGGAACATCGAGTCGGACACCCGGGCGGGGTCGCTCAGGAAGGCGTCGTTCGCCGTGGTGAGCGCGTCCTGCCAGCTCACCGAGCCGTTCTCGGTCATCGCGTCGTACCACATGAACTCGGCCTGGCCCTTGGCCCGGGCGTACTTCATCAGCGAGCGGATCTCGGTCGCTAGGGCGGCGTCGCCGCCCGCGGTCTCCTGGTTGATGAACCAGCCGTCGAACCCGTAGTGCTGGGCCACCTGCACCAGTTTGTCAGCGACCGGGTAGTTCGAGCCGGACTTCTGCACGAAGTCGCGCACCCACTGGATCTGCCCGCCGTACGCCGTGGGCGGGAAGAACACCGTGCCGTAGACCTTGACCCCGTTGCGGTGCGCGGCGTCGATCACCGTCGCGTTGGGGGCGAGGATGAGTCCCTCGCCCGCCGAACCGCCCCAGAAGACCAGGGTGTCGATGTACTGCCAGTAGGTGAAGGCGTAGTAGTTGGGGTCGAGCGAGCCCTGCGACGGATTGCCGGAGGTGGGCCCGAACGACACCAGCGAGGCGACCTTGCCCTCGCCGGCGCGCGCGTTCGGGTTGGCCTTGAGCGCGGGGTCGGAGGCGCGGGGCCGCAGCGGCACCCGCGACCGGTTGAACCGCGCGTCCGGGTCCGTCGCCGGGTCCCAGTTCAGGATCGTGTTCGGGTGCCAGTAGGAGGCGTAGGGCTGGTCGCCCGCCGCCCGCACCGCCGTGCGGCCCGGCCGGTCCGGCGGCGCCGGGGTGGACGGGGCGGCCGAGGGGGAC
>NZ_NGFP01000317.1 GCF_002149035.1 Streptosporangium minutum
CGGTCTGGAGCCCCAGGCGGGTTACTTCGCCTCCCGCGGAACGCCGGGGTGAACCGCCCGTCGGCGGCATACGTGTCAGAGGCATGCGCCGTCTGTTCACCGCCCTGCTGGCCGTCGCCGCCCTCGCCGCCTGCGGCACGCCGCAGGCCCGCGTGATCACCGCCAAGGGGGTGGGGCGGGAGACCCCGGTGGAGCCCCCGGTCGAGGAGACCGTGCGCGGGCTGACCGCGTTCGGCCACGCCCTGCTCACGGCGACCGCCAGTCCCGGCGCCAACGCCGTCCTGTCCCCGCTGAGCATCGGCCACGCCTACGGCATGGCCAGGGCGGGCGCGGGCGGCAGGACGGGACCGGAGCTGGACGAGGTCTTCGGCTTCCCCGTACAGGGGCCGCACACCTCCTTCAACGCCCTCACCCGGCAGATCGTCACGCTCGACGGCCCGCCGCCCGCGCCCACCCCGGACGTCAGGCGGGACGCGCAGGAGAGCGAGCCGGCCGCGCCGATCGTCGGCGTGGCCAGCGGGCTGTTCACCCAGGAGGGGCTGAGCGTCAGGCCGGAGTTCCTGCGCACGCTCGCCGCGCAGTACGGCGCTGGCGTACAGCAGGTGGACTTCACCGGGGACGCCGCCGGAGTCATCGACGCGTGGGCGGACAGGCAGACCGCCGGGCGGATCAAGAAGATGTTCGACCAGCTGGACCCGAGGACCCGGCTGGTCATCGCCAACGCCGTCTACTTCAGAGGCGAGTGGGCGACGGCGTTCACCGACCCGCCGGAGGAGAACGCCGCCTTCACCCGCGCCGACGGGACGGCCGTGCGGACGACCCTGATGCGCCAGGTGGGGACCTTCGGCTACGCCTCCGGGGCGGGCTGGCAGGCCGTCGAGCTTCGCTACGCCAAGGGCGACCTGGCCATGTGGGTCCTCCTGCCGCAGGCGGGCGGGTCCCCCGCCGGGCTGCTCGCCCCGGCCGTGATGGCGGAGGTGGCCGCCGGGCTCAGGGAGACCCCGGTCACGGTCGCCATGCCCCGGTGGGACTTCTCCACGGCCCTGAGCCTGCAGGAGCCTCTGCGGGAGCTCGGCCTGGACGGCTCCGACTACTCCGGCATCGCCGACGGCGCGTTCCTCGGCCAGGCGACGCACCGCGCCACCATCACCGTGGACGAGTGGGGCACCGAGGCCGCCGCCGTCACCGGCCTCGCCTTCGCCATAGCGGACATGGGCTCGCCCGAGACCGAGATCCGCGCCGACCATCCGTTCGCCTTCGCGATCGTCCACCGGCCGACGCTGACCCCGCTGTTCGTCGGCCAGGTCGCCGACCCGACCGCCGAGGACTGATCACCGGCGGAGCCGCCGGACCGGCCCGGTCGCCGGGGGCCGCTCCCGGGGCCGGAGAAGGCGCCCCGGACCGGTTGCCGGGGCCGATCTCACAGGGAGAACGTGAGCAGGCCCGCGTCGACCACGGCCCGGCCGAAGACCCGGGCCAGCTCGGCCAGCCGGGCGAGCTCGTCGTCCGAGAGCGCGGCGTAGGCGGGGAGGGCCAGCTCGTCGGTGCGGTCCTCGATCCGCTTCCGCAGCGCGCCGCCCTCCTCGGTGAGCTCGTCGCCGTCCAGCAGCCCGCGCCCGCGCAGCGCCTCCTCGGCCGCCGCCCACTCCTCCTCCGGCCAGCCCCGGCTGACCTTCAGAAAGGCCGTGGGCATCTGCCCGGTCGCGCCGTGCAGGATCAGCGCGTCCAGCCCGCCGATCCCCTCGGCCGTCAGGGCCGCGACATGACCGTCACCCCGGAACTCGCGCAGCAGGGTCTGGGCGTGCCAGAGCTCCAGCAGCGGGTCGTCCGGCCAGGGCAGCGCGGCGTGCGCGGCGAGCAGCGGGCGGCCCTGCAGGTGTCCGACGGCCCGCTCCGCGGCGCGTCTGGCCAGCGCCGTCGTCTCGGAGAGGACCGGGATCTCGTGGATGCCCGCCCGGCGCAGGGCCGCGCCGGCGGCGTCGAGGCGGGCCTCGATCACCTTCTCGGGGGTCGTGACGTCCCAGGCGGCCGGGAGCGCCCGCCGTACCAGGGTGGGGCAGAAGTTGTAGAAGGTCGCGATGACCAGCTCGGGCGAGGCGGTCCCGAAGGCCGCTCCGCGGGAGGCGAAGTAACCCGCCTGGGGCTCCAGACCGAGCGCGGCGTAGCGCTCGGCGGCCTCGGGCACGAAATAGATCATTCCGTGGACGGGCTCCAGGCGGCGCCAGGACTGCCTGGCCAGCCGGACGTCGGTCATCACGCCTCCAGGGAATCGACGAAACGGGCCATCCCGGCCAGCCAGCGGTCAGGGTCGTCGGCCTTGCGCCGGACGAACTCGGCGACCTCGGGGTGCGGGAAGATGTGGAACCGTTCGGCCTCCAGGCCCTCGACCACCGCGCCGGCCACCGCGCCGGGATCGAGGATGGCGCCGGAGGCGCCCACCGCCCTGGCGGTGAGATGGTCCTCGGCGATCCCCTGCTCGAACATGCCGGTGCGCACGCCCTGCGGGCAGAGCACGCTGACCTTCACGCCCTTGGTCGCGTAGTGGATGGCCACCCACTCGGCGAAGGAGATGGCGGCCGACTTGGTCACCGCGTAGGGGGCGTCGCCGGGGCAGCTCACCAGTCCGGCCGCCGAGCAGGTGTTGAGCAGGTAGCCCTCGCCGCGCCCGACCATGCCGGGCACGACGGCCCGCGCCGCGTAGACGTGGGCCAGGACGTTGACCGCGATGGTCCTGGTCCACTCCATGTCGGTGGCGTCCAGCCCGTGACCGGTGATGATCCCGGCGTTGGAGCAGAACAGGCCGATCGGCCCGAAGGCGCTCTCCGCGGTGGTGACCAGGCCGCGGACGTCGTCCTCGACGGACACGTCGGCCCGTACGGCCACCGCCCGGTCGCCGATCTCCTTGGCCACCTGCGTCGCGCCCACCTCGTCGAGGTCGGCGACCACCACCCCGGCCGCGCCCTCGGCGGCGAAGCGCAGGGCCATCGCCCGCCCGATCCCGCCGGCGGCCCCGGTCACCACGACGACCTTGTCCCGCACCCGCATAGAAGCTCCCTTAACCGACCAGTCGGTATCTGGGAACCTATGCTTACCCGTCAGTAGCAGTCAACGGCGGCGCAGCACGAAGACGCCCCAGCCGAGGTGCCGCCTGCCGTACTCCACATGCGAGCGGCGGGCGCGCTCCAGGAACTCGCGCGCCTCCTCGACGTCGGGATCCGCGGGATTGTCGCGGATCCAATCGCTCAACGTCCACCACTGGGCCGCCACGTAACGGTCCCAGCTGTCCTGGTCGGCGAGGACCATCTCCAGCACCTCGACCCCGGCCGCCTCGAACCGGTCGAAGGTCCCGGCCAGCGAGCTGAACGCCTCCGCGCCGAAGCCCAGCACCTCGTATGCCTCCTCCGGCGGCATGGAGATCCAGTACGGCTCGCCGACGAGGAGGATCCCGCCCTCCTTGAGCGCGGGGAGCATCAGCTCGACCGTTCCCTCCAGCCCGCCCCCGATCCAGGACGCCCCGATGCAGGACACGACGTCGAACGCCTCCGGCTCCGCCCGGTAGGCCCCCGCGTCTCCCCGCTCGAAGCGGAGCCGGTCGCCGACCCCGAGCTCACGCGCCCGCTCCCGGGCAGCGCTCAGGAAGATCTCGCTGATGTCGACTCCGACGCCCTCGATCCCGTGGCGCAGGGACCACTGGCAGAGCAGCTCCGCCTTTCCGCACGCCAGGTCGAGCTGGCGCATGCCCGGCCTGAGCCGGGCGACCTCTCCGAGCAGCGCCAGCTTCTCTTCGGTGAACGGGTTGAGGATGCGATGACCGCTCTCGGCGATCTCGTGGAGGCGAAGTGACATGGTGGCCATGCTTTCCTGCCGCGATGTCTCCGGCCAACCGGTTTTCCACCGGCGCGACAGGCCCGGCGGACGGCGGCGGGCCGTCGCGGTGAGCGGTCCGGCCGTCCAGGGCATGCGGGTCATCCGGGTTGTACGGGTTAGCAGGTCATGCAGGGCGGAGCAGGGCGGCGAGCTGCTCGCCGACCCACTCGCGATAGTCCTCCGAACAGGGCTCGACGTCGAGGACGCCCGCCACGAACTGCGGCGTCGCCACCGGGGCGAACGTCAGCACGTGCGAGACGAGGGCGATGAACTCCGGCTGGACGGCGGTGGTGAGCTCGCCGTCGGCCTGCCGGCGCCGGATCGCCTCCACCCCCTCGCGCAGCCCGGCGCGCTGCCGTTCGGCCGCCTCGCGACTGTCGCCCGGACCGTCGCCGAGCGCCTGCCAGATCACCAGCCTGGCCCAGTCGGGCCGGTCGAGGGTGGCGTCGAGATAGGCCGCCAGCGACTCCCCGAAGGTGGAGCCGGGAGGCGTGAGCACGGACCGCTCCTCGTGCCGGCGGCGGCGCAGCTCGTCCAGCAGCCCTTGCTTGCCGCCGAAATGGTAGGAGATCAGCTGCTGGTTGACCCCGGCCCGCGCGGCGATGCCCGCCGTACGCGCTCCGGCGTATCCCTTGGCGCCGAACTCCTCGACGGCCGCCCGCAGGATCCGCTCGCGGGTCTGCTCGGCGGCCCTGCCTCGCTCCTCCGGGGTGGCCGCCCTGCGCGGTGCGGGGCGCTCCTGATCTGTGGACATGTCCTGACCATACGACATCAATCAGCTAGATGATCTCCGTCATTCACCTACATGATTGGCAGCCGCCGTTCGGCGGGCCCGCGCCGGGGAGGGGCCCCCGGGAGAGGGATCTACCCGGCTGTTACCTTGATGCCGTCAGGTTTCTGAACGCGTTCAGAACATGAGAGGTCCTCATGCGCCTCCTGCTCAACGTGATTTTGACGGCCGGAATGCTCGGGGTGGTCCCGGCCGGACTGCGGCTCCTCCAGGTGCCGGGCCTCCTGCTCCGCCTGTGGTGGGTGGGGGCCGTGCCGGGCGCGATCTCGCTGTGGCTGGACCGCGGCGTCTGGGCCGGCGCCCTGGCCGTGGCCTACGCGCTCATGACCGTCTGGCTCGCGCTGCAGGCCCCGCTCCGCCTGCGGGCGCGACGCTCCCCGCTCCCCCGCGAGATCGCCGTTCTCACCGCGCTGGTCACCCCCGCCATCGCCGCGACCGCCCTGGTCGCCGAACGCCTGGGGCACCCGCTGTGGGGTTTCTCCACCGGCATCCTCGCCCTGACCGTCGCCCACTTCCACTTCGCCGGTTTCGCCGCGGCGCTGGTGGCGGGCCTGACCTGCCGCGCGGCCGGAGACGGCCCGCTCGCCCGGACGGCGGCGCTCAGCGTGCCCGGCGGCACGATGCTGGTCCTGGCCGGCTACTTCGTCGGCGACTGGTTCGAGCTGGCCGGTGCGGTGGTGCTCACCGCGGGTATGTGGCTGGTCGGCCTGCTGACTCTCACCGAGGTACGGCGGGGCGGTCACGACCGCCCGACCCGTCTCCTCCTCGGCGTTTCCTCACTGGTCCTGGCGGTGTCCATGGTGCTGGCCCTGAGCTGGGCGCTGGGTGAGGCGGCGGGCCTGCCCAGGCCGCCGGTGAGCTGGATGGTCGCCACCCACGGCCTGTTGAACGCCTTCGGATTCGCCCTGTGCGCGATCGGGGCCCGGCTCCGGCTGCGCCCCCAACCCCTGTGAGGAGCGAGATGGATCTTCTGGAGCGTTACCTCGACGCGGAGTTCTCCTATCCGGACGTCGGCGCGAGCCGTACCGGAACGGTCCCGCCGGGCTACCGGGCCCTGCGCTACCGGCGACGCCTCGGGCCGGAGCTGAGCTTCGGCCGTGCCGCCGAGTCCCTGCTCACCTGGCGGGTGCACGCCCGGCTCGGGCTCCGCCCGGTCGCGTCCGCGCCCCGGGCCGCACCCGGGGTGACCGTGGTCTGCGGGCTCGGCGCCGGGCCGTTGCGGATACTCATGCCGTGCCGGGTGGTGTGGGTGCGCGAGGAGGACGACCGGGCCGGATTCGCCTACGGCACGCTGCCGGGACATCCCGCGAGCGGAGAGGAGAGTTTCCTTCTCGAACGGGCCGGGGACGGACGGGTGTGGTTCACCGTCCGCGCGTTCACCCGTCCCGGACGGTGGTACACCCGCCTGGCCGGACCGGCCAGCGTCCTGGCGCAGCAGGCGTTCGCCCGGGCCTACGCCGGCAAGCTGGGTTGACCCTGACACCGTGTGAGCCCCTATCCATGAAGGACCATGTTCAGTATCGGAGACTTCGCCCAGCTCGGCCTGGTGTCGGTACGCATGCTGCGCCACTATGACGCGCTCGGGCTGCTGCAGCCCGCCCACGTCGACCCGGCCAGCGGTTACCGCTTCTACCAGGCGAGCCAGCTCTCACGGCTCAACCGCATCATCGCGCTGAAGGATCTCGGCTTCACCCTGCAACAGGTGCGGTCGATCCTCGACGAGCGGGTGAGCACGGCCGAGCTGCAGGGGATGGTACGGCTGCGCCGCGCGGAGCTGGAGGAGCGGATCACGGCGGACACCGCGCGGCTGCTCCGGGTCGAGGCGAGGCTCCGGACGATCGAGAGAGAAGGGCGCATGCATACCGAAGAGGTCATCCTCAAGCGGATCCCCCCGACCCGCGTGGCCGAGCTCACCGCCATCGCGGGGAGCTACGAGAGCGAGGACATCGGACCCGTCATCCAGCCCCTGTACGGCGAGCTGTTCCAGCGGCTCGACCGGGCCGGGGTGACACCGTCGGGATACGGCATCGCCTGCTACGAGCCGGAGGCGGACGGCAGGGTGGTCGTGCACGCCGGGGTCGAGGTGACGGCGGAGGCGTCCGAGGCGCACGACTTCGCGATCGTGGACCTGCCGGCGGTCGAGACGGCCGCCACGATCATCCACCGGGGCTCGATGGACCAGGTCGGCACCACGTTCCAGACACTGGCCCACTGGGTCGAGGAGCACGGCTACCGCAGCGTCGGGCTGGCCCGGGAGGTCAGCATCGAATGCCCCGACGACCGGGACCGGTGGGTCACCGAGCTCCAGATGACCGTCAGCACCGTCTAGGTACGGACTCCACATGACCGCCGGCACCGCCCAGGAGGACGGAGGCGGTGCCGCCGGTCAGGCGTCCGGCCCCGGCCCCGGCCCCGGGCACGGGGACGGGGACGGGGACGAGGACGGGGACGGTCAGGCGTTCGGCCCCGGCACGGGGACGCGGACGGTGATGCCGCCGGGCACGACCTTGGCCTTGAGCCGGGTGACGGAGTCCTTGGCGCCGCCGTCCAGCTCGTAGGTCATCGGCGCGCCCAGCTTGACGCTGATCTTGCGCGCCCGGGTCATCCGGACGAAGGGGGACTCGTCCGACCGCCCGGCGCTCATCTGGCCGAGCACGCGGGCCCACTGGATCGGCCCCTTCGCCGTGGTGACGCCGATCTCCAGCCACCCGTCGTCAGGGCGCGCGTCGTCGAAGGCCTCGATGCCGCCGGTGATGGTCCCGACGTTGCCCAGCAGCAGGCAGCTCGCCTCCCCCTCGAACCACTTCACCCCGTCGAGCTTGACCTCCATCCGGACGAGCTCTCCCCGGACGTGCCGCAGCCCGGTCCACACATACGCCGCCCGGCCCAGCTTGTCCTTCAGCCCCCGGTCGGCATCCTTGATCATCTCAGCGTCGAAGCCGAGTCCCGCCATGACGGCGAAGTGCTCGCCGTTGACCTTTCCCAGGTCGAGCTTCCGGCTCTCGCCGTGGAAGGCGATCCGCACGGCCTCGGGGAGGTCCTCGGGAATGCCGAGGTTCTGCGCGAGGAGGTTCGCCGTCCCGGCGGGGATGATGCCCACGGTCACGCCGGAGCCGGCCAGCGCGTCCACGCAGCGCTGCACCATGCCGTCCCCGCCCCAGACCAGCACCAGATCGGCGCCTTCCTTGAGCGCCTTGCGCGCCTGCTTCGGAGCCTTCTTGCTCTTGGGCACCTCGTACCAGAGCAGCTTGCCGGGCTTCTCGTCGGCGAGGAGCCTGCGCAGCTCGTCCAGCCCACCCCCGAGCGACTTCTTCTGATGGGCGATCACCGCGACCGTGCCGGTTCTCTGCTTCTCCCGCAGCATGGAAACCCTCCTTTAGCACCGCCTTGGGCACTGTCTCGGCTGCCCCCGCGCACCAGCCGCAAACGTCGGGCCGCGCCCGCCACTGTTCCATAACTGAAGCTTCTAGATTCCAGCAGATTCATCTGTTGGACTTCTGGTTGCCGGACGGCCAGGGTGGGAGGTGCTCAAGTCCGATCCCAGGAGGAAGCCATGCCGGAGTACGAGAAGGCCATGCGGCCCGAAGACATCACCCGCCTGTTCGTCGAGCGGTCCAACGCCGGCGACGCGGCCGGAGTCGCCGCGCTCTACGAACAGGACGCGGTAATGGCCTACCCGCCCGGCGGCCAGACCGTGGGCCGGGAGGCGATCCGCGCGCTGTGGGAGAAGGTGCTCGCCAACCGTCCCCGCTTCGAGCCGGAACAGCCGCTGCCGACGCTGGTGAGCGGCGACATCGCCCTCACCTCGACCCCGCCGAAGGACGGGTCCGGCGCCCGCGCGCAGGTCGTCCGGCGCCAGCCCGACGGGAGCTGGCTCCGCCTGCTCGACCAGCCCGAGTTCGTCCCTCCGGCCCGCTGAAGCACCCCGCCGCCGCCGTGGAAGACGGCGGTGATGACGCCGACAACCGACATGAGGAGCATGATTGTGGCCACCTTCGTTCTCGTTCCCGGCATGTGCCATGGCGGCTGGACATACGAGCCGCTCACCGAGCGGCTACGGCTCCGCGGTCACCGCGTGTACCCAGTTACGTTGACCGGGCTCAGCGAGCGCAGCCACCTGCTGAACGCGGGAGTGAACCTCGAGACGCATATCCAGGATGTGGCCGGCGTGCTGGCGGCCGAGGAGATCGAGGACGCGGTGCTGGTCGGCCACAGCTACGGGGGGATGGTGACGACCGGGGTCGCGGACCGCGTGCCGGAGCGGGTGGACTCCTTGGTGTACCTGGACGCCGTCGTGCCGCAGAACGGCGATTCCTGCTGGACCCTGGTCTCCGACCAGGAACGGAAATGGTATATGGACGTGACGGAGACCGGCCATTCGGTGCGGCCGCTGCCGTTCTTCGATTCACGGGCCACGCCCCATCCGCTCGCCTCGCTGCTCCAGCCGATCCGGCTCACCGGCGACCTCGCGCGGTTCCGGCGCAGGGACTACGTGTACGCGGCGGGGTGGGACGGCGAGTCGCCGTTCACTCCCGTCTACCAGCGGTTGCGTGACGACCCGCTGTGGACGACGCACGCGCTGGACAGCAAGCACAACCTCATGCGGGACGCGCCGGACAACCTGCTGGAGATCCTCCTTGAGGCCGTCCAACCCGGCTGATCACCGCCAAGGCTCCGGGCCGGGAGCCCTGCCACGGCGTTGAAGCGCTGCAGCGACGGCGGCCGCGATCAGGCCGGTCAGCCCTGCCAACTGCTCGGCCTGGAACGGTAAACGCAATTTGTACCGTAAGCGTCACATCTGGTGTGCGCGACAGCCGTCGCAAGGGAACACGCCGGACGAAAGGGAACTCATGCTGCCRTTACGCGGTGTGACCCAGAATGAGCCGTTCACCCACCCCC
>NZ_NGFP01000318.1 GCF_002149035.1 Streptosporangium minutum
CACACCCACACCCACCCCGCCCGCGCCGGAGGTGCGGCGGGTGGAGATGCTGCGGGCCGGCGTCAACGCGCGTGGTGCGGCCGTGGCCTCGATCGCGGTGGACACCGGTGATCCCCGGCAGGTGCGCCTCCGGGTGGTCTTCCGGGTGGGCCAGGCGGCCCGGCAGGTGACCGTGCCGCTGTCCGGAGAGACGAGCTACACGCGGACGGTCAGGTTCGCCTTCCCGAGGGTGCCCTGCGGGTCGGCCTGGAGCGTGACGGCGACGAGTGCCCCGCCGGGCGGCGCCGCCCGCGCGAGCGGCAGAACCGCCCCGTGTCCCGAGCCGACGCCCGGCCCGACACGGACCCCCAGGCCGACGGAGACCCCCAGCCCGACGGCCACGGAGGAGGAGCCCGGACCGGGCCGGGAGCCGGAGGAGCCGTCGGAGACCGTCGAGCCGCCCCCCGGGACGACCCGGACCGTCCGGCCCGCCCCTCCTCCGGACTCCGCTCCGGGAGAGAACCCCGATCCGTCCACGGAGAGCGCCGAGGGGCCGGCCCCATCGGACGATCACTGATCATTCCGACTGCATTAGACCGTTTAGCGATTGATGAGCAGAAGTTGATGATCTATCGCTAAGCTACGGTCCGTCTGTTATGGGTGGGGGCCCAGACATCTGAGGAGACCGTTATGTACGGCATGCCATCAGCCTGGCGAGTCCCCGGTTATACCGAGATTCGCGAGTTGGGTGCGGGCGCCGCCGGGCGCGTGGTGATGGCACGGCATGACGCCGATGACATCCTGGTAGCGATCAAATACCTGTCCGACGAGCTCAGGAGCGACGTCGGGTTCGTGGCGCGGTTCCGGCACGAGGCACGGGTGCTCAACACCCTGGACAGCCCCCATGCCGTCCGGCTGTACGACTACGTCGAGACCGGCGAGGGCGCGGCCATCGTCATGGAGCTGGTGGACGGCGTCGCCCTGCGCGCGATCCTCCGCTCGGAGGGACCGACCGGCCCCGAGGCCGCGCTGCTCGTGCTCAAGGGCGCCCTCCTCGGGCTGGCGACCGCGCACACGGCGGGCATCGTGCACCGCGACTTCAAGCCAGAGAACGTGATGGTCGAGGCCGACGGCACGAGCAGGCTCGTCGACTTCGGCATCGCGGTCCGCTCCGGCGACGGGGACACCCCCGCGGGCACGCCGCCCTACATGGCCCCCGAGCAGTGGACCGGCTCCCCGGCGGGCCCGTCCACCGACGTCTACGCCGCCACCATCGTGTTCTTCGAGTGCCTGACGGGCACCCGGCCCTTCCGCGCGACGAACATCGCCGCGCTGGCCAGGCAGCACCAGGCCATGCCCCCGCCCGTCGAGGAGGTGCCGTCGGCGCTGCAGGGGCTGATCGAGCGGGGCATGGCCAAGCATCCGGCGGACCGGCCGCCGACCGCCACCGCCTTCCTCACCGAGCTGGAGGCGGTCGCCGCCGACGCCTACGGGCCCGACTGGCAGGAGCGCGGCCGCCGCCGCCTGGCCGGCCTCATCGGGATCATGGCCTCGCTGCTCCCTCTGGAGATGCAGAAGCCCGAGACCAGCACCTCCCTGGCCGAGACGGAGATCGGCGGGCGCGCCACCAGGTCCACGATCAGCAAAACGTCCATGCTGGGCAAGACGGGCGCCAAGGTCCTGATCGGCATCGGGTGCATCGCGGTGATCAGCGGCGTGAGCGCGGTGCTGGTCAACTCGGGCGACAGCGCCCCGATCCGGGCGGGCTCGGTCACCACGCAGACCCCGACGGCCTCCTCGGAGCCGGTGGAGTCGGTCATCCCGGCCGAAGAGACCGACGAGCCCACCGGGGAACCGTCGCAGGAGCCGTCGGCGGAGCCCACCGCCACGCCGACGCGGACCACGAGCCCCACCGCCGGGCCGCCGACGGCCGCGCCCACCAGGAAGCAGACCGCGACGCCCAAGCCGTCGCCGTCGCGTACCAGGAAGCCGACGAGGAAGCCGACCACGTCGTCCTCGCCGACTCCCTCGGCCGAGGAGAGCTCCACTCTCGACGGCGCGAACGATCCTCCGTCGAAGAGCCCGTCGCCGAAGCCGACCCCCACCCAGACGACGCGGCCCACCCAGACGACCAGGCCCACGCAGACGACGCGACCCACCCAGACGACCACGGCCTCCCCCTCCGACACGCCGACCACCACCACCGAACCGACGCCGACGGGGAGCAGCGGCGGCGGGCAGACCCCCACCGACGGGGGGTCACCGAGCCTGACCTCCTCGCCCGCGCCTCCGATCGAGACGGTCCCCTCGGCGCTCCTCGCCTTCGGGCTGGTGACGAGTGGCGCGGTCCCGTTCACACTTGCGGTGAAGCGCGAAATGACAGGACGGCACCGGAGGCGGCGGTAGATGGCGAGACGGGAACCATCGTGAACACCGACCGGGGAGGTCTGGCCGGATTCCGGCTGACCCACCGGACCTGGACCGACGAGCTGGGAACCTGGTCGTCGGCGGTCGCCGCCGACGGCCGGCCGGCGGGCGCGCTCAGCTTCGACCCACGGCTGATCGGCGATCCCGCGACACGTGAACGCCTGGTCGGCGCCGTGGTCGCCGACCGAAGGCTGACCCAGGCCGGCGTGACCGGGCTGGTCCCGATCGCCGACCTGATCGCGGCGCAGGGCGAGGTCTGGCTGCTCACCGCGGAGCCGGTCAACCCGACCGTGGCCGACCTGCTGCCCGAGACGCCCGGCGTCCCCCGGCCCGACGCGGGCAGCGCGGCCCGCGTCCTGGTGGAGATCGCGCAGACGCTGCTGGCGGTACACGCCGCCGGGCTCGCCCACGGGGCCCTGCACCCCGGCACCGTGGTGATCGCCGCGGACGGTTCCGCGCGGCTCGCCGAGCGCGGACTGGCCGACGCGATATACGGCCGTCCCCCCTCCCCGGAACGTGATGTCGCGGCCTGGTCCTCGCTCGCCAGGGGCCTGGCGGCGAGCTGGGCCGCGTCCTCGCCGGGGGCGGCCGGGCTGTTCGAACGGGCGGCGACGACGGCCTCCACGCACGGACTCGCCCCGGCCCGCGACGCCCTGCTCGCCGGGCGCGACCTGCTGCCGCCGGGGTCCGACACCCGGGACAGGCTGCTGGAGACCCTGCACCTGTGGACGGCACACGACGCACGGGCCCGGGACGGACGGCAGGCGCCGGCACCGGCACCGGCGTTGCCCGCTCCGGACGAGGGCGACATCGTCACGCTGCTGCACGTGCCGAGGAGCGGCGAGAGCCGTACCGAGGACGTGGTGATGCGATTCGGTCCCGGCGTGCCCGTGGAGACCACCGCCGCCCAGCTCTGGCGGGCCGGCCGGGACCAGCAGCAGACCGAGCCCCCCTCCGACAGGCTCCGGGTGCTGGGCGCCCCGGCCAGGCGGCGGCGTCGCCGTACGGCCGTCTCCTCGGTGATCCTCGCGCTGATGGTCGTGGCCGCCCTGGTGGCCTGGCTGCTCCGCTCCTCGGCGGTCCCGCTGGCGGTGACGGAGCTGGACGTGGTCGCGCCGAAGAAGACACAGGGGTGCGGCGCGACCGTCAAGATCAAGGGTCTGCTCACCACCAACGGCTCGGCCGGAGAGATCCGCTACCAGTGGAAGCGGAGCGACCGGGAGGAGACGATCGAGCAGACCGACACCGTGGCGTCCGGGAAGACCACGCACGAGGTGATCCTCCAGTGGTCGGTCAAGGGGGAGGGGAGCTTCAAGGGAACGGCGACTCTCCGGCTGCTCTCTCCCCTGTCTGACGGCAAGAAGCTCCAGGACAAGGCGTCTTTTAACTTTAAATGTTGATAAGTGACCATCAAGGTCCACAATGCACGGCAAACCGGTTCTTACTACTCTGGCGGCCATGACCACGCAGACCCCCTCCGGCTGGTATCCCGATCCCTACGGTTCACCACAGTTGCGATGGTGGGACGGCAACCAGTGGACCGACGCCACCCACCCGGCGGACGCCCTCGCCGGACAGGCCGCGCACCAGACGTCGCAGACCGGGCCGTCACCCCAGCAGGCCGGGCCGCCGCCCGGGGGGACGGGCCCGTGGAACCGGCAGGCGGGGGCGCCGTCCGGGGCCACGGGGCCCTGGAACCAGCCCTCCACCCCGCCCCAGGGACCGGGGACACCCCAGGGACCGGGGACGCCCCAGGGGGAGCAGCCGCAGTGGGGTTCCGCTCCCCCGCACGGGACCACGATGCAGATGCCCGTGGGCGGGTACGGCCTCCCTGCCGGGGCGCCCCCGCGCCGGAGCAGCCCCTGGCCGTGGATCCTGGGCGGCGGCGGCGTGGTGATCGCGATCATCGGGGTCGTGGTCGCCGCCATGTTCCTGTTCGATCCCAGGGGCCGGCTGATCGCCGGCGACCCCACCCCCGCCCCGGAGGTGACGGTGCAGGAGCCGACCTTCCAGCCCACGCCCGATCCGCCGGCTTCGCCGTCCCCCGGGCAGCCGGACGGCTCCACCCCCCTGCCGCAGCCCGAGGGCGGGCGTCTCAAGGACCCCGTGACCGGCCTGTCCTACGAATTCCCGGGGGCCCCGTGGAGGGTGCCCGAGAGCATCGGCGGCGGCCCGCTCGAGTTCCTGTGGTCCAGCGCGGCCCTGGCGATCTCCCAGGAGAACTACGACGGCCAGGGCAACAACTGGAGCGGCAACATCTTCGTCGGCGAGCTTCCCGACAAGTTCGGCTACGACGGGGTCCCGAGCATGCGGGCGGTCGCCGCGACACTGCTGCACGCGACCGAGCAGAGCTTCTACAGCCCCGGCCACGGGCGGAAGATCGTGCAGGACAAGGCCATCAAGGTGGACGGCAAGGACGCGTGGCTGCTCATGTTCGACCTGGACTTCTCCAAGGAGTCCAAGGCCAACGGCTGGAAATGGAAGAAGGAGCGGGGCGCCTTCGTGATCGTGGACCGGGGAACGGGCGCGCGTCCGGGGCTGGTGTACGTGTCCGTGCCCGACAACCTGGACGTCTCAGTGGTCGGCCGAGTGCTCGACTCGCTCAAGCTCTCCTGAAGGGAGTACTACCCTGAAGGCTATGAGTGACCTGCTGGTCTGGATCGACTGTGAGATGACCGGGCTCGACCTCGGCCGGGACGCGCTTGTCGAGGTGGCCTGCGTGGTCACCGACGGTGAGCTGAACCAGCTTGACGAGGGCGTGGACGTGGTCATCAAGCCTCCGCCCGAGGCACTGGAGCAGATGTCGGAGGTGGTCCGGGAGATGCACACCGCCTCCGGCCTGCTGGAGGTGCTGGGCGGCGGTGTCACGCTGGCCGAGGCCGAGGCCCTGGTGCTCGAATACATCAAGAGCCACATCCCGGAGCCGAAGAAGGCGCCGCTGTGCGGCAACTCCATCTCCACCGACCGCTCGTTCATCGCGCGCGACATGCCGGCCGTGGACACGTTCCTGCACTACCGCATGATCGACGTGTCCTCGGTGAAGGAGCTCGCCCGCCGGTGGTACCCACGGGTCTACTTCGCCTCGCCCGAGAAGCAGGGCGGTCATCGGGCTCTGGCCGACATCACCGAGAGCATCCGTGAGCTGCGTTACTACCGCGCGGCGGTCTTCGTGGCCCAGCCGGGCCCGGACTCCGCCACCGCCCGCAAGCTGGCCGAGGGCGTCTCCACCGGCGTCACCTGATCCGCCGCCGGAAACCTGGTGCGAAACGACTCCCAGAAACCGCTACACTTTTCATGTGCTGCTGCGGCGGACATGGTGGGCGTAGCTCAGTTGGCAGAGCGCTAGGTTGTGGTCCTAGATGCCGGGGGTTCAAGTCCCCTCGCTCACCCCAGAAGAACGGCCGGTCCTACGGGACCGGCCGTTCTGTTTTTCCTCACTTTCGACTTACCCACCAAAAATGGATATTGCGGGTTATGCTCGCTGCTATCGCTACGCCGTAAGACCGGGGGTTTCGGCGACCTGACCGTGTTGCTGCCGCGGAGGCCGTATGAGAGTCGACGATGCCCCGTTCGACGCACAGCCCAGAGTCGAGACGGGCCTGAGCAGGCGCGAGACCGAGGTCATGGAGTTGATCGCCACGGGTCGCTCCAACGGGCAGATAGCCCAGCACCTTTTTCTCAGCGAGAAGACCGTGAAGAACCACGTGAACCGGATCTACGCCAAGCTCGGCGTGGACTCACGGGTGACCGCGATCGGCCTCTGGCTGGAACGGGCCACCCGTGAGGACCCTCCGCGCCTGTGAGGCGGAGGGGACGTCTCTAGGCCGACAGCCGCAGGTCCCGGGAGACCGCCAGCGCCCGCCCTATGGCGGCCGCTCCCTCCTCCAGTTCCTCCGGGGTGACCGACAGGGCCGGGCGGAGCCGTACCGACCGCTCACCGCAGGGCAGGACGAGCACGCCCTCGTCGCGCCTGAGCCGGGACACCATACCGTCGCGCTCGGCCGGATCCGGTAGGTCGAAGGCGCACATGAGGCCGCGGCCCCGGACGTTCTCCACCGCTTCCGGGAACTGGGCCTGGATCTTCAGCAGCATGGTCAGGAGTCCCTGGCCGAGTTCCCCGGCACGCGAGATCAGGCCGTCGCGTTCCACGATCTCCAGCATCCGGCGGGAGCGGACCATGTCGACCAGGCCGCCGCCCCAGGTGGAGTTGATCCGGCCGCTGACCTGGAACACGTTGTCCGGCACCAGGTCGACCCTGCGTCCCGCCATGACCCCGCCGACCTGGACCTTCTTGGCGAAGGCCACCAGGTCGGGACGGAGGCCGAGCTGCTGGTGCGCCCAGGGGGTGCCCGTGATCCCGGCGCCGGTCTGCACCTCGTCCATGACGAGCAGCGCGTCGTGCTCGTGGCAGAGCTCCTGCATGGCCTGCAGGAACTCGGCCCGCATGTGGTTGTCGCCGCCCTCGCCCTGGATGGGCTCGGCGATGAAACAGGCGATGTCGTGCGGGTGGCGCTCGAAGGCCGCCCGCGCCTGGGCCAGCGCCCGTTCCTCGGCCGCCTCGACGTCGCCGAGATGGATGGCGGGCACCTCGATCCGGGGCCAGCCGAACGTCGGGAAGCGGTCGGTCTTGACCGGGTCGGTGTTGGTCAGCGAGAGGGTGTAGCCGCTGCGGCCGTGGAAGGCTCGGGTGAGGTGGAGCACTTTGGTGCCGAGCTCCGGAGAACGCCCGTTGATCTCGTTGTGTCGGCTCTTCCAGTCGAAGGCGCACTTCAGGGCGTTCTCGACGGCGAGCGCGCCGCCCTCCACGAAGAACAGGTGCGGCAGTTCGGGGTCGCCGAGGACCCGGTTGAACGTCTCGATGAAGTCGGCGAGGTGGCTGGTGTAGAGGTCGGAGTTGGCGGGCTTGTTCGCGGCGATCCTGCCGAGCAGGGCGAGGAACTCCGGGTCGTCGTCGAACGGGTTCACACCGAGTGGCGCCGAGGCGAAGAAGGTGTAGAAGTCCAGGTAGCTCCGGCCGGTGCGGGCGTCGACGAGCCGGGAGCCCCGGCTCCGTTCAAGGTCCAGCTCCAGCCGGTAGCCGTCGACGAGCAGATGACGAGCGAGACGGCCATGCACGTCCATGTCCCCTCCACAGTGAGTCGGACAGATGATTCCCCGTCAACGAGGCATCCATATGGAGACATTACGTATGTAGACCGATTTTTGTGAAGATTCTCCGGTGATTATGTGATGCTTCCCGGCGGTCGCGCGACGGGTCCGCGCTGGTCACGCGACGCGCGGACTGGTCCCCGGACCCGGCCGGCGGGCGCCGAGCGCCTTGACCTTGAAGGCCAGCCCTATCAGCGCGATGCCGTACACGATGGCCATGGTGCCGATGAGCCAGACGACGGCCAGCGCACCCGAGCCGGGCCAGACGAACAGCAGGATGCCGAACAGCACCGACAGCGCCCCGCTGACGATGAACATCCACTCCCCCTCCATGGCCTTGCGCAGCCGGATCGCCGCCACGATCTCGACGACGCCGGTGACGACGGCCCAGGCCGCGATGAGGAACAGCAGGGCGAGCGCGGTCATCCCCGGCCAGACGAAGGCCAGGATGCCGGCCAGGATGCTGATGACGCCGTAGAGGATCATCCACAGCCGGGAGCCCCCGCGCCCCGAGCTGAACAGCGCGAACACCCCGTTGACGACGGCGTAGGCGCCGAAGACGACGACCAGCGCGTAGATCGTTATCCTCGGCCAGACGATCGCCAGCAGGCCGAACAGGATCGCGCAGGCACCACGGATCAGATACACCCACCAGGTCCGAGACAGCTCTTCCATGTGCCCTCCTCGTGTGAGCGATTCCTTTCCAGAAGATCGCCAACACGAGACCGCGAATCGGTCAAATCAGGGCTATCGTGCGTTCAGGCCACACAATCGCCAGGAGGAGTGCCCGTGTCCCTTCGCGAATCCGCCGCCGACATGCAGGACGAGCTGACCCGTCTCCGCCACGCCCTGCACCGGCAGCCCGAGCTCGGCCTCGATCTGCCACGGACCCAGGAGAAGGTGCTGGCGGCGCTGACGGGCCTCCCCCTGGAGATACGGCTCGGCCAACGGCTGAGCTCGGTCACGGCCGTGCTGAGAGGCGCCCTGCCGGGCCCGACCGTGCTGCTCCGCGGCGACATGGACGCCCTGCCGGTCTCCGAGCACAGCGGCGCGGAGGTCACCTCGCAGGTGGAGGGCCGGATGCACGCGTGCGGCCACGACCTGCACACCGCCATGCTGACCGGGGCCGCGCACCTGCTCGCGGCCCGGCGGGACCGGCTCGCCGGGAACGTGATCTTCATGTTCCAGCCGGGCGAGGAGGGTCAGGGCGGCGCGAAGATCATGATTGACGAGGGTGTGCTGGACGCGGCGGGCGAGCGCCCGGTCGCGGCCTACGCCCTGCACGTGATCAGTGCGGTGCTCCCCCGGGGAGTGTTCATCACCAAAGGCGGCCCCATGATGGCCGCCGCCGACAAGCTCGTCGTGACCGTGCGGGGCGCCGGCGGCCACGGCTCGGCGCCGCACCGGGCCAAAGACCCGATCCCCGTCGCGTGCGAGATGGTCACCGCGCTGCAGACCATGGTGACGCGGGGGTTCGACGTGTTCGACCCGGTGGTCGTCACCGTCGGCAGCTTCCACGCCGGCACCGTCGACAACGTGATCCCGGAGGAGGCCCGGTTCGAGGCGACGATCCGGTCGTTCTCCAAGCCCTCCCACCGGCGGATCCAGGAGCGGGCGGTGACGCTGGTCAAGGGCATCGCGGCCGCCTACGGGCTGGACGTGCGGGCCGACTACCAGGTCAACTACCCGGTGACGGTCAACAACGGCGCCGAGGCCGAGTTCGTCGGCGCGACCGTCCGCGAGGTGTACGGCGAGCAGCGGTTCATCGAGGCCCCCCAGCCGTTCACCGGCTCGGAGGACTTCTCGTTCGTCGCCGACCAGGTGCCGTCGGCGTTCGTGGCGCTCGGCGCGTGCCCGCCGGACGCCGATCCGGGCAAGGCCGCCTACAACCACGCCCCCGGGGCGCGGTTCGACGACGCCGTGCTGCCCGACGGCGCCGCGCTCTACGCGGAGCTGGCGGTGCGCCGTCTCGGCCTCGTCCCCGGCC
>NZ_NGFP01000319.1 GCF_002149035.1 Streptosporangium minutum
ACCCGGCACGGCCCGCCACTCCAGCCCTCCCGCACCCGGCACGGCCCGCCACTCCGGCGGCCTGCCGCACGTCGTGTGCACGGCCTGTGGCACCGTCATCAGTCGTCCCCCTCCAGATCCGGATCCTGCGCCCTGGCCTGCCGCTCCCGGTCGGCCCGGATGGCCGCTCGCATCTGCTTGCGCGCCTCGCGCTGGCGGACCCGGAACCGCCTGCGGATCTCCCGCTCCCGTTCGGCCTGCTCCCGCTCCCTGCGGGCGAATTCCGCGCGCAGCTTGTCGACCCGTCCCTGCCGGCTCTCCTTCGACGCCTCCTCGGCGCGCCGGGCCTCGGCGAGCCGCTCCTCGATCTGCTCGCTGGACAGTCCGGCGTCCTTGTGCGCCTGGAGCCAGCGGCCCAGGTCGACGTTGACGTCCAGGATCTGGCGCTCCAGCTCTTGGGCCTCCCGGTGTTCCCTTTCGCGCCGCGCGGCCTCCAGCCGGGCGAGCTCCTCGCGCTGCTCCCGGACCAGCCGCCGGTAGGCCTCCTGCTTGGCGAGCACGGCCTGAGTGAGCTCCCCGCGCCGGGCGCGCAGCCGTACCCTGCGGTCCTCGGTGTCGTCCTGAACCTCGTCGCCGCCGGTGAGCTGCCAGGACCGGTGGGCCACGGCGAGCAGGAACGCGGTGACGCCCAGGGTGATCACGATGGAGGTGAGCACCATCGCCTGCGGCAGCGGGTCGGCCATCCGCTCCGGGGCGGACCTGCCGAGCAGCGGTGGCTCCCCCGCGGGGCCGCCGACGGTGAGGATCAGCAGGTTCACCCCGTTGCCGAGAAGGATGACGCCGACCAGCACCCGGATCAGGCTCCGCTCCAGCAGGAGCGTCACCCCGGCCGCCACCAGCGTCCCCGACACCAGCAGGGGCAGCAGCGAGATCGTCACCGGCCCTCCTCGTCGTCGATCTGCCGGTCCAGCTCCGCGCCCAGGCTGCGCAGGATGTCCTGCACCATGCCGACCACCGTGACGTAGACCCCGATGTCGAACAGCAGCACGGTGGACAGGTGGAGCTTGCCGACCAGCGGGATCGCCACGTCCGCGGCGAGCATCTCCAGTGGCGCGCCGGCGACCAGCAGTCCCCAGAGCGCGGTGATCGTGGACAGCAGGAGGCCGAGGCCGATCAGCACCCCGGCGTGGACCGGCACCGCGACGGCCAGCTCGTAGCGACCGCCGGCGAGGTAGCGGACGACCAGCGCGAGCCCCGCCACGATGCCGCCCGCGAACCCGCCCCCCACCGCGCTGTGCCCGGTGAACAGCAGGAAGATCGAGATCAGCACCACCGTGTGGAAGATCAGCCGGGCCACGATCTCCAGCACGACGGCCTGCTCCCCGACGGGCAGGGTCGCCGCGAGCCAGTGCGTCCGCTCCCCCCTCCGCACCTTCCCCGACGGGCGTTCCAGCGCGTAGGTACGGCGGCGCAGGAAGACCAGGCTGGTCACCCCGAGGGTGAGGACGACGAGCACGGAGCTCTCCCCCATGGTGTCCCACGCCCGGATGTCCACCAGCAGCGCGCTGACGATGTTCGAGGCACCGGCCTTCTCGGCGGCTCCGGCCATCAGGCTGCCGACCGGTGCCGCCGAGCGTGCGCTCTCCGCCAGCATCCCGGCCCCGACGGCCACGACGCCGCTCACCACCCCGAGGCCCAGGCGCACGCCGAAGGGCACTCTGGGCTGGCCCTCCCTCGGTCCCACCGGGAGCCTGCGGAGCACCAGCACGAACACCACCAGGCTCAGCGTCTCGGCGAGGAACTGGGTCAGCGCCAGGTCCGGTGAGCCGTGGACCAGGAACAGCAGTGCCACGCCGTACCCGGTGAGCCCCGCCAGCAGGGCGAGCACGATGTGCGAGTTCACCCGCGTCGCGATGAGCGCCGTGGCGATGAGGAGGACGCCGACGAGGGGCTGCTCGGCGCGCTCCCAGCGCACCACGTCCAGCCGGATGTCGCGGGCGGGCCCGTACAGCAGCGAGAAGCCCCCGATCCCCGCCATGGAGATGAAGGCGAGCATGAGGTAGTCGGGGAGCGAGCCGCGCTGGGTGACACCGGTCAGCTGGAGGGCGAAGCGGTCCAGCGCCCGGACGACGGCCCAGTAGGCGCGGCCGGAGTCGATCAGGTGCAGAAGCTCCCCGGTGCGCGCCACGACCGCCCTGGCCAGGAAGAGGACGGCGCCCCCGGCCAGGGCGACGGCCGACAGCAGCAGCGGCACGGGCGCGCCGGTCCACAGCGCGAGGTGGGTGCCGTGGCCGGGCCCCGCGAACGTGCCGGTGTAGCCCTCCATCGCGTGGCCGTACCGTGCGGAGAAGGGGGCGGCGACCAGCCCGAGTACGGCGAGCAGCGCGGACGGCAGGAACGTCGCGGCGGCGGCGCGGTGCGCGGGGACCGGTTCCAGGCCGGGCCGGTCGCCGAAGGCGCCCCACAGGAACCGCAGGCTGTAGGCGACGGTGAGCACCGACCCGGCGACAACCCCCGCCAGCGTCACGGTGTCGGCGAGCCGCCCGGTGAGCAGCGACTCGAACGCGGCCTCCTTGCCGACGAACCCCAGGAACGGCGGGATCCCCGCCATCGAGGCCGCGGCGGCCACCGCGGTGGCGCAGAGCCAGGGCGCCGAACGGCGCAGACCGCTCAGCTCGCGCAGGTCGCGGGTACCGGTGGAGTGGTCGATGATGCCGACGACCAGGAACAGCGACGCCTTGAACAGCGCATGGGCGAGCAGCATGGCGACGCCCGCGATCGCGGTGTCCCCGGTGGCCGCGCCGAACAGCACGGTCAGGAACCCGAGCTGGCTCACCGTGCCGTAGGCCAGGAGCCTCTTGAGGTCGTACTCGCGCAGGGCCCGCCAGCCGCCCAGCACCATGGTGAGCAGCCCGAGCGGTACGACGATCACCTGCCAGACGGGCAGCCCGCCGAAGGCGGGGCCGAGCCTGGCGATCAGATAGATTCCCGCCTTCACCATGGCCGCCGCGTGCAGGTAGGCCGATACCGGGGTCGGCGCGGCCATCGCGGCGGGCAGCCACATGCTGAACGGGAAGATCGCCGACTTCGACAGCGCGCCGACCAGGATCAGCGCCGTCGCCACCGGGATCGCGCCACCGGCCGGCGGGTCCGCGACGATCCGTGAGATCTCGTAGGTGCCCGCCGTCTCGCCGAGCACGACCATGCCGCCCAGCATGGTCAGCCCGCCGGACGTGGTGACGGTCAGCGCCTGCATCGCCGCCCTGCGGCTGGCCCTGCTCGCGGGGTCGTGGCCGATCAGCAGGTAGGAGAAGACCGTGGTCAGCTCCCAGAAGACGTACAGCAGGATCAGGTTGTCGGCGACCACCAGTCCGAGCATCGCCCCGGCGAAGGCCACCAGCTCCCCGCCGAACCGGCCGAGCCCCTCCTCCCCCGCGTCGAAGTAGCGGGAGCAGTACAGCAGGACCAGCGCGCCCACGCCCGTGACCAGGAAGGTCATGAGGAGGGCCAGCGGGTCGACGCGGAAGGACAGCCCGAGCCCCAGCGCGGGGGCCCAGTCGTGGCGCGACTCGACGGGAACGCCGCTCACCGCCACCCACAGCGCGTAGCCCAGCCCGCACGCGGGAGGCAGGGCGAGCACGGCGAAGGCGTCGCGGCCGAAACGGCGCACCAGCGCCGGGGCGCACACCGCCGCGACGGCGTGCAGGATCAGCAGCGGCTCCATGTCCCCCCGGGCAACCGTCGTGGCCGACGTACCCAAACTGCCAGGAGCCGCCCGTTTCGCCGCCTTAGCGCACAGCCGCTTGACCCGAACAGCGCCGGTTCTTCACCGGCGCATGATCAGCTCTTTCTGCCGGTACGGCCGAGCAGCCAGCCGATCACGGCACTGCCGAGCGCGATGCCCGCGCCCATGCCGAAGGCGGTGAGAACCGGCCACACGGGAGCGCCCGCCCTGGGTGGTCCGGCGGGGCGCTCGAAGACCCGGGGGGTCACGTCCGGGTCAGCGGTCCCGGCCGGGGAGGTCACGGCGGGGACCGCCGCCGCGGAGGTCACGACAGGGGCGGCGGCCGGAGCGGCGGCCGAGGCGGAGAGCGGAGCGGCGGACAGGTGGTTCTCGACGGCGGAGAAGAACTCCCCCGCCGTCCTCTTGGCGACCGAGCTGAGCATGCGCTGGCCGACACCGCCGATCATGCCGCCGATCACGGCTTCGGCGTCGTAGTCGATCCGGGTGCCGCCCTCGACCTCGCTGAGGCGGACCTCCACGGTGGCGTCCACGGTGCCGGGCGCCCCCTGGCCCCGGGCCCTGAGCACGAAGCGCTGCGGCGCGTCGGGCTCGGACAGCGCGACCTCCCCCTGGTAGACGCCCTTGATGGAGGCCACCCCGGCGGTGACCGTCATCCGGTAGGTGTCGGGGCCCGTCTCCTCCAGACGCTCGCAGCCCGGGATCGTCCGCACGAGCACGGCCGGATTCTGGAGCGCGGACCACACGCGGTCCCTGTCGATGCCGAGCACGGCACTGCCTGCGAGCTTCACAGCAGCACCCTAGGCAATCGCCCGCCGTACTGATAACAGCAACATGTGCCCGTCGGCGGGGCGCGTGATTGTCAGAGACCTCGCGTGGAGACGTCCCGCCGGAGCCGGGGCGGGCCGGGAGGCCACCCGGCGCCCGAGGAGCGGCCCGAGCAGCGGCGGAATCCGGCGGCCAGGTGTACCCGGCCCGATGACTCCCCAGGGGATGCACAGCCCCGGATCCGGCTCTCCTGCGGCCGGTACGGCCAGGCGGCACCGCTGCGGCCGGTACGGCTAGGCGGCCGCGGAGCCGCGGGCCCGCAGCGGCGCCCCCGCCTCGTGCAGGTGCCGCAGCGCCTGCGCGTAGGAGCTGAGAAGCCCGCTCTCGAGATAGGGGATGCCCAGTTCCTCGCAGTACTCCCGCACGATCGGCTGGGCACGGCGCAGGTTCGGCATCGGCATGCTCGGGAAGAGGTGGTGCTCGATCTGGTAGTTGAGCCCGCCCAGTACCGTGTCCGTCATCCGCCCGCCGCGCACGTTACGCGAGGTCAGCACCTGACGGCGGAGGAAGTCGAGCCGGTCGTCACCCCTCAGCATCGGCATCCCCTTGTGGTTGGGCGCGAACGTGCAGCCCAGGTAGACGCCGAAGATCGCCTGGTGCAGGAGGAGGAACGCCACGGCCTTGCCCGGCGACAGCACCGCGAACAGCACGGCGAGGTAGGCGGCCACGTGCACGACCAGCAGCGCCGCCTCCCGCCCGCGGTGCCTCAGCGACGGGCGCCGCAGGGCCCGGAAACTGGACACGTGCAGGTTGAAGCCTTCCAGCGTGAGCAGCGGGAAGAACAGGAAGGCCTGCCTGCGGCCCAGGAATCTGGACAGCCCCCGGCTGGCGACGGCCTGTTCGGGCGACCAGATCAGCACATCGGGGGAGACGTCGGGGTCGTGGTCCTCATGGTTGGGGTTGGCGTGGTGGCGGGTGTGCTTGTCCATCCACCAGCCGTAGCTCATGCCGATGCCGAGGTTCCCGGCCACCAGGCCGGCGATCTCGCTGGAGCGCCGGGAGCGGAAGACCTGCCGGTGGGCCAGGTCATGGGCGACCAGCGCGACCTGGGCGAAGACCAGCGCGAGGAAGGCCGCGACCAGCAGCTGGTACCAGGAGTCGCCCACCGCGAAGAAGGCGGCCCAGCCGCCGGCGAAGGCGGCGGTGACGAGCCCGAGCCGCAGGGCGTAGTAGCCGGGACGCCGCTCCAGCAGTCCCGCCCCCACGATCCGGCGTGACAGACGGGCGAAGTCGCTGCCCCGCGCCCCGTCGTCCTCCGCGCCTGCTGTGCCGGCGGCGCGGTCCTCGGCGTCGATCGCGATTGAGTTGGTCACGGTTCTCCTCGGGGGCCGGAACGCTAAATGTGATCAATCAGCCATTGGCGCAATAAATCAGCATGAAGAGGCTGAAGAAACGACTGTCCCAGCATTTCGTAGCCGCCGTAATCACGGACTCCCGCGCCCACCCCGGCCCGTGGTAGTGCTGGCCCTACCTTGACGGCCGCCGGAACCAGGGGGAACGCTCGGCCACCAGAGCACGGCGGAGCACCGGAAACGACGGCCGGGAAGGCCGAGAGACGCCTGCGGCGGCCGGCTCGCGGGTCAGTTGGAGCTCCGGCTGCTGGCAGGATGGTGGCCCATGGCAGCGGGGAAATCATGGGCGACCAGAACGGCGGCCGCGTTCATGGCCCTGGCGGCGAGCGCGGGATGCGCCGGCGGCACCACCGGCGGCGGCGGCCCGCAGGCCGGCGCCGGCCGTACCTCCTCTCCGGCTGCCAGTGCCCCACCGGCCAAGCCCTCCGGGCCTGCGGGGGCGCTGCCCCGGCCGGGCGAGGTGGGCCGGATCCCCGCGCCCTCCGACGGGCTGCCACCGGTGATCAGTTCCATCCCCACCAGGAGAAAAGTGGTCTTCCTGACCATCGACGACGGCTGGGAGCAGGATCCGGGCTTCCTCGCGCAGGTCAGGGACCGGCGGATCCCCATCGCGGCCTTCGTCACCCGCGACGCCGTGGAGGCCAGGGGCGCGACCGACCCGACCGCCCAGGGCGGCAGGTTCCTCGGCGCGGGCAAGTGGCGTTACATCCGTGACCTGCGCGGGGCGGGGGCGACGATCGAGAACCACACGCTGACCCATCCGAACCTGCCGGCGCTCGGCTACGCGCGGCAGAAGGCCGAGATCTGCGGCACCTCCAAGTTGATCCGCAGGCACACGGGCAGCGCGCCCACCCTGTTCCGCCCGCCGTTCGGCAACCACAACACCCTGACCCGCAAGGCCGCCAAGGCCTGCGGCATCGACGCCCTCCTGCTCTGGACCGCGACCGTGCAGCCGGGCGGGAAGATCGCCTATCAGGTGCCCGACAAGAAGCTCCGCCCGGGTGACGTGCTGCTGCTGCACTTCCGCCCGGACCTGTCGCGTGACTTCCGGATCCTGGTCAACAAGATCAAGCGTCGGGGTTTCGAGATCGGCAATCTGGACGCCTACCTGAAGGCCGCGACCCGTTGACCTCCTTCCCTGCCTGAAGTCCAGGGATCCTCCCGTGCCTGAAGGCCGGGGATCCTCCCGTCGCGCCGCGGTTGATCGGCGCGCGGGGGCGTGGCCCGCGCGGAGACGGCCCGTCTCCCCCCGGGGGAGACGGGCCGTCCGGGAACGCGCCGTCCGATTACTCGCTCTCGGTGGTGTAGAGGTACTCCCAGCCGCCACACCTGGTCGGGTAGGAGCCGCGCAGGTCGATCTGGCACACCTTGACGCGGATGCTCCGCACGTCCTCCTCGGCGAAGTGGAACTGCTTGGCGCCGCCCGCCCCGCAGTATTTGTAGGCCTCGCTACCGGACCAGCCGTCGTCGCCGAAGCGGTTCACCTGGAACTTCACGTAGCCGCACTTGCCGCCCTGGCGATAGGTGCGGTGGTCGAGGTCGTAGAGCCTGCCCTTGACGTGCACCTCGTTGGACCTCTGGTGCCGGTCCCACTCGACGCCGATCCAGCCGGTGGCCTTGGCCCGGTGGTTGGAGGAGCGGTAGGGGCCCCAGTAGTCGTCGTAGTCGTAGCCCGACGCGCCGGCCGTGGCCGCCGTGGTGGCCTGCGTCGCGGCGTTCGCGGTGGCCGGCAGGGCGAGCGCGAGCGCGCCGGCGGTGACGGCCGTGGCCAGCAGAGCAGTGGTCAGTCGCTTCATCTCGATCTCTCCTCAACCCCCGGACCGGCTCCCTGCCGGATCCCCCCTGGGCTTGGGTCAATTGGTACGGGCAGGCGCTTGCAGCCTCCCGTAGCGGTGCTTGCAGCCCCCCGTAGCCGGGCTTGCAAGGGGCCTGACGACCTGACTGCCGGCCCGGGAACGGTCCAGAGGAGTCCGCCGCCCGGCTTACCCCGGAATCACCCCAGCGGCTGATGACCGGCGGGCACCCCCGCCGCCACCATGAACGTCATGCGCTCACGGGACCCCGCGGTCCCGGGAGCGCGCCCGGCGGACGGGGCGCATGCCCTGCGGCGCCGGGACACCCGGGGGGTCATCCCCGGCGACACAGGGGGAGAGCCGGCGCCGCGAGCCGGAGGGGACGATCTCGGTCGGGCGGAGAAGTGCGGTCTCGCGCCGGACCATGTGACAAAGATCGCAGCAGCTCGCGGCGCCTTTCCCTCCCGTTGCTCTACAGCTTGTAGTACTACTTTAGGTAGCACTACAACTTGTAGAGCTCCAGACCCGCGAGGGGAAGATGGACGCACTGGACCTGGCGCGGTGGCAGTTCGGGGTCACCACCGTGTACCACTTTCTGTTCGTACCCTTGACGATCGGCCTCGGCGTCTTCGTGGCCGGCCTGCAGACCGCATGGCATCGCACGGGTAAGGAGCAGTACCTCAGGCTCACCAAGTTCTTCGGGAAGCTCTTCCTGATCAACTTCGCGATGGGCGTGGTCACCGGCATCGTGCAGGAGTTCCAGTTCGGCATGAACTGGAGCGACTACTCGATCTTCGTCGGAGACGTCTTCGGCGCCCCGCTGGCGCTGGAGGCGCTGCTCGCGTTCTTCCTGGAGTCGACGTTCCTGGGCCTGTGGATCTTCGGCTGGGACAAGCTGCCCAAGCGCGTCCACCTCGCCACGATCTGGGCCGCGGTCATCGGCTCCAACCTGTCGGCGTACTTCATCCTCGCCGCCAACGCCTGGATGAAGCACCCGGTCGGCTACGAGGTGGTCGACGGCAAGGCGCGCATGACGGACCTGTGGGCGGTGCTCACCAACTCCAGCGCGCTCGCCCAGGTGCCCCACGTGGTGGGAGCGGCCTTCGTCGTCGCCGGCGGGTTCGTCCTGGCGGTCTGCGGCTACCACGTCCTGCGGGAACGGCGCGCCGACCCCGACCGGACCACGCCGGTACGGCGGGGCGCGACGGACATGTGGCGCACCCCCATGCGGGCCGCGCTGGTCATGACGGCGATCGCCGGAGTCGTGGTCGCGGGCAGCGGCGACATGTCCGCCAAACTGCTGTACGAGCAGCAGCCGATGAAGCTGGCCGCCGCGGAGGGGCTCAAGCACGACACGGCCGGCGCGCCCTTCTCCCCCGTGCCGGGGGTGGAGGTGCCCATGCTGCTCAGCTTCCTGTCCACCAACGACCCGTCCGCGGTCGTCCAGGGCACCGAGGACCTGCAGGCCCGGTTCGAGAAGGAGTTCGGCCCCGGCGACTACCGCCCCAACCTGCCCGTGGTCTTCTGGTCCTTCCGCGTGATGATCACCTTCGGCATGGCCACGGTGGCCCTGTCGGTCCTCGGCCTCTGGCTGACCCGCAAGCGCCGCCGCGACCCCCGCCCGCCCCGCGAGCTGCCCGCCTGGCTCGCCCGGGCCTGCGTGCTGGCGCTGCCGCTGCCGACCATCGCGATGATCTCGGGCTGGCTGCTCAGCGAGATCGGCCGCCAGCCCTGGAC
>NZ_NGFP01000032.1 GCF_002149035.1 Streptosporangium minutum
GGCCTACACCTCGCGAGGCTGCTCGGCCTGCGGGCACGTGGACAAGAAGAACCGGCCCGACCAGGAAACCTTTCTCTGTACGTCGTGCGGCTTCGCTGAGCACGCCGACGTCAACGCAGCTCGTAACATCGCCGCACGCGGTGTCACAAGCTGGGCAGTGAGTCACGCTGCCTGACGCGGACCAAACCGTCGAAGCCACCGACGGCGAGGAGCTGCAAGCTCGGTCGTTTACGGCCGAGAAGCTGACTTGATCACTGGCAGGGGGGGCCGGGCGAGCACCTGGGCACTCATGTGGCCGGCGCCGGTGCCCACGGCCGCCTCGACCAGGCAGCCGGCGCGCAGGATCGCCTCCTGGATGATGTCGATCAGCGCAGTTGTACGGTCAGCCCCAAGCGTGCTCCCGGTCCCCAACGCGGCGCATCCAAGAGCGCGTGCTCGCGCGACGTCAGCGTGAGTGCTTGATCAACCCCTCACGCCCGATGTCTTGGAACGACCGAAGTCGCTCCAACTGCTTATCCGGCAGAAACCTCATCCAGATCGACCACTCCAAGCGCTACAGATCACCTAGGTCGTGACGAACCGTAGCGGAGATGATCAATAAGAAGCGTGAAAGCCGAGAAGTCGCAGGTCAGACGTAGATCAGTTGGATTTCCGCCGTTTGCTACGGAAACCCCGTTAAGCCTGTGGTTAACGCGGCGTTGCGGGATCCCGCATTGCCGGCGGCGAGCCGTACCGGCAGTCTTGATCCAGGACGAATCAGCACATGGGAGGGAAAACGTGGCATACAACCATATACGAGCAGATTCATGAACATTATCGGCTCAAAAGTCGTCTTCACCATCGACGATCTGCCGAGGTCCCGCCACTTCTTCACCACTCACCTCGGGTTCCGCGAGATGCTCGACACGCTGGATCTCGTCTGGCTGAACCGCGATGACGCGGCCGTCGACATCATGCTGCACCAGCGCGATCTCGAACGGCCGCCCGAGCGGATCGCCCAGCCGGTGGTGGCGTTCGCGGTCACCGACCTGGTCAAGGAGTCCACGCGCCTGAGCGCCGAGGGCGCGCCCGTCACCACGCGGCTGTGGCGCAGCCCGTGGGGCGAGCGGCTGATGCGCCTGACCGACCCCAACGGCATCGTCGTCGAGCTGACCGAATGGATCCCGCCGAGCGGCGCCTGATCCACCCCACCGGCTCTGCCGGGAGCACACGCCGCTGCTGCGGCCGAGCAACGGCCCGTCCCCATCACACCGCGCACTGACAGGCGCGCCGGATGATGTCAGCGGCCGCGTCAGAGCGGCGACGGTACCGCATCAGGGCGGCCAACGATCGTCAACCTACCGAACTTCGCAACTGATCCCCAGGAGCTCACCACCATGTCCCTCACCCTCACCACCCAGGACAAGCTCACCCTCCGCACCGCCGCCTACGGCGCCGTCACGCTGCTGGCGTCCGCCGACGCCGCCGGCTCGCCGCACAAGGCCGCCACCGCCGGCTCGCTGGCCCTGTACAGCGCGACCGGGCCGGTCGGGCACGTGCTCGCCGAGAAGAAGCCGGGCGTCCACCTGGAGGGCAAGACGGTGGCCGCGATGGCCGACCACGTGCTGCCCGCCCTGACCGCCTCCATGACCCTGCTCACCCAGCAGGACCCGGCCGCGGCCGGAGACTTCCGCCACACCGTCCTGGTCGCCGTCGACGCCGCGGCCCGCTCCCACCGGGGCGAGCCCAGCCCGACCGCGGCCGGGATGACCCGCAAGATCACCGCAGCTCTCGACGCCGTCTGACGCGCCGGTCGGCGCGACCACAGTCGGCCGACTACGAACAACAACCAAGGACGCCCATGGCTGTTCATCCATGGCGAGCCCCGCTCGCCGCACTCCCTCTCGCGGCCGTGACCGCGGTCGCAGGGGCTCCCGCCGCCTCCGCCGGACCGAAGATCGAAGTCTCCGGCGGAGTCACCCAGCCCGTCTTCTCCTACACCGACGCCATCCGCGAGCACGTCCAGGTGCAGTCGCCGCTCGACAGTGACGGCGACGGCAAGAAAGACCTGGTCCGGGTGGACATCATCCGGCCGAAGGGGTCCGGCTCCGGGCTCAAGGTCCCAGTGATCATGCACCAGAGCCCGTACTTCGACAACCCCGGCGTCGGCTTCCAACTGGATCACAAAAAATACGACGCGAACGGCAATCCGACGAAGTTTCCGCTGTTCTATGACAACTACTTCGTGCCCCGCGGCTACGCGTTCGTTTCGGTCGACATGGTCGGCACCCGGCTGTCGGAAGGCTGCCCGACCGGAGGCGGCCCGTCCGACGTGCTGGGCGGCAAAGCGGTCATCGACTGGCTGAACGACCGCGCACCCGCCTACGACGACAACGGCGACCCGGTGAAGGCCACATGGACCACTGGCCGCACCGGCATGATCGGTCACTCCTACGAGGGCGCGTTGGCCATCGGGGTGGCGGGCACCGGGGTGGCCGGGCTGGAAACGATCGTGCCGCTCGCCGCGCCGAGCAGTTGGTACGACATGTGGCGAGCGAACGGCACCCTCACGGACTTCAAGGGCGGGCAGGCGTGGCTGGCCAAGCGGGTCGACGCCGATCCGCCCGAGAAGTGCGCGGCGGTGCACCAGCGGATGACCGCCGGCTCGGACGACGCCACCGGCGACTACAACGCCTACTGGGACGAGCTCGACTACCGGGACGGGCCGATCTCGAGCGCACGCAACGTGCGCGCCAGCGTCTTCCCGATGGTGGGCATGCACGACCGCAACGTGATGGGCAACCAGTTCTCCAAGTGGTGGGCCGTGCTGCCCCGCCGCGTCGAGCGCAAGGTGTGGGTCACGCAGTATGGTCACCTGGACCCGTTCTGGGCGCGGCGCGACGCGTGGGTCGACACCCTGCACAAGTGGTTCGACCATGAGCTGATGGGCGTGGCCAACGACATCATGCGCCAGCCGCGCGCCGACGTGCAGCTCGGCCCGGACCACTGGATCACCCAGACCGACTGGCCGGCACAGGCGCGTACGGTGACCCTGAGGCCGCGGCAGGACGGCTCGCTGGTCCGCAGCCCCTCCAAGGGCACGGGTAGCTTCCTCGACACCAAGCAGGCCGAACTCGCGATGGCCGAGAGCCCCGCCACCGTCAACCCGAACCGGCTGGCCTACCTGACACCGCCGCTGAAGAAGGCGGTGCGGTTGTCCGGGACGCCGGAGGTGAGCCTCAAGGTCAAGCTCGACAAGCCCGCCGCCAACCTGGGCGTCCTGCTCGTCGACTACGGCACCGACACCCGCATCCACGGCGTCGACCCCGCCCAGGGGCAAGGCCTCAAGCTCATCGACGGACACGACTGCGTCGGCGAGGGCACGGCCGACGACGACGGCTGTTACCTCAGGGCCGGGGACAACACGATCACCTCCGGCTTCCAGGTGGTCTCCCGCGGCATCATCGACGCGCAGAACCGCAGGTCGCTGAGCCGTCCGGCACCTTTGGCCCCGGGCCGGCCGTACCAGATCACCTGGGAGATGCTGCCGCAGGACTACGAGTTCAAGGCGGGGCACCGGCTGGGTCTGGTGCTGACCGGAACCAACGCCGACCTGGACCAGGCCGTCCTCGGCGAGGGCGAAACCGCCACCGGGGCCAGGGTCACCGTCGACCTGGCCGGCACCTCGATCGCGCTGCCGCTGGTGACCTCCGGCTGACAGCCAGCCGGGTTTCCCTTCCCTCATGCAGGACAAGGCGGTTCGTCTTGTCTCCTACTAGTTCAGGAGTATCCGCATATGCAAACCACCTGGCTCATCACCGGTGCCAGCCGCGGTCTGGGCCGCGCCTACGCCGATGCCGCGCTGGAGCGCGGTGACCAGGTCGTCGCCGTCTCCCGAAGCGTCGTGCGCGGCGACTTCCACGACGCCCACGGCGACCGCGTGCTGCCCTTGGCCGTCGACGTGACCGACCGGGACGCCGTGTTCGCCGCGGTATCCACCGCGGTCGAGCGCTTCGGGCGCCTCGACATCGTGGTGAACAACGCCGGGACCATGTCCTCGGGCATGGTGGAGGAGTTCACCGAGGCCGAAGCCCGCGCCCAGCTGGAGGTCAACTTCTTCGGCGCGCTGTGGGTCAGCCAGGCGGCCCTGGGACGGATGCGCGAGCAGGGGGCCGGGCACATCGTCCAGATTTCCAGCATCGGCGGCCTGGGAGGCTTCCCGAGCACGGGGTTGTACAGCGCGAGCAAATTCGCGCTGGAGGGCATGAGTGAGGCGCTGGCGATGGAGGCGGCGGCCTTCGGGGTGAAGGTCACCATCGTCCAGCCGGGCGGCTACTGGACCGATCTGTACACCAGCATGACCTCGACCGCTCCGGCGGAGCCGTACGACCCGCTCCGTGGCGAGCTGGCCAAGCAGTGGGCCGAGGGGTCGATCGACAGCGATCCGAGGCTGGCCGCCGAGGCGATGCTGAAGCTGGTCGACAGCCCGGAGCCGCCGCTGCGGTTGCTGCTCGGGAGCATGGTGTACGACCTGGCCTTTGACATCTCGCGTCGGCGGATGAAGGAGTGGGCGGGCTGGGAGGAGGTCAGCCGGGCCGCCGAGCACGCCGTACCCGCTCCCGGGAGCACCGGCTGACCTTGATGCGGTCCGGCCTGGGCGGATGTTTCGCCGACGCGCTCAAGGCGCGCCGAACCGTGCGGCGCGCCGAGAGAGGTGACGGTGTCGGATCGTGGTCGGCCCGGTGGCCTGGCGTCGCGCGAATGTCGGGGTTAACGGGACCGCGGTAGCAGTGGAAATACTAAAGATCGTGCTACCGCGCCGTGGCCGCGGCATGGCCCTCTCCTCGGGGGCCATGCCGCGGCCACGGCACCCCAGGCACTCTAAGTTGTAGATCCAGCACGTAGAGCGACTATCTCTGATAGCTGTGATCCATGCCCACCTCGATGCGGCGCACCGCCGCCGTCTTCACCCTGCCCTCGCCCTGGCCGTCCTCGCCGCCCCCGCCGGTGCCGCCGCCCACAGCGCTACTGGCGGCTGGGGCCGCGTTCGGGAGAAGACCCCCTCACTTGGTGACGCGACCGCAGCGCGGCGCTGACGGCGGACACCACGTTGAAGGCCATCGCCGAGGACCTCCACGTGGGCTACGAATGGCTACGGCAAAGAATCAAGGTATACCGACCAAGCACGGCGATCTTCCTGCAGGCGTTCAACTGCCCTACCGGCGCTGGGACAAGGACAAGTTCCTCGCCGAGGTGTGGCTCAGCATCAACACCCGGGCGTAACCCCAACGCACGAAGCCCAGGTCGAGCGGCCGGGGCTTCGTCATGTCCGGAAGAGCGGTGTGTTGATGATCGGGGTCATCGGCAGCATCACCCGCGCCGCACTCGTCCTTACCCATTTCGAGTATGGCTGACTCATTTGAAAGTCGCTGAGATCACCTCATTGAATTGAATCAGTCCTGGGGAAGTTGAACCAGCAGCCCTTGCGAGGTGAAAAAGTCATGGTCGAGGAATCGCCCAGCAACTCTTCCCAAGATGCATAGATACTCCTCCAACTGTCCTTCTTCCGACGTAATATCGTATGCCAGATCCTCCCAGTAAATTCGGTATTCTTCCTCATCGTAGATGGTTCCGGTACATATCCCGTCGTGGGTGTAGAATAGTTCTTCGATTTCGTCGATGCCGCGGATATATGAGACGTCGAAAACGCGCTGGCCGCCGAGACTAAGCGCATCCGAAGATGACATCAAGCCGTTGAGATATAGAACTAGAGACCAGCCAGGAGCAAGGCGGGTGATCCAAGCCTGCTGCGGTTCCCCGGACTTAGAACCGTACGACCTTACGGCAGTCTGAAAGTTGCACGCGACTGTCGCCTCTATTACGACTTGCAGTCGCTGGGCTACCTCGTTGATGTCTTCGATACTGACCCACTGGGCCATAAAGAAGCCATGGATTCCATGTTCGAGCAGGAGAAGCTGTTGATTTTCGACAGGCAAGGCATTCATAGAGGATATCCAGGTTCTGCATGATGCGTGTCGAGATGGTAAGGGGCGAGAAGTGCCATCGTATCACTCCTCACCCCTTATCCAGAATGGGTTCATCTGGTCAATCTTAAGGTTCGATGAGCACCCAGAAGCTGTTGCCTTCCCCTACTCGAAATTCTCCATAGAACGTTTCGAGCCTTGATCCATGGAGATTGTTTTGGCGGTTATTTAAGGCTTTCACGGTCCTGTGTGTATGCGAGATGCGGCTCCGCACGTACGCGCGCTTGCTGTTGTGCGCTTCGTCGTCATCGCCGTCATCAAGCCCGAACGCGCGGCAGACCTTCGGCAGGTCGTACGATCTCACCGGATGAAGCGCGTCGGCGATCGCATCACGAAGCTGAATGGTCAAGGTTCCGGTGCCGCCCAGTTCAGCTTTGGCGAAGGGGTCGGCCAGCATCGCGGCGACCGTCACCCCATGGCGAGGACTACCGCCAAAGACCTTCATCTTGTCCATTTCGGTGGCGATGGCCTGTAAGTCAGCGGGCTGGAACAGATTCAGGGAGATCGGACGCACTCGCAGTACCACGGTCTCCGTCTGGTCGAAGGGGTTCGAGACGGCCGACTCCGCATCTTGCACCAGCGACAACAGCCGCGCCGCGCGTTGATTACCCGCCTGCAGCAGAAGCTCAGAGAGTGTGGCGAGCTCTCTGCTCCAGAGGCCAACACCGCCACGACCATTCGACATGTTCATCACTGTATGAGCTGAGACTGACGATCTCCCATACCAGCAAAGGCGTTCCGTGGTTTCCTCACAGACCGGGCAGTGTTGAGACTTGCGAGAAGACCCATTCCCGTGAGCCGGGAACCCGTTCGTGGCGTGCGCCTATCCCGGAAGACCAACTTTTGGGCGCTCGGGGACACCTTCGTCGGCATCCCTACACGGGTAAGCAACAGTTCTTGAGTTGAAGGCGCTGAATCCTCCTCACCCTGCACGCGCACTGCCTGCGAACTGCGTCTTCTCCCATTTGCCAGATCGATCACCGCGGACCGACGTAGCTTCACTCTGGGTGAAGCTATTGTCACCGGAGTGATGGAGTGGCGGTGGCGGTGAAGTCGGGAGGTGTGGGTTGGCGCTGGGAATCGTACGAGACCTACGCGAGCACCGGGCCCCAGGCAGCGAAGAAGATCTCGTCGCCTTCGAGATCGACGTCCTGGCAGGGTTCGTCCTAGACCGCCCCTCAGCAGGGCTGACCGACAGCACCATTCGCAACGACGCCAATCATCTGGAGCTGATCCGGGACTGGTTCGGGGTCTTGGGACTATCCGGCTGGAATTGAACGTTAAGCCTTCCGCTGCTGGTCAGCGTGGGGTCAGTAGTCTCCGAAGACGCCGATCGAGAGGGCTTTTCCGAGGCTTGGATGCCGACTTCCCACAGCTCAGAACGCGCCGGTCGGTCTTAACGTTCAATCCTGCGGAAATAGTCCCAGCACCCCGGTTTCTTCACAGTAGGCCAGACGGCCAAAGCTGAATCATCTTCCTGTACACGCAGGTCAGGCCCTACTTCGTTGGATTCACGGCCGAAACTACGAGGACCCCTCCCGGCGGCCGGCACACGTTTTCCGGCCCCGGCCCGTGCGCCCGTCGAGAGCGCTATACACGCCATACGTCCGAAATATGGGGATTTGCAGGGTTGTCCGCCCCTCGAGTCGATGTCACCGTTAGGGCAGCCCTGGCCGGCCACGGCTCCTTGCGCTTGCGGACAAGGAGTCATCGCGTATGAACCCCAAAACCACGCTGGGAGCGTTCGCTCTCATGATGGTCGTCGCCATGGGCGCGACGGCGCCGGCGAGCGGCGCGGAGACCACGAGCACGGTGTCCCGGCTCGCCACGGCACACAGTGCGGGCACGGACGGGAGCCTCTCCTCCGGCCAGGCGCTCCTGGGCTCAGGTAACAGTCACTTCAACGGCAACCCGGTAACCATCCAGACCACGAACTCCGGGAGCCTGTACTCCCTGAACGACCCCACCCGCCCTGCTCTGAGCTGCGGCCGTCTCAACGGCCCTGTCTTCACCAAGACGAGCGACACCTGGGGCGACGGAACCGGCACCAGCCTGGAGACCGCCTGCGTCGACGTCATGTTCGCCGCGCAGAAACACTGGGACATGCTGCGCAACTGGCTGGGACGCAACGGCGTCGACGGAGCCGGCCGCTCCTACCCGGCGTCCGTCGGCCTGAACAACGTCAACGCCTACTGGGACGGCACCCGCACCGTCTTCGGCCACAACAGCGCCCACACCAAGCAGCTCACCTCACTCGACGTGGTCGGCTATCAGTACGGCCTCGCCGTCTATGAAATGTCCGGTTCCGATGACGGGAACGGCGCGGAGGCGCTGGATCTCAACAGGTCGGCCGCCGACATCTTCGGCACCCTGACCGAGCACTACGTCAACCACCCCCTCGCCCTGGATGAGCCCGACTATCTGATCGGCGAGGAGGTGAACACGGTGGGCACGGGACCGCTCATCCACATGTACAACCCCTCGCTGACGGGGCAGTCGAACTGCTACGGCTCTCTCCTGCCGCCCCCCGGCGGGGGACCGCAGGACCACTGGTTCTACCTGCTCGCCGAGGGCACCAACCCGCCGGGCAAACCCGCCAGCCCGGTCTGCGCCGGCCCGTCCACGCTGGTCGGCATCGGCATCCAGAAAGCCGCCCGGATCTTCTATCTGGGGATCCAGCGCAAGTCCCTTGGCTGGTCATACGCCAGGGCACGTGTGGCCACCATGCAGGCCGCCAAAAACCTCTATGGCTGCCCCGAGATGAACGCGACCAGGGCCGCGTGGACCGCCATCCGCGTCCCCGTCCAGGCCGGCGAGCCGACCTGCTCGATGCCCGCTCCCACTCCTTCCGCTACTCCCAGTCCTACCAGCCCTTCCGGTCCCTCCCCCTCTCTCAGCGGGATCACGGTCGACCCGCCCTCGGCCAGGGTCAGCCCCGGTGGATCCACCACCGTCCAGATCAAGCTGTCGCCCGGCACGGCCCAGCAGGTGACCCTGTCCGCCAGCGGCAGCCCTGCGGGGACGACCGGCCGCCACCGGCGAATCCCACGTGCTGGCCCTGCTGCGCCACGGCAAGCCTGGTTTTGTAGGTGACTCCCGACAGCGTTTGTAGGCCAGCCACGGCAGCGGCGTCTGTTGGCGTCAGGGTGTGTTGCTGGGTTTTGACAGCGCCCGAGTACTTGCGATGGAGCTATCGAGCTGCTGCGCAGTATGAGGGAGCCCTTGTGCCTCCGATGTCCGATGAGTTCGGCGGGACGCGCTGACCTGGATGGATCAGGGCTGACCATGGTGAAGGTGACCATCAATCGCCGCCGAGGTCGGCCAGGCCGATGTCGCTGTCGGGCAGTTGCTGGATGTCCGGGTGGGCACGTAGGCCGTCGAGCATGAGTGTCAGGTAGCGGTCCACGCTGCGCTGGGTGAGCTCGGCACGCAGGCCAGGGATCGGCCGCAGCAGCAGGGCCATCATCAGCGTCAGGTCGCCGGCGTCCACATCGTGGCGCAGGTCACCGTCGGCTTGGGCGCGGCGGACGAGCCGACCGAGGATCTTCAGCAGGATCTGGCGCAGCCGCCGTTCCTCGGGGTCGTCGCGGACTTGTTCCCAGGTGCTGGTGAACCAGATCGACAACCAGGTGGCCAGCCGCAGCTCGGCGGCGGCCCGGCGGATGAAGCGCGACAGCGCCCGCCAGGCGTCTGACTCCTCGTCCTCGGCGTCGCGCACGATGGCGACCACGCGGTGGAAGCCGTCCAGCGCGACCTCGCGCACCAGCGCCTCGCGGTCGGGAAAGCGGCGGTAGAGAGTGGCGGTCCCGACGCCGGCGCGGCGGGCCACCTCCTCCATTGGCACCTCGGCGCCGCGCTCGGCGATGAGGGCGCGGGCGGCCTCGATGATCTGTTCGCGGTTGAGCCTGGCGTCGGCTCGGAGCTTGCGGCCAGGGCTCTCGTTGTTCACTCCAGCAGTATACGGGTGGGTATCCCTCATTTATGCTAAATAAGTGGTGGATCTTCTTTCACTTATGGAGGCAGAGATGACCATCGACCCGATACTCCACAGGATCGGGCACCGCGGGCCCGTGGCCGCCGACCTGGAGACGCTGTTCGCCCTGCACCGGGCCTGGCGGCAGGCCGTGCCATACGAGAACCTCGACATCCAGCTCGGCAGGCCGATCAGTCTCGAACCGGACGCGCTGTTCGACAAACTCGTGCGGCGGCGACGCGGCGGCTACTGCTACGAGCAGAACGCCGGCCTGGCCATGCTGCTACGCCTGGCCGGCTTCCAGGTGACGATGGTGGAGGCCGGTGTCTTGCGCGCGGCCCGGGGCGAGGCGATGTGGGGCAACCACAACGCGCTGCTGGTCGACCTCGACGGTCGCCGCTGGCTGGCCGACGCGGGCATCGGGGACGGCTTCGTCGAGCCGCTGCCGCTGCGCGAGGGGCCGCACCCCCAGGGGGATCTGACGTACCGGCTGGAGCGGCTCGACCCGGACACCTGGCGCTTCCACCATCACCCCGGCGGATCGATCGCCTCCTATGACTTTCGGCTGCTACCGCGCGAGACCGCCGACTTCGCCGCCCGATGCCGGGAACTGTCCACCTCCGCCGAGTCGGCGTATGTCACCACGCTCATGGCCGCCCGACCGGTCGCCGGGCATACCCTGCTCCTGCTGTCACGCACGCTGCGCCGACTGGGCACCGACGGCAGGACGTCCCGGACCATCGGCGACGCAGCGGAGTTTGCCAGGACGCTCTCCACGGACTTCCTCGTCCCGCTCAACGAGCTCGGCCAGGACGGGGTCGCTCGGCTCTGGTGCAAGACAGGCACTCAAGACGACCTGTGGCGCGCACGCGTCAGCGACATCCCCTAGTAGTGCTTTGTTAAGTGGCTAGGGCGGCTAGTAGTGCTTTGTTAAGTGGCTAGGGCGGCCGTTGGTGACAGGTCGGGCATCGGCCTGTCCAGGCTGCCAGCAGCGCCTGCAGCTCTTTGAGGACCCGGTAGAGCGTCAGGCCGCCCCGACCGCTTTTGGGCTGCTCAAGCGCAGCTCGGTGCAGAACAAGTGCGCGGCGCTGACCAAGGTGACGTGCCGATGCCACCCAGTCCAGGAGCGGCCTTCGAAGTGGTCCAAACCCAGGCCGGTCTTCAGTTCGCGGTAGTCGTGCTCGATCCGCCAGCGGATCTTGACCAAGGTGACCAACTGCGCCGCCGGCGTGTCGGCGGGCAGGTTGGACAGCCAGTACTTGACCGGCTCGACCGCGCCGTCGGGCCATTGCGCGATCACCTGACTGACCGGCAGCGAACCGTCATCGGCCAGACGGGGCCTGCGGCTGGCCACCCGGACCGCCACGATCACAAACTGCGAGGTCAGTGATCCTTTGGAGCCGGCCCGCCAGGTCAGCGTCACCGCTGCGGCACGGCCCGCGGCCAACACGTGCTCACGCAGGCTGACCGGCTTACTGCGATAACGCGGCTGGGGATGCGGCCCCAACCCCGAGTAGGTGATCGTCTCGGGCTGGGCGCACACGCCATGGGCGGTGACCGCGCCTTTGACCTGCACCACATAGGCCAGGCCGCGCATCTCCAGGGCGGTGCGCAGGTGCGCGTTGTCGCCGTATCCGGCATCGGCCACCACCACCGGCGGCGCCAGGCCCCACCCCGCGAGTTCGTCGAGCATCTCCACGGCCATCTGCCATTTGGGACGATGCCGCTCGCTGTCGGGGATGACGCAGCGGGCGCGGCGCAAGCCGACCCGCTCAGCGCTGTGCGGATCGGCCGCTTGGCCCGCATCCCAGGACGCGGGCAGATACAAACGCCAGTTCAGCGGACAGGAGAGCGTATCGGTGACGGCATGCACACTCACGCCGATCTGGCAGTTGCCGACCTTGCCCAGCGTGCCGCAGTACTGCCGGGCCACACACGGTGAGGCGCTGCCGTCCTTGGGGAAGCCGGTGTCGTCGATCACCCACGCGCGCGGGATGATCACCTCGACCGCGCGGACGGCCAGGCGCTGCCGTACCGCACGGAAGTCCCAGGTGGAGGAGGTGACGAACTGCTGCAGTCCCTGGTGATCCACGCCGAGGCGCTCGGCCATCGGCTGCATCGACTTGCGGCGACCGTCCAAAAGCAGTCCCCGCAGGTAGGTCAGGCCCTTGACCCGTTGGTCGGAGCGGGGCAACGGGGTGAACACCTCAGTAGCGAACATCTCCAGCCGCTGACGGATGTGAAGGAGTTGTTTGGGGGTCACGACCGGATCGAACCACCACCCGGCCAACCCGACCAGCCATAACAGGCTGACCTAACAAAGCACTACTAGGCACTGGAAGGATCATGTCGTGTCCCAACTGCACCAGCGCATGACAGCCCTTATCTCCGAAGCCGGCTACCGCAGTGACGAATCGATCGTGGTCGGGATGCAGCAACGCGGCGCGCCACCCATCCTCCTGGCCCAGGGGCTGACATCCACCGGTGGGTCGATGACCGCCGCGACGCTTACCTACGCGGCGTCTCTGTCGAAGCAGATGACCGCGGCCTGCGCGGCGCTGCTTGCCCAACATGGCGCGCTGGACATGGAATCGCCCCTGTCACGCTGGCTGCCCCAGCTGCCGGCATGGGCCGGCACCGTCCGACTCCGGCACCTTGCCCATCACACAGCGGCCCTTCCCGCCGACTCCGAGATCGATGCCATCATCGCCGGCGACGCCGATCGGACCACCCCAGGCATCATCCGAGCACTCACCCAGTTCCCGGCCCTGGACCGCCAGCCGGGCACCGAACACGTTTATTCCAACGCCGGATACGTCTGCCTAGCCGCGGTGGTGGAACGAGCGGCGGACATGCCGCTGCCCGACTTCGCCCGGCGCCACCTCTTCGGTCCGCTGGAGATGGCCGACACCCGCTACTGGCCCGGACCTGACCCCATGCCCGCGGGTGCCGCGCCGCTTGCCCGTCTTCATCCCGCCCCGCTGTCCCTGGGGGACGGAGGGGTATGGACAACCCTCAGCGATCTGCTGCGCTGGGGCCAGGCGCTCAACGCCGACGAACTCGGCATCTCGGGGCTCATGCAGACCCCAGGACGCCTCGATGACGGAACACCGATCGACTACGCCTGGGGCATCGGAGTCCGGTCACACGCCGGGCACCGCGTCTATCGGCACGGAGGAGGCTGGATAGGTCTGCGTGCCCTACACGTCCGAGTACCCGACCTGGATCTGAGCGTGGCTCTCATTGCGATCAACGATCACACCGAACGCCGGGTCCCGCTGCTCAACAGCCTTCTCGATGAGATAACCAAACTCGGCCTCCCACCCCGTTGAAGGATGGGCAGAAGTGATTCCTGTCACACATCACGGCAGGAAACGCAACACGAGTGGTCGTGTCGATCGCGAACATGATCGCCGCCCAACCGCGGGGGAGGGGTTCAACCCGATACGGGCCGGCGCTGTGGTTGACATCCAGCGGCAAGATCGTGACGCCGCGGCGGCGGACGTCGGCCAGCAGCAGCCGCTTGGGATACATGCCCGGATCATGGGTGAGCACCGCGGCGTAGAAGGCGGCCGGATGGTGGGCTTTCAGCCAGGCCGACTGCAGGGTGGGCAGGGCGAAGGCGGCCGCGTGGGCTTTGGCGAAACCGAATGAGCCGAAGCCGGCCAGAGTCCGCCAGACATGCTCGACGACCGTGGGGTCGTAGCCGCGGGCGGCCGCCGCGCCGGTGAACCAGGCGCCCATCCGCTCCGCTTCGCTGGTGTCGGCCAGAGCACGGCGAACTTCGTCGGCGTCACCGAGCTCGCAGCCGGTCATGATGGCGATGATGCGGATCACCTGCTCATGGAAGACGACCACGCCGCAGGTTTCGGCCAGCACCGGGGCCAGATCCGCATGCGGATAGCCGACCTGGCGGTGGCCGTGCCGGACGGCGAGAAACGGCGTGATCATGTCGGCCGCGACCGGGCCGGGGCGAAACAGCGAGATGCCGATGATGAGGTCACCGAAGTGCCCGGACTGCAGGCGGCTCAGCAGATCGCGCTGGCCGGGCGACTCGATCTGAAAGCAGCCCACCGTCTCGGCCGAGCGGATCAGTTCGAAGGCGGCCGGATCGTCCAGCGGTACCTGGGCAGGGTCGTCGATGGCGACGCTGTGGCCTTCCACCCGATCAATCTCGGCCACCGCGTGGGCGATCGCCGACTGCATCCGTACCCCCAGCACGTCGAGCTTGAGCAGTCCGAGCGCTTCGACGTCGTCCTTGTCGAACTGGCTCATCATCAGGCCGCCGCCCGCACCGGTCGGCACGGACTGGACGGGGCTGCGATCCAGCAAGGTGGCGTCGGAGACGATGATCCCGCACGGATGCATCCCTTGCTGGCGGGGCAGGCCGTCCAGGGCCTCCACCAGGTCCCACAACAGCCGCAGCCGGCCGGGGCGGATGCCGCGCGCGGCCAGCTGCGGCAGCTCGGCCATCGCCCGGCGCGCGTCCCGGGCCCGGATGTGCGGGAAGGCCGTGGCCAGGGCGTCGATCTCACCCGGGTCCACGCCGAGCGCGGCGCCGGCGTCGCGGATGGCGCTGCGCACCCGGTAGGTGGCGGGCGCCGCCACCGCGGCGACTCGCTCGGGCCCGTAGCGGCCGAGGATCGCCCGATACACCTCCAGACGGCGCGTCGATTCCACATCCAGGTCGACGTCGGGTAGCGAGCGGCGCCGCACCGACAAAAACCGCTCCATCAGCAGATCGTGCCGGAGCGGATCCACCCCGGAGATGCCGAGGGCGTAGGCGACCAGGCTGCCCGCAGCCGACCCGCGGGCGGCCACCCGCACCCCCATCGCGCGGATCATGCCGACGATCTCGGCGATCGTCAGGAAATACGGCGCGTACCCCAGCTGCGCGATCACGGCCAGCTCGTCTTGCAGCCGTCGCAGCGCCGCCCGATCCGTGCCCAGTGTCCGCGCGTTCAGGCCGGCCTCGCAGCGAACGCGCAACACCCCGTCGACGCCGCCGTCGACGGCGGGATCGGTGCTGAGGACGCCGAGCAGGTGCGGCTCGGGAAAATGCACCCGCCGCTCGCCGATCCCCAGATCGGTGACCGGATCCAGCGTGCATGCCCGGGCGGCGGCCAGGGTGCACGCCAGCAGATGCCCGGCGGCCGCCGGGGCCAGGCCGGCGGCCGCGGTGATCTGCTCGGCCATCCGCGTCATCTCGGCAGGGGATTTGAGGTAGGCCTCGGCGTTGGCATGACGGGCGCGGCTGACCGGCAGGCGGCGACGGCAGGCCGCCAGCACGTCTCCCACCCGGGCTGCGGATCGCTCGGCGTAGCGCACCGCGTTGGTCAGCACCGGCACGGCTCGCTGCTGGGTGGAAAAAGCCAGCATGCGCCCGGCCAGGACGAGCGAGCCCGGCCCAGGAGCGGGGGACAGGTGGCAGACGACCTCCACCCGGACGGCGTCCCGGCCGACGCTGTCCTGCCAGGCGTGCAGCCGCCTGAGCGCCGTCTCGGCGTCGCGGTCGATGATCGCGCCGCCGACGTCGGAGTCCGGGCCCAGCAGCACCAGCAACCCGCCCCGGCCGGCGTGGGCGGCCAGCATCTGACGGCTCAGGAACGGCTCGTCGCGGTCGGCGGCGTGCGCCGCCGAGACCATCCGGCACAACGCGCTCCACCCCGAGGTGTCCCGCACCAGGAACGTCGCCCGGCACCGGCCGGCGGCATCGCCCGGGGGCGTGCCCCGCCGCTGCCCGGACGGCGGACCGTCGACGGCGACGGCCAGGTTGGCGCCGAGCAGCGGCCGCACTCCCGCGCCCGCGCATGCCTGGGCGAAGCGGACCGTGCCGGCCAGGCTGTCGCGGTCGGTCAACGCCAGCATGCTCATGCCCAACTCGCCGGCGCGGGCGACCAACGCGTGCGGCTGCGAGGCCCCGTACAGCAGGGAGAACCCGCTGGCGACGTGCAGATGGGCGAACTCGCTCCCCGGCACTGGTCCCGCCTTTCAGGAGCGGGCCGGGAGGCATCCCGCATCGAATACATGTTCGATCAGTATGCGCCGGCGGTCACGTCGATGGGCTGTTCGACGCGCCCGCACCCGCAAGCGGAGCGCGCTCATTTCCTACCGCGCAGGGGAGCGCCGGAGCTTCTCCGGGCCGGCCTTGTCGGATCGGAGACTGAAACGCGCCGGCAACTCGATCCAACCCGCCACTTTCAGCCCGCGCCAAGCACCGGCCGCACCGCAGATGAGCGGCTCATCACTCAGATGCCCGCAGGCGCGGCACCGGCCGGTAGTCCTGGCCGTCCAGCCGCTGAACCTCCGCCGCCGGAACACGGCGGCCGACGACCCGCGGCCGCCGCGGCGACAAAGCCGGGTCATCGACGATCCGCAGGAGGTCAGCCCACCACATCCGCGGGCCGCTCTGCCACCAGGCACTCAAAAACAGCGACGCCCCCTCATACGTCACCAGCGGCGGCGCAGTCAGCATGCGGCCGCAGGCGCCACGGAAAACGTCGTAGTTCTGGCCGTCGATCATGTCGATGTCGCCGATCAGCACCTGCGCGCCGGCCAGGACGGGTTCACCGAGCGGCTCGCCGCTGTCGTTGTTGTGCACCCAGGCGACGTCGACCACCGGTGGCCCGTCCGGCGAGGCCCGCTTACCGCACCACAGCACCACCGCGCTGCGATAGATCACCAGCGGCGGCAGCGGAAGAGGACCCAGGTCACGCACATGGCGAGCCTACCGGCCCATCACCTGATTTCCGATCACCCGTTCGAAAGACCCTCCGAACGCCGACCTCGATCCGCAGGTCACCCGCCAGGAGGTGACCCGCGCGTGCTCACCGAACCGGCCAGGTGGTCTGCGGCGAAGGGGGAAAACAGATCTCGCAGGTAACGGCCGAGCAGGCCACCGCGCAGCCTGGGCGCCCGCACCAGTGCCGGGCCGCCGAAGCGGCGATCTCACCGCAGGCCGCAGTGTGGATCGGGGTGGGGCTGATGGCCTCGTTCAGCGAACTACTCCTGCAAGCATCTTCATGATGGGCACGGCTCGGTGCCCCGGGCACAGCGGCCGGTGACCGGCTGGTGATTATGCCGTGGAATGCGCGCCCACCGATAGCGCCGCAACCAGGCAAGCAGCCAAAGGCGTCGACCGGAGGGCGCGCAGACGCCGACCACGACGCATGGGGGAGTGGGCAGCACCGCGCTCAGCGAACGCGGCGTGCAGCCGGAGGTTGGCCTCCAGCAGGTGATTCTTGGCGCGCATGCCGTCTTCGGCCAGCCATTTCAGCTCCGCCCGCACATCCGCGGACGGCGCCTTGGCGTCGGTGCCGAGGGACTCGGCGGCGAACAGCCCGGCCTCGATGCGCCGGGCGAGCTCGACCTCCTGCTCGGCCGACAGCAGCGCGACCTTGCCGATCCGCCGGAGGTAGTCCTTGACCAGATCGGAGCTGGCGGCGGTCGCCGCGGCATTGGAGGCGCGGTCCTCTTCGTCGTGGTCGGACAGGATCAGCACGTCGTCATCGATGGTGGTCGTCACAGCGGCGGCACCTTTCCCGGGGCGAAACCTGTGCCGATCACGGTATGTCGCACACGGGCATACTGCGGTCACTACCACCACCTCCGCCGACTTCATCCCGGCCGTCGGGCAGCCGCAGGAGACCTGGCCGCCATGACATCGGCCACCGACCGGCCGGCCGTCAGAGCCCCGCGGGGACGGTCATCACGTCGACGGGCAGGACCGGAACCGGCCAGGAGTCGTCGGCCCGCCAGCCGGCCCAGGGCGCCCCGAACGCACCCTGGCGTCCCTCGATCATCGCGACCGCCTCTTCGCGTGCCCGCTGGACATGCTGGTGGGTGCCGTCGTCGACGATTCCCAGGCGCCGGCCGTGCCGGTACTCCTCCTCGTCCTTCCAGACGTAGGACGACAGGTCCGGCGCCACGACGAGATCGATGAACAGGTCGAAGGTGTCCACGCCGATGGGGGTACGCGTGTAGGGGCGCTGAAAGTTGACATACCAGCGGTCCAGGCGGTGCCCGCTGGTGAAGAACAGGTTGACGCTGAAGAAGGACTCGGGGGTGAGGATGCTGAGCCAGGTGGTCTCGCGCCACGTCCAGCGGCCCAGATCCCATCGCCGGGCAGCGAGGCTGGTGATCGCGGCATCGCGCGCCGTGGTGTCGCCGGTCTGCAGCCAGTCGATCCAGGTGGTCGGAGCGAGGCTCTGGATGCCGGGCCAGTAGGCCAGGGCGAGCTCGTGGCCGCTGTCGTGGAGGACCCGGTGCGGTGAGGCGGTCCACACTCCGCCGTCGAAGGTGTCGCGCCGGATCGCGGTGGCACCGCCGGGAAACCTGGCCGTTGCGGAGACCGTCATGGGTGCATGATGCCATCAGGGGCGGGCCGTCTTCGAGCAGATGGTCCAGATGGCACCATAACAACCAGCGGGCCACGCAGTAGGGGCCGGCTCCTGCGTCGTACCCGGCTGCGGGTACAGGCGTGTCGCAGCGACGCCGGTTGGACCGGCTGTCGCACGACGGGGCCCTTACGGCAAGCAGGACGTGTGCACTCCTTGCACTCCCCGGTTCAGGCGTAGGTGCCGCGAGGAGGCAGGAGAGACATCCGCGTCTGCGGACGCGACCTTGGCCGAAGCCACGATGAAGCAGCCGGGTTTTTGAGCTGGTCCGGCAAGGCGGATCGGCTCCATGCAGCATCCCCATCGCCGTGGCGGGCATCAGCTGATTGGCCGGAGGTTCGTTGAGCGCGACGGTTTTCACAGGCGGCACTCGCCGATGCTCCCGGCATTCAGGCTGCTGCCGCCTGGCGGCCGCCACGATGAGCAGCCTTTGATCGTTATCAACTGGTAAGCGATCATTCCCAGGCTGGGCTGGCCGCATCCCTAAAGTGAGGGGCCTCGCTCGCCACGGCCCTCTTTCTCCCGTCAGGGGGCGGCGGCGGGTTCTCATAGAACGCGGCCTGAATCGCGCCCTGCCTCACTGCAGGCAGGGCGTTGGCTTCCTCAACGCCCTGCCGTCGTGACGGCCGAGTGGGCAGCGACGGCCCATCTACGAGTCACAGCCGCTGGACGAAGCCAGCCGATCTAGCCGTCGCTTTCACCCGGCGAGGTGAAGAACCGGCGCTCGCAACCGCACCGGCGCACCACCACGGCGCGCTCACCCCGAGATAGTCAGTCCAAATAGCCGCGCAAGAGCTGGGCCCGGGACGGCTGGCGGAGTTTGCCCATGGTCTTGATCTCGATCTGCCGGATGCGCTCACGGGTCACCCCGTAGACCCCGCCGATCTCGTCCAGGGTCTTGGGCCAGCCGTCGGCCAACCCGTATCGCAGCATCATCACCCCCGCCTCCCGTTCCGACAGGCTTCCCAGTACTTGACGCAGTTGATCTTGCAGCAGGATCGATCCCACGGCGTCGTCGGGCGTGAGGGCATCGCTGTCCTCGATCAGATTGCCCAGCTCATTGCCGTTCTCAGCGCCGAGCGGGGTGTGCAGGGAGATCGGCTCGCGTGCGTATTTTTGCACCTCGGTGAGCCGGTGCGGGGTCATGTCCATCTCGGCGGCCAGTTCCTCCGGCGTGGGCTCGCGCCCCAGATCGGCCAGTAGCTGCCGCTGCACCCGGGCGACCTTGTTGATCACCTCGACCATGTGGACCGGAATCCGGATGGTGCGTGCCTGATCGGCCAGCGCGCGAGTGAGGGCTTGGCGGATCCACCAGGTGGCATAACTGATCGTTTCAGAATGAAGTTCTGAGGCGGCGGAGGCAGATAATGCTGCAGGCCAGTTCGAGCAGGCCCTGATGGAGGTCGGCCCGGCGCTCGTAGCGGATGCGTAGTCGTTTGAACTGGTGAAGCCAGGCGAACGCGCGTTCAACCACCCAGCGCACCTTGCCAAGCCCGGATCCATGGGCGGTTCCGCGTCGGGCGATCACGGGTTTGATGCCGCGCTTCCACAGCAGGCGGCGGTATTTGTCGAAGTCGTAGCCCCGGTCGGCGTACAGGCGCCGGGGCTTACGACGGGGGGCGCCCCCGCAGGCCCCGGATCGGTGGGACGGCGTCCAGCAGCGGCAGCAGCTGGGTGACGTCGTGGCGATTGCCTCCGGTGAGAGCGACGGCCAGCGGGGTTCCGTGCCGATCGACGATCACATGGTGCTTGGAACCGAGCCGGGCCCGGTCGACGGGCGAAGGGCCGACATGATCCCCCCTTTGAGGGCCCGGACATGTGAGCCGTCGACAGCGCAGTCATCCAGGTCAAGAAGGTCCGTCTGCCGTAGCTCGGCCAGCATAGCGGCGTGCAGGCGGGGCCAGACGCCGGCTTCGGTCCAGTCCCGCAGCCGGCGCCAGGCCGTGACTCCGGAGCAGCCCACGGTCTCCGCGGGCACATTGCGCCAGGCAACACCGGTCCGCAGCACGTACATCACGCCAGTGAGCGCCGCCCGGTCCGGAATACGCAGACGTCCCGGGTGGCGACGACGGCGCTCGGGAACGGGCGGCAGCAGCGGAGCCACGCGCTCCCACAGGTCGTCCGGAACAAGATCAGCACTCACCCACACAGCCTCCCGATCAACATCGCCAGGCACAAGAGCGCGGGCTCAACTCGCTCTGAAACGATCAGTCAGTCGGCGAAGGTGCCGACCAGCCGCTGCGGGGTGACCCTGACGACCACCCGCACCACCTCCGGCGGCAGTTCCAGGTACTCCTCACCCGCGCCCGGCCCCTCGTACTGCTCGGCCAGTGCGACGGCCAGCTTCCGGCCCAGATCCTCGGCCACCGTCGCGGTACCGCGTACCTCCAGGTATCGCAGCGGGTTGGCCCGGTCGTAGACCGTCAGGCTGACCCGCGCGTCGCGCTCCATGTTGGTGACCTTGCGGCGGCCAGCTGCCGAAGAGATCAGCAGGTCGCCGCCGTCCCGGGCGACCCAGACCACTGAGGTCTGCGGGCTGCCGTCGGGGTTCACGGTGGCCAGCACCGCGGGATTCGCATCGTCAAGGAGCCTGCAGGCGGCATCGTTCAACTTGATCCTCACGCCCGCGACCCTAGCCAGGTCGCCAGGCGGCGTCGACCGATATGTCCCCTGCCGGCGCACGCACGTAGGGCACCCTCGCCGACCGAGATCGCAAACCGCAAAACCCGGGCTCATCTCATTCTGAAACGATCAGTTAGTGGTGGTTCCTGGGGGTTCGGGTGGCGTCGATCGATCGGACGGCGTAGCTCTGGCGGCCAGCGGCTACGACGAACTGGTCATGGAAAGGGAGTCGGGCAAGCGCGGGGTCGCGCGGCCGGCATGGGAGGCGCTCCTGGCGCTGCCCAGGGCGGACGACACGCTGAAGTTCTGGAAGTCCGACTGGTGGGGCCGCTCGACGGGGCACGTGCTGACCACGGTCAACCAGCTGCGCGACCGCGGCATCACGGTGGTGTCGCTGACGGAGAACTTTGATTTGGGTACCAAGGAGGGCCGGTTCATGTTCGCGGTCCTGGCCGCCGCTGCGGAGTACGAGCTGGAGCTGCGCGCCGAGCGCCAGGCCGAGGGAATCGCCGCCGCCAAGCGCCGGGAAGCCACCAGTGCCATGCTGCCCGGCAAGAAGACGACCGGCCAGCCGCGCACTATCAGCCCCGCCGAACTGGCCACACTACGCCGCCCGGTCGACGACGGTATCTCAGTCACCGAGGCTGCCCGCACTCTCAAAATCGGCCGCTCCACCGCCTACGCGGCACTCGCGGCCCGCTGACACCAACTACTCCGTGCGGCTTCCGGCAACTCCCGGTGCGCATGGTGTCCACTCCCCTTACTCTCCGGAACGCACGCCGTAGGATGAGGGGAGGCTCATTACGTTCCCAGGGGATTGACACCCAGGCCCTCCGCCGACACCGGCAATAAACCGAATGCGCGGAACCGACCGGGTGGTATTGCATACGGACATGACCGGCGGACCCTCGCACTTCTCCAGGAGCAGTCGACCGCACGCGGGTGCTGACGCAACGTTGGCCGCCCACCGGACGAACCCGCGACCGCGTCGCCACCGACGACGCCCGCCGCTTCGCCCCCTTCCCACTGCTGCGCGCCCTCCCGATCAGGCCGACGCGCTCACGTCCACCCTCTCCGCGGCCGGCTGCCGACTCAGCGGCGACGGCTGCAGCACGGCGCTGCTTCGGGGCGATCCGGACGTGAGCGCTCTCCTTGACCGGCCCCTGACGGCACAGGACGACTACGGCCTCGGGGTCCGCTATGCCCGGCCGCGCTGACCTGGTCACGACGCATCAGACGCCCGGCCGGGCCAAGGGCCTGCGCCGCACACATCAACTCCAGCAGGGAGAGGCACCGAACACGTGAAGGACACCGAGATCCCGCGGGCGGTGGCCGCGGCCGTCGACACGGCCGCCGAGTACGGTCTGGGCGCCGACGACGCCGCTGTGCTGCACAACTCGAACCGGATCGCCGTCCGGCTGCGGCCCAGCGGCGTGCTCGCCCGGGTCGCGCCCCTCGCGCACCGCCTCGACTTCGAGGTCGAGATCGCCCGGCGCCTCGCCGGGACCGGCAGCCCGGTGGCGGGTCTCGATCCGAGGGCCGAGCCCCGCGTCCATGTCCGCGACGGCTTCGCCGTCACCCTCTGGACCTACTACGAGCCCACCGCCGCACCCGAGAACCACCCGCCCGCCGCCTACGCCGACGCCCTGGCCCGGCTGCACGCCGGCCTGCGCCGCATCAACTTCGCCGCACCGCACTTCACCGACCGCGTCGCCGACGCCCTCCGGGTGGTCGAGGATCCCGCCGTCAGCCCGGACCTCGGCGCCGCGGAACGCGCCCTGCTGACCGACACCCTCCACGGAATCAGCCGCGCGATCCTGGACCGCGGCACGCGGCAACAGCTCCTGCACGGCGAACCGCACCCCGGCAACCTGCTCGCCACCGCGGACGGACCGCTCTTCATCGACCTGGAGACCGCCTGCCGCGGACCCGTCGAGTTCGACCTCGCGCATGCTCCGGAGGACGTCGCCGCGCACTACCCAGGCGCCGACTCCGGGCTGCTCGCCGACTGCCGGATCCTCAGCCTCGCCCTCATGGTCTCCTGGCGTTGGGACCGCGACGACCAACTCCTCGACGGGCGCGGAAAGGGCCGGGAGTGGCTCGCCCAGATGCAGGCCGACCTCGACCGCCGGGAGCACGCCGCCGGTGGCGGCCACTGAGCGGCGCCCCCACCGAACTGGCCACACTGCGCCGCCTGGTCGACGACGGCGTCTCGATCACCGAGGCCGCCCGCACCCTCAAGATCGGCCGCTCCACTGCCTACGAGGCGCTGGCCCAGCGCTGAGCAGCGGTTCTGCCGTCCCGCGGCCTGTTTCTGCCGTATTCCGGTGGTACCCGCTGGTCGCGGGCCAGATAAGAGTTGAGGGTGCGAGAGGCGATCCCCGCGCGCTCGGCGATCTCCTCGGTATCGAAGAGCGGGCCGCCGAGCACGACGCCCCGGTTGTCGAGGTCAGCCAAGATCGCACTGCGGTGCTCCAGGAAGTTGGCGGCGTAGCGGCGGGGCTCGCCATGCTGGCCGAGTAACCGCATCGTCTCGGCCGGCACCTCCTCCTCGACGCCGAGCAGCGACTGCCTGTTGCGCAGCGTCCAGGCCCCGTCCAGGCTCAGGCGGTGGGCGGCTTGAGCGACGGTCTCGTCGGTGTCCCACTCCAGGTGGCCGCCGGCCGCGGGGCTACGGGGGAAGGACAACGGACCGGTCCGTTGTTCTCCGACCCCCGAGCACGCGCTGTACGGGGTGCTCGACTCCACCGTCGGTCTCGGGGGTTCGTGATCCGTGCCGTCAGTCCATCGTGAGCAGGCAGGGCAGTCGCCCGGAGGTGGGCTGGGGGTGCCATCTCCGGGCGGTTGACGGCGGTCAGCGGCGCGGCACGGGCGCGACTGTGACCGCCGGCATCAGCGGGTACACCGAATGGAGGCACTGCCCCAGTAGTAGCCCGGCCCGAGCCGGGACGAGTCGGCGAACAGCAGCACGCACTGCTCGTTGCTGAAGCCCGAGATCAGCGCCTGGCGGCGGGCGTCATTCTCCGCCTCGCGCTTGGCCTCTTTGGGGCTGTTCTCGAGGGCCATGCCGTTGAAGCCGCGCTCCTCGAGCACGCTCGCCTGTCCCGTCGCGGCCGGCGCGGCGAACGCCGCGGCCGGAGCGAGGACGGCGAGGCCGGTGACCATGGCGGCGACGACGCCGCGAGCAACGATTGAACGCATTCCTGAAGTCTCCTTCTGTTCTTTGGTTCCCGTACCGGGGCTCAGCGCTGGCAGTTGACTGTCGCGGTGCCGAACCAGCTGCCCGGAAGGTCTCCGGCCCTCGCGCTGGAGTTGCTCACGTAGCACTGCGAGTGCAGGAATCCGGCCCATTCCGCCTTGCTGTAGGCGTGGTACACCGCGCTGTTCACCGCGCTGGCCTGGCTTGTGCCCTGAGCGGTCGCGGTGAACGAACGGGCTTCCGCCGACGCCGGCCCCGCCGCGATCACGATCGCGGCGGCGGCCAGTACGGCGGCACCCAGCATCTTCTTCATCCGCCCCCTTCCTCATTCATCTCAGCTAATATGATCAAGACACAAGCTAGCCATGCATCATGGCAATGTCAACTGATATGAATGATCTCCCCATGGTCATTCATATCAGTTGACATTGCCGCCTACCATCCAGAGGCGCAGATGACCGACGAGCAGGACCGCGCACCGGTGGCCGGCACGCTCAGCGACCGGATCGACCACCTGTTCCAGGTGGTCCGTCGCCCCAACGGCGAGCAGCACAGCCACGAGGAGGTGGCCAAGGCCTGCCGGGAGAGCACCGGTGAGACCTTCTCCGCGACCTACCTCTGGCAGCTTCGCACCGGCCGCAGGGACAACCCGACCAAGCGGCACCTGGAAGCCCTCGCCGCCTTCTTTCAGGTGCCGCCCGCGTACTTCTTCGACGACGAACAGGGCGCGGTGATCGCCAAGGAGTTGGAGCTACTCGGTGCGTTGCGCAACAGCGCGGTGCGCGATGTGGCACTGCGTGCGGTCAACCTCTCCGAGGAGGGCCTCGGCACGGTCGCTGACATCATCGATGCCATCGAGCGCCGCGAGGCGCAACAGGGCGGCGCCAGGGAGGCGCACGGTCGCAAGCCGAGGGAGTGAGGTTGCGGTACGCGCGAAACGCGCTCTGGCGACACTGCGCACAGATCGTGTCTACTGTGGATATACCAGATCCCTTTGACGTCGCCACGCTCGTCGCCGGGCTTGCCGCCGGAAGAGGCCGGCCCATCGAGCTGATCCCGCTGGCGGCACAACCCAGCACGCCGTGCGGCGTGCTCGCGGCGACCGACCGGACCGACTACGTCTTCTACACCGCCGACACCAGCCCCCTGCACCAGGAGCACATCCTGCTGCACGAGCTGGGCCATCTCTTGTGCGGCCACGTAGGCTCCAGCGGACTGGACGAGACGGTCTCCTCGGTGCTCATGCCGAACCTTCCGGTCGAACTCGTACGGCGGGTGCTGGGCCGCACGACCTACGCCGAACAGCAGGAGCAGGAGGCGGAGATGGTCGCTTCGCTGATCATGCACAAGGCCCGCCGCGGCGTGCCCGCCGAACCAGTGAGCAGCGAACTGGAACGCCTGCACTCGGCGTTCGGCCCCGGTGACTGAGGTGATCAGCTATTTCGCGGCCGGGCTGCTGGTGCTGATCAGCGCGGGCAAGCTGGCCACCGCGCGGCGCATCCCGTTGAGCCCCGGTATGCGATACCTGCTGGGGTTCTTCCTGAGCATGGCGGCAGCGCTGGCGGTCTCGGCCGAACCGACCGTGCGATTGCTGCTCGCCCATGACCTGCCCACGGTGGCTCTGGTGTGCCGGCTGGTGAGCAACGCGTTGCAGGTGCTGGCTGTGCACTTCCTGATGCGGCTGGCCCGCGCCGTCCAGACCCCCGTACCGCGCACCCGGCTGTGGCCGCTGGTGCTGTGCTGGGCGCTGATGGCGGTGTGCTTCGTTGACGTGGTGCTGCATGTCGATCAGTTCGACGCTCCCGGTTTCGGTTGGCGGTTCGGCGCCGTCGGATACCAGGTGGTGCTGGTCGGATACGCGGTCGGCTGCCTCATGACGTTCATGCGAGTGCTCACCCGGCATGCCCGGCAGTGCCCGCCCGGCAGCTTCCGCACCGGACTGCGGGTGATCGTGACGGCCTCGGCGGTGACCGTGGTCTGGGGCCTGTACTCCGGCCTTCCCACGCTCTGGCTGTCGGTGACCGGCCTGTCCGGTGACGACTTCCTGCCCATCGGCCGGATGATCGGGCTGATGGCAATGGCGCTGTGGGTCGTGGGCGCGGTGGTGACCACCTGGCAGGGCATGGTGGAGCGACCGCTGCGGTGGCTGACGGCCCGGCGCGACGTCCGCGCGGTAACGCCGCTGTGGTCGGTGCTGGTGGCCGCGTTACCCAGGATCGCGTTGCCGCCGACTGCCCGGTGTGGCGCGGAGTTCGCGCTGTATCGCAAGCTGATCGAGATCCGGGACGGACTGCTGGCCCTGCGCCAGCATGTGCCACCCGAACTGGCGGACTGGGTGCGCGAGTCGGCCTGCCGGCACGCCGCCGCCGAGGACGAGCCGACTGTGGCGGCCGCCGGGCTGGCCGCCGCGCTGGTGGCCCGGAAGTCCGGGCGCAGTTGGCCGCAACCGCCCGCCGTGCGCACCTCCTCGGTACCCAGCATCGATGCGGAGACGGCCTGGCTGAGCGCGGTGTCGGTGGCATTCACCAGCTCACCGGTGGTGGACGAGGTCCGGAAACGGGCCCGCGCGACCTACCCGGCGCCCGCGGAAGCGGCCTGAACACCGTCATGCCCTGGACGACCTGCGACAGCTCGCCGAAGCTCCGCGCGTCATTCCGTCCCCACGCCGGGCGAGGTGGGCCGCGCGCATGCCGCGTCCCTGTCCAGCCTCGATGTCGATGCCCGGACTCGGCGGCTTCTGGCCCGGGGCGGCTACACCAGCGGCGCTGCGGCCACGATGCGCGCTGAGCGTGATGCGCTGCGCGGCCACCACATCCCCGACTACAACGGCCACTACGACGCTCCCGCCACCAACTGCCGGCTGCGCTGCCCCCTGGCCCAGCACCAGGTCTGCGCCGACGCCGTCCGGCCGCAGCAGGCGCAGGTCCGCCAGCTGCTGCACCGCCTGAGGCGAGACGAGGAGCGCTTCACCATCACCAACGCCACCGTCGTCATCCACGGCGCCCTGTCGGCGTTCGAGCGGACCTTCCTACGTCAGAACCTGCTCTACCCCGTCCACACGGCGCCGCAGGCCGCCAAACTGATCGCCGGGAGGCTCCGTTGACAACCAGCACCCCATCCGCCGGCGCAGACACACCCGCCAGCCCCCTGTTCACCCGGCAAGCGCCCCTGCCGGAGTTCAGTGACCTGGCCGCTCATCTGGCCGCGACCGCCGATGCGGCCACCGTGCGCACCCTGCTGACCATCAGCCGCCAACCCGCCGCCGACCGCATCGCCGCAGTCCTCGACGAACGCACCGACCTGCCGGTGGAGGCGCTGGCCCTGCTGGTCGCCGTCCGGCCCGGCCTGCGTTCGGCCACCACCCGGCTGAAAGAGCATCTGTTTCCCACCGGCCGCGGCTGCCACCGCTTCACCCGCGCCATCGCCGCCCTGGCCCACCGTCCCGAGAGCCTGGAGCTTGACTTCACCGCCGACGAACGGTTCGCCGAAGCCGCGGTCGAGGCCGACCCCGGCGCCGTGCTCGGCGTCTTGACCGATGCGCTGGCCGTGCCGCGCCTGGACCTGCGGCGCGAGGAGGGCCTGCGCGCCCTCACCGTGGCCCGCGCAGCCCGCGGCCACATCAGCGACCCTCTGGCCCACGCCGCACGCCAGGTGCTGGAGCGCACCCGCCTGGCCGCGCTCACCGACCCCCTCATGCGCCGCCGCGCCGCGCTGCTGGAGGACCTCTCCTCCCACACCGGCGGACTGACCCGGGCGCTGCAGGTGTGGTTCGACGACCTCGTCGCCGGTGTCGACACCCCCGAGCAGGCCCGCGCAGCCTCCGAACACCTCGACCGGGCCTGCGCGCACCTGGCCGCCGCACACCGCCTGCACCTGGCCGCCGACCATCTCACCGGATGCGACGGCCAACGCCCCCTGGACCACTTCGACGATGCCTTGTTGATCGCCTTCACCCGAGCGCTCACCAAGAACCACCGCGACAAGATCCCAGCCGCTGTGCACATCCACGCGATGATCGCCGCGGTGAAGGCAGCCCGCTCCAAGGCCTTCATCAACGACGCCACCGCCGACCCGCGCATCGGGCTGGTCATCCCGATGCGCGATGAGGCAGGACGCATCAGCGCCCCCAGCCTCCAAGCCCCGACGGCCTTGACGCCATCGGCGTCAAACTCGCCCAGCTCGCCTGGCTGTTCGACGCCCGGCCCGGCGCCCGCGCGCACGTGCTGCTCGTTGACGAAGCACCTGATGCCGCATCCGCCCGCGCGGCCCGCGCCGTGTTGGAGACCGCCCCGGCCCATCCGCAGGTCAACATCAGCGTCGCCACGCACCCGGCCCACCTCGGCGACAGCGCCAAAGGCGGAGCCGTGCTGTGGGGCCTGGCTCGGCTGCTGAACGACGGCTGGCCTATCCTCACCCATCCTCGCCTACACCGACCTTGACCTTACCTATCCCCTTGACCAGCTCGGCCTGCTCCTGCACCGCCTCGACCAGCCCGGCGTGTACCGGTTCTTCAAGAAGGACCGGCCGGCGCTGTTTGAGCTGGCGGGCAAGCTGCGGCTGAAGGCCACCTCCAGCGACGATCCGGTGCTGGCCGCGCTGGCGCACGCCCGCGAGCATTCACCCAAGCGGCGCGACTTCATCCCGCTGCCGCCACCGGTGCAGGAGGATGAGCCGGAGTCGGGTATCGCGTTCGCCTCGGGTAACTGGCGGCGCGCGGTGACCGACCGCAGGCGGCCTGGCATGGTGGCGCGGCGGCACTTCGAGGCGATGGTGCTCTGCTACCTGGCCGAGGAACTGCGCACCGGCGACGTAGCCGTGCTCGGCTCGAACGAGTACGCCGACTGGGGCGCCCACCTGCTGCCCTGGGAGGAGTGCCAGCCGAAACTGGCCGCCTTCTGTGAGAAGGTCGGGCTGCCCGACACCCCCGCCGGCTTCGTCGCCCGCCTCAAGGACGCCCACCTGAGCGCGGCCGCGCAGCTGGACGCCGGCTACCTCGACAACGCCGACCTGGTCATCGACGAAGGCGGCGTGCCCACCCTCAAACGCCGCCCCGGCAAGGGCAGCGATGCCGAGGCCGAACCGCTGGCGGCCGAGATCGAGCGGCGCATGCCCGAACGCTCGCTGCTGTCCATCGTCGCGCGCACCGCCCACCGGCTCACCTGGTATCGCCACTTCGGCCCGGCCTCCGGCTCCGACCCCAAGATCAAGGACAAGCTGGGGCGGTACTCGCTGGCGGTGTTCACCGGCGGCATCAACATCGGCCCCTACGAGGCGGCCAAGCACATCACCGGCGTCACCGCCCGCGAGCTGTCCATGGTCCGCAACCGGCACATCACCCTGAAGAAGCTGAACGCCGCGGTCGTCGATGTGGTCAATGCCTTCGCCGAGCTGGATGTGGTCAAGGCCTGGGGGGACGGCAGCACGGTGGCCGCCGACGGTACCCAGGTGGACACCTACATCGATAATCTCCTGGCCGAGACCAGCATCCGGTACGGAGGACTCGGCGGCATCGCCTACCACTACATCTCCGACACCTACGTGGTGCTGTTCTCCCGGTTCATCCCGTGCGGGGTGTGGGAGGCGGTGCACCTGATTGAAGGGCTACTGGCCAACACCGCCGACATCCAGCCCTCCCCGGTGCACGCCGACACCCAGGGCCAGAACTTCCCGGTCTTCGCCCTGGCGACGCTGTTCGGGTTCGACCCGATGCCACGCATCCGCAACTTCAAGGACCTGATCTTCTTCCGCGCCTCAAAGAAGATCGCCTACCCGCACATCGACCAGCTGTTCGGCGAGAGCGGCCGCAACGTCATCGACTGGAAGCTGATCGACAAGCACTGGACCGACCTGATGCAGGTGGCCACCTCCATCAGCGAGGGTCGGCTGAGCTCGGCCACGCTGATGCGGCGGCTGCGGTCCAACTCCCGCAAGAACCGCATCTACAAGGCCTTCCGCGAGGTCGGGCGCAGCGTGCGCACCGTCGCCCTGCTGCGGTATCTGGCCGACCCGGCGCTACGGGCGCGGGTCACCGCGGCGACCAACAAGGTCGAGTCCTACAACGGCTTCTCCAAGTGGCTCGGCTTCGGCGGGGTGCTGGCCGACAACGACCCCGAAGAGCCGGAGAAACTGATCAAGTTCAACACCCTGCTGGCCAACCTGGTCGTCTTCCACAACGCCCTGGACATCTCCGGCATCGTCCGGCAGCTGGTCGCCGAAGGCTGGCAGATCACCGCCGACCAGCTCGGCCAGATCGCGCCTTACCCGCGCTCCCACATCAGCCGCTTCGGCGCCTACGCCACCGACGAACTACGTCACCGGCCGGATCCGTTCGACCCACTGCTGAAAGAGGTCGACTTCACAACCGTCGACCTGGCCGCCTGAGCGCGACGGATCCGGTGAGGACGCGGCAGGGTTGAGCAGCCCTGGCGACGGCCAGTGCTGCCAGGGCCTCGGGCTCGTCGGTGTCGGCCTCCCAGACCAATCGGCGCAGTAGCGCGTCGCGACGATGCTCGGGGAAGTCGGCGGGTCCCAGCCAGGCGATCATGAGGCTGCTGGCAGGGCGGTGGGGTCGAGAGCACGTGTGGTCTGGCCGGCGCGCAGTTGCTGCAGGTCGGGGATGTGGTTGTACAACGTCCCTGCTGAGACGCCGAGCAGCTTGGCGATCGAGGTGATCGAGTTCTCCGGGTTGGGGTCCCAGTAGTAACCGCCGAAAATCGGGCGGATATAGCTGAATAGGCTTCTGAGCTTGATATCTGTGGGACCGGCTGGAGGTCGTTCTTGGCGACGCAGGTGTTCGCGGATGAGGATCTGGAGCGGCTGCGGGGATTCCCGGAGATCGGTCGAGACGAGCTGTTCCGGTTCTTCACCCTGACATCAGCTGATGTCGCGTTCGTCGATCCCGGCCGGGGCCGAGGTCCGGCCGATCGGCTGGGGCTGGCCGTAGCCCTGTCCACGTTGCCGTGGCTCGGATTCGTGCCGGACAAAGTCTCGGCGGCGCCGCCGGTGGCGGTGGCCAGGCTGGCCGACCAGCTCGCCGTCGACCCAGCCGAACTGCGGTCCTACAAGCGGCGCCAGGCACCCCGCCGCCGGCGCCGATCCCCGCCGACACCCCGGCCATGGACATCCGCGTCGCCTACGCCCGCTGCTCCCACCTCACCCAGGAACTTCAGTCTCAGCTGGCCGCGCTGGCCGCGCACGGCATCCCGCGCGAGAAGATCTTCGCCGAGAAGGTATCCACCCGCGTGCGGGTCCGCCCGAAGTTCGAAGCCGCCCTGCAGGCCTGCCGCGAGATCAAGGCGCACGCCCCGCACTGCCGGGTCATCCTCACCGTGTACGAGATGAAGCGGCTGGGCCGGGACTCGGCCGAGCTGACCGCGCTGGCCGACCACCTCACCGCGCACGGCATCGCCTTGGAGATGCTCGCCGGGCCGCTGACCGGGATCTACGACCCGTCCGGCACCGGGCGGGTGCTGTTCGCCTTCTTCGCCGCGATGGCCGAGACCGAACGCGAGAACATCCGCGAGGCCACCTTGGAAGGCTTGAGTGCCGCAGCCCGCAAGGGAAACCACGGCGGACGTCCGCCGGTGATCACCGACGACATGCTGCACACCGTGCTCCGCCGCCGCGTGAACGGCGAGTCGGTGGAGGACATCCGCCCGGACCTGATCATCCCCACCGGCAAGCGCAAGGGGCAGCACCCTAGCCTGGCTAGCATCTACCGCGCTGGCCGAGCACGAGAAGCGGCAGGCGTATCCCGGGGTCGTAGAGCAGGCCCATGCCGACTTCGCCATGCTCCAGGCGAGCACCTGATCGGCACGGCCAATCGGCCGCATCATCGCTGGCCAGCGATATCCGCCCGATTTTCGGCGGCAACTACGGCCACCCCGGGTTGGGCAGCATGTCCCGCGCTGCCCGCAGGAGTTCGGGAGTGATGACGGTGGGGCGGCCGCCGGTGCGGCCGCGGGCCTTGGCCGCGGCCAGGCCGTCGCGGGTGCCGACGACGATGAGTTCGCGGATGAACTCGGCGAGGGCGGCGAAGACGTGGAAGATGAGCCGGCCGCCGGGGGGTGGTGTCGAGGTTCTCGTGCAGCGAGGTGAAGCCGATCTCGCGCTTGCGGAGGTCACCGACCATGGTGATGAGGTCGGCCAGAGAACGGCTGTAGCGATCCAGGGAGGGCACGACCAGTGTCGCCCTCCTGGAGGAAGACGTGGCACGCCTGGAGCTCGGGCCGGGCAGCGGTCTTGCCGGATTTCTTGTCGGTGAAGACGCGGCGGCATCCGGCTGCTTTGAGCGCGTCGAGTTGGCGTTCGAGGTTCTGGCCGGCGGTGGAGACGCGGGCGTAGCCGATGCGGATCTCGCTGCGGTGGGCTTGGCGGACGTTGCCCCAGGTGAAAGCACGCAAGAAGGAGCCCGGCGTGGACGGCGCGCGCACGCCGTCGAACACGGTGCTCATCCCGCTGTGCCGCAGCACGTCCAGATCGGTGATGCTGTCGGCGCCGCAGGCCATCCCGGCCACGATCGCGCTGACCTTGGCTTCAGCGTGGGCGCCGTCCGGGGCGGCCAGGGCCACCCGCTCACCGGCCAGCCGCTCCAGCCCGCACCGCTCGGCCAGCCGCATCACCGGGGCCAGCCCACCGTAGGCGATCACGTGCTCATCGTCGAAGATCGCATGCGTACGGCTGGCGGCGTGGGAGAATCGCACTTACGAGGTGTCCTTTGTCGTTGGGCTGCTGGAAGCGTCAGAACTCCCATCATCCCAGCTCGAAGGGCACCTCACTTCATTTCACGACCGCTGCGTCAGATTCCGCCCCGTGGATCCAGGCTCAGTAAGCGGCGGCGTGCCGTCAGGCCTGTGGCGCGGCCTTCCACGCGGGCCAGCGCTGCTCGACCGGGCGGGGCAGGTCGGCGGCGTACCACGTGCGCAGCGGCACCGGCACCGGATTCGACCGCTCGGCCGGCACCGGCGTGTCGGTCAGCTGTGCCAGGGCCTCGTGGTCGGCGGCTTCGGTCGCCAGCCGTGCGTTGCTGACCATCGGGCTCGGCCACCAGTTGATCGGCATGCTGGTGCGGACCTGCTGCGCGTGCTCGCGGCTGGGCAGCACCGCGTGTACGGCGTCGCCCCGGGCGACCACGAACCGGTTGCGGCGCGGCGCGATGGTCCACGCGCGTTCGAGGCGGCGGGGGACGAGCGCCGCGCCCTCCTGGTCGCAGACCTGGGAGGAGAAGATGGTCGCTCCACCCGCATCGCTGAGGTAGAGGATGCTGGCGGCGGCCGGCGGCCGGACGACGCCGTCGCGCATGAACAGCGCCTCGTCCTTGTCGACGTGCCAGGGCTGGAAGTGGTAGGCGGGGGCTCGGCGGACCCACCACTCGACTCCGGCGTCGGGCCGTTCGAGCTGGGGGAGTCCGACCAGCGCCTTCAGGTGGCGTAGGACGGTCGCGATGAGCGGCGGCTCGGGTGCGTCGAGGCCGGTCCAGAAGGACAGCGTGCGGTTCGGCAACACGGCGGCCGCGACGCTGAGCACTTCGAGCAGCGCCGGGGGCAGCACATCGTCGAAGACACGCGGAGCGAACGGATCGACATCCATCAGGCGCTTCCCCAGGAGCATCGTTCGGCCAGCGCCGTGCGCACGACGCCGAGCCGTTCCAGTGTCGTGAGCGCGTCGGCCAGCTGAGAGAAGGGGACGGACAGCTCCCGTGCCAGGTCGCCCGCGGCGCGCGGCGGCCGCGCGGCAAGGTGCCCGGCCAGGGCGGTCGACCACAACGCACCCCGGATCCGGCCGACAACGGTCCCGGCGCGGACGATCTCGACACCGTCGGCGTCGGCCTTCAGCACGACGCCCTCGGATAACACCGGCTCGTCCTGCGGCACCCAGTCATGATAGGGCGACGCGACCTCTTCGATCCGGTCCAATGCCCAGAGTTCTGGCACGCCAGCATGACCCACCATGCAACGACCCTTCAGAAGACATGTCAACGTAATTCGTCCTCGTCGAATGCCGACCTTAACAACGGTCTACCATTCCCGCCAGCCCGTCCCCATTGAATTCGATGTCGGCGGCTGTTAACTTTTGTCAGAATTGTCGTCCACCCTCGAAAGAGGTATGCATGGCCGAGAATCTGCCTCCCGAGTCCGAGCTTCCCACCCCGGGCACCGACGAAGAGCACGTGCCGTTCACTGTCGAGATGATGGAACTCGACAGCAACCCCATCATTCTGCAGCCGAAGTCCTACTAACGCTGCGCATGGCGAATTCGTATCCGGACGTCTCCGGATCACATTCCGTGACATCCACCGGCAACGATTTCGCCTATCGGCTCGCCCCTTGGGTGGTCACGGCCGTCCGGGGGGCGAGTGCATTTCTCTTGGGCCCGAAGCTTTCACTGCTCCACCTTGCGACCGCGACGGTCGACGCCTCCGCAATCGCGCAGGCCATAGGCGTCGACAACGCGGTGGGCGCGGGTTTTATCGAGCCCCGCGCACCCGCCGATGATGTCGACCCGGACGACTCCGGGCCCGACGCGCCGGTGACGGGCGTACTCGTGCGCGGCGCTGGCGTGCCGGCCCGCGCGTGCGCCGAGCTGGCCCGCCGGCTGACCGCCGCCGGGCAGGGCCGGTGGGCGCTCGGGCGGCCGCCGTTACCGGGCACCTTGGTCCTGATCATCACGCATCGCCGGGCGGCCCACGACGCACTGGCCCGCACCCTGCCCACGGGCCGGCTCCTGAGCGTGGGCGAGTCTTTCGAGGGTCTGTACGTGACCGGCCCCAGGCCGCTCACCGAGCGCGGACTCGCCGGACCCGGACCCGATCGGCGCTGGGCGTTCGAGCACCGGCTCGCCGGACTCGGCCTGCACGACCGCCCCTCCACGACGCTGTGGCAGTTGCGCACCGACCCGGACGGCCTGGTCCGCGCCGTGTTGGCCGCGGCCCGCCGCACCGCGGACGACGCCGTCCTCGCCGGCACCGGGCGGCAGGTCTCCTTCGCCACTCCCGCCGCCGTGCGCCGCACGGTCTTCCGCGATGTGCCGGACACGCAGGCGTGGACGTTCGGGATGGTGCGCGGGCTGAAGGTCCGGCCAGGGGCGGTCGTCGGCAGCCACATCGCCACCTGCCGGACCCCCGCCGCCGGCCAGGACCACCTGGAGGGCAACAGCGGCAAGGGGACCGACGCGCGGAGCGCGGTGACCGGCGCGGTCGGTGAGGCCGTCGAACGGTACGCGGCCTACGAGGCCAACTGGAGTCTGCCGCCGGCGGCCGCGACGTCACCCCGGGTTGATTTGTCGCAGTTCCATCCGTACGGCGACGCCTGGGACAACGATCCGGCACCCACGGCCGACTACGTCGACGGCACGGACCTGGCCGGCCACGGCACCGTCGCCGTGCCCAAGGCCCTGGTCGCATTCCCCTACGTCGGTGCCAACCGGCCCACCTACGGCGGCACGACCGGTCTCGCGGCGGCGCCGGACGTCGCGGACGCCACCCTGCGCGGCCTGCGCGAGGTGCTCGAGCGCGACAGCCTCTACCACCACTTCACCGGGATGCGACCCGCGCACCGGCTGGACGGCGCGGCCTCCCTGCGCCGCCTCGGCCTGGCCGGCGCCTTCCGCGGCGACCTCTGGATCCTGCACTGGCCGAACCGGAAATACCTCATGCCCGACGTGCACGCCTTCCACCACGACCCGCACGCCGGGCTACTCGTGCGCTCCAGCGGCTCCGGCCTGACCTTCGACGAGGCCGTCGACTCGGCGATGCTGGAGCTCTGCCAGGTCCACCACGAGGGCGTGCGCGCACACCGCGCGGGCGCCGCGACGAGCTCCGTGCACGCGCGGTGGCGGCAGCCGTCCGTCATCGACGAGTGCCGCCGGTACCTGGACGCCCAGCGTCCGCATGCCGTACCCGAGATGCCCTACCACGACGCGCCCGGACAGCTGGAGCACCTGGTGCGCCGGCTCGCCGCCACGGGCCGCGGGCCGATCACCGTCCGGCTGCCGCTGCACGGACCCGACTGGACCGTGGTGCGGGTGCTGGTGCCGGGGGCGGCGACCGTACCGTACGCCTCGGCCAGCCGCGGCGGGGCCCGGTTGCCCACCGACGCGCCGTGGCGGCACGGCATACCGACCTGACCGACCGACGACGACAAGGGGCCGAAGTGAGCACCATCGACGCGTTCCGTGAACTCCAGGACGCTCTGACCGCCGTCGAGGCGCAGGCCGATGCGGCCGACGACGACCGCTCGGCGCATGCGCTGGCCACGGTCCTCGCGGACTCGACGGCACTCGCCCGGGTGGACCCGGGCCTGCTCCTCGCGGAGCTGCTGGCGGACCCGCGCGGCTGGCCGGACCAGTCGTGGGAGAACTACTTCGGCAACGCCTGCATCACCGTGGTCCAGACCGAGACGATCCGGGTCGACGTGCTGTATTGGCTGCAGAACGCCTCTACCCTGCACAAGCACGTGTCGTCCGGGGCGTTCCTGGCGCTCAGCGGCCGCCGCGTCCACCTCGAGTACGACTTCTCCGCACTCGACGCGCTTGGCGACGGCGTCACGTCCGCGACGCTGGCGGCAACCAGCCGCACCATGATGCGCGCCGCGTCGGTCGTGCCGATCCTGCCAGCGCTCGTCCACGAGCTCTACTGGATCGAGAAACCGTCGGTGACGGTAGCGGTGCGACGCGCACCCGCGGCGGGCGGGCCCGCGCATCGGCCGCACGAGTTCATCGGCCCCGGCACCGGGTACCTGCCCGCCGCCTTCCACCGCACGTCCAACGTCCAGCGATGGATCGACGGGCTGGGCATGCTGCGCCGCGCGAGCCGGCCGCTGTACTGGCGGACGCTCGAGCAGGCGATGGCCGTGGTGGACCCGATCCACCTCATCCACGTGCTCGACGAGCTGAGCGACAACCCGCCGGACGAGGTGTCGGCGCTGCTGGAACGCGCCGCCGCGGCCCGCTCCGACGACAGCCTGGCCCGGCTCGCGCCGACGGTGCCCGAGTTCCGCCGCCGGAAGGTCTTCTCCCGCGTGTTCGCCCCCAGCACCGATGCGCAGCTACTGGCCGCCCTGCTGTGGGCCGGTGCGGAGGGCGGAGAACTGGCCGCCTTCCTCAAGGACGAGGGCATCACCGATCCCGACCGGTTCGTCCGTGACCACGGCGAGTCGCTGAGCGCCCGGGATCCGCGCACCGCCCCCTACGTCGAGCACGCCAGGCGGTCGCTGCGATGAGCGGACGACCGGACCTCGCCGCGTTGTGGGAGACCGGGCCCGGCGTGATCGACCCGCCGTGGGACACCGGCGCCTTCACGGGGGAGCGGCTGTTCGCGCTCGCGTGCACCGCCGCGGCCAGCCGCACGACGCTGCCCGACCCGCAGGACGTGCGGCTCTTCACCGACGACAACATCGTCAATCCCACCCAGCTCGCCCCATACCTGCCCGATCGCGAACGGGACAGCGGCTTCGCCGGATACGCCAGCCGTCTGCGCGGTCAGGTGACGTCCTTCGCGCTGACCATCAACTCGCTCCAGCAGTTCGACTGGGACTTCTGGCGCATCCTGCGCCGCCAGGTCGACGCCGTCCTGGCCGCGACCGGTCCGGGGTCGGCCGGCGGCGTCGACTGCCATCTCATCGCCTCCGCGTACGGCACCGCGCCGACGCTGATCCACAAGGACACCGCAGGCGTCTTCACCCACGTCATCAGCGGCACCAAACGCTACTACACGTGGCCCTTCGACGTGTTCGCCCCCATCGCCGGCGCCGAGGCGCTCCAGCGTCAGGTGAACCTGCCCGCGTCGGTGCGCGTCGAGGACCACCGCGACACAGCCACCGTGGTCGAGGGCGGCGCGGGCACCGTCATGTACTGGCCGTCGGACCGCTGGCACTGTGCGACCTCCGACGGCGCGGCGACGGTGTCCCTGCACGTGGCGCACTATCAGTGGGACGACCGGCTCGCCACGGTGCTGCGACGGCTGCGCAAGCAGGCCGAGGCCGACCTGGGCACCGCCCGGTACCTGGGCGGCACGCCGGGGGAGGCGGGCACCGACCGGGCCGACGCCGTCGAGGCGGCCGTGCGCAAGACCCTGTCCCGCATCCTTGAAGACACCGGCCTGGACCTGCAGACGCGCCTCGGCCGACTGCGGCGCCGGACCGCGTCGAACTTCGAGGTGGTGCCGCCGCCGCGGCCGTGCCCCGACCTCGTGGCCGCCGACCTGCTCACGGTCCCGGACGTGTCGGCCGTGGCGACGCTGGCCGTGGACGACACGACGCACCTCGCGGCCAACGGGCACGTCATGCGCGTACGCGGCGGCGGCTGGCTCGACGGATTCCTGGCCGCGCTGGAGCCGGGTGCGGCGCGGACCCTCGCCGGATGGAGCGAGGCGATCCGCGCCGCCGGTGGCCCGCCGGGCCTGGCCGAGGCCGCGACGCTCGTACGGGAGCTGGTCCGGCGCGGCGCGCTGGACCGGGAAGGGGCGACGCCGTGAAGCTGACCGACGGGGCGTTCGTGGCGGTCAGGGACGGCCGGCTCGTCCTCGGCCACGCCGACCGGCCGTTCACCCTCTGGCAGGTCGATCCGGGCGTCCTGGTTGTACTGGCGGAGATCGCGCGCGGCACGACGGCACAGGACCTCCACGAGGCGCTCGCCCCGCTCACCGGGCTCGACCGGAAGGCGGTCGAAACCCTGCTCGGGCACCTGCGCACAGCCCGGATCGTCGCCGAAGAACCGGGCGTTGTACTACGTGACGTAAATGCGGAAATTGCCAAGGTCGTTTCCGCCGCTCCCGACCTCGACCAGGACCCCGACTTCCTCGAGGCCGCCCGGCAGTGCGAGGACCTCACCCTCACCTCGGCCGCCGCGCAGTACGCCCTGTGGTCGGCGGTGGGCCACATCGCCGCCAACGCGATCCCCGGTGCCGTGGTGGAGTGCGGCGTCTGGCGGGGCGGCAGCATGCTGCTGGCCGCGCTGGCCCTGCTCCACCACCGGGTCGAGGACCGCGACCTGTACCTGTTCGACACGTTCGACTGGGCCTGGGAACCGGCCGGCGACCGCGACGGCATGGTCGGAGCGGAGGAGCAGACGCTCGGCGCCGAAGCAGCGACGCCGTCGTACATGTCGACCGGCACCTCCGCCGCCGACATCCACAAACGGATCACCACGGCGGGGTACCCGGGCGCGCGTGTGCACTGCGTGACTGGGTTCGTCCAGGACACCGTCCCCGGACACGCGCCGGACAGCATCGCACTGCTGCGCCTGGACACCGACCAGTACGAGTCGACCCTGCACGAGCTGCGTGAGCTGTATCCGAGAGTGGTGCCGGGCGGCGTGGTCATCGTCGATGACTACGGCAAGCTGAGCGGCGCCACGCGAGCCACCGATGAATACCTCGCCGGACTGGACCGCCGGGTGCTGCTGCACCGCATCGACACTCAGGGCCGCGTCTTCGTGAAACCCGCGTCTTCATGAAACCCGCGTCTTCATGAAACCCGCGTCTTCATGAAACCCGTTGAAAGGTAGGACCGATGTCTGACGTCATTGATTTCGCGGTACGCCCGCGGTTCAGCGACCGCGCGTCCCTGACCGTCGACGACGGCGTGGTGCGCATCGAGGACGGCACGTACCGCGCCGAGTTCTCGGCGCGCACCGCCGAAACCCCGGACCTGACGCGGCTGGCGCACGGCGTGCCGCCGCAGCAGCTGCTGTCGGAGGTGCGCGGCTGGCTCGAATGCGACGAACGGGAGGCGCGCGCGGCTGTCCAGCGGCTGTTCAGCACCGGCCTGCTGGTGGACCCAGACGCCGCCCAGCAGGAGCACGTGCCCGGGGCGTACGTGGCGTGCCGGCTGCTCGACGTGTTCCGCCGCCGGTTCCCGGCCGCGGTCCGCGACGCGCCTCTGCTGCGCGCCCTGGCAGAAGGCCCGAACCCGGGACTCGCGCTCGGGTTCCTGGCGGAGACCTACTTCGTCGTACGGACCGCCCGCTGGTCCAGCGAGCCGGTGTTCCGGCACGACATGACCGGCGCCCAGCGCGCGGCACTGGAGGACTTCCGCAACTCGGAGTCCGGCCACGGTGAACTGCTGCTGAGCGGCTTCAACGCCGCCGGCCTCGACGTCGAGGCCCTGCGCCGGGCGCCGGAGGCTATCGAGACGATGGCCTACAGCCACGCCTACGGCGCCTTCGCCTGGCAGGGTGTGGCGCAGTTCGCGGCGGCGCTCGTGCTGCCCGAGGTGCCGGCGCCACGGCCCGGCGGGGTGCGAACGGGCGACGACGTGCTGGACCTGCTCGCCCGTGACCACGGCGTGCCGGACCACCTGATCAAGGTGTTCCGCGCGCACGAGGACGACGACGTCGAGGGCGACCACGCGGGGCTGCCCGCGTTGCTGCTGTCCGAGGAGCGTCACCTCACGCCAGCCGTCGTGGAGCATCTGTTCGTCATCCTGCGGCAGATGATCGACCTGTACCGGGGACACCTCGACGCGGTGCACCGGCGGTACGCGCGATGGGTCCCCGACGCGGTGGCGCCACGGCTGCCCGACAACGCATTCCGGGTCTGAGTCGCGTGACGACGACGAGCTTCTATGATGGCCTCCTCGGGACCGTGTACGCCAATGCCATTGCCGATCAACGTTTCGTTGAGGACGACGTGTTCACCCAACTGGTCGCCGACGCCGACGGCCCAGCCCTGGAGCTGGGCAGCGGAACCGGACGCCTGACGCTGCGCCTGCTCGCCGCCGGGCACGACGTCGAAGGACTGGAGATCTCCGATGAGATGACCGACGTGTGCATCGCCGAGGCGAGCCGCCTCGGGCTGCGCCCGGTGGTGCATCGCGGCAGCTTCGCGCCGCTCGACGCGTCGCTGCGCGGATACGCGATGATCTTCTGCCCGCTCAACGCGTTCAGCTTCATCGTGGACGACGCCGCCGCCATGACCGCGGTGCACAGCTACGCGGCCGCACTCAAGCCCGGCGGCGTCCTCGCGCTCGCCGGTTCGGCCGGCGAGAACGCGCTGCGCGACGGCACCGGCTGGACGAGGCGCCCCGACGTCCAGGTCGCCGAGGCCACACTCGCGCAGGTCGAGGAGCGACGGACCCCCGACGACGACGGCCGGTGCCTGCGGATCGAGCGGGTCATCCGGATCGTCGGCCCCGACGGAACCGTACGGCAGACGCAACGCGGGACACAGCTGCGGCGGTTGCGCCCCATCGCCGCGCTCGCCCAGATGTTCGCGGGTGCGGGGCTCGGAGCGCTGCACGCCTACGGCAACGACGCCGACTACATTCTCACCGGGCGCAAAGGATGAACTCCACCACTATGTCCACCGATGTCGCCCAAGCTCGCCGAGGTGCGGCCGCTGTCTTCCTCGTCGCGGTGTTCGTCTCGGCCGTCGGCGACGAGATCGCCGCCATCGCGGTCATGTTTCACCTCGCCGAGACCGGGCAGTCATTCCTCGTCGCCGCGCTGCTGGTGCTGCAGCTGGTGCCCGCCGTACTGCTGGCGCCGCTGGCCGGCCAGCTGCTCGACCGGCGCGACGCCGGGCGGATGCTCGCCCTGGTGTCCGGGGTGCAGGCCGTCGTCGTGCTGGCCATGAGCGCCTGGCCGAACACGGCCGTCCTGCTCGGCGGCTCGACGCTGGTCGGCCTGTGCGCGGCCGTGTCCACCCCGGCGGCGATCGTGCTGATCCCCCTGCTGGCCGGCGAGGCCTTCCCGACCCGGGCCAACGGACTGCTGGAGGTCAGCCGCTCCGCGTCCACGCTCGCCGGGCCGGTCATCGGCGGCGTGCTGGTGGCAAGCGTCGGGGTACGGCCGGCGCTGCTGGCCGACGCCGTGTCCTTCGCCCTGGCCGCGGCGGCGATCGTGCTCATCAAGGTGCGCCGCCCGGTCAACGACGACGGCAAGGTGTGGTGGACGGGCGCCACCGACGGCATCAAGTTCCTGGCCCGCCAGACCGAGCTGCGCACCGTCCTGCCGATCGTGATCATCACCGTGTCGGCCAGCTCGATGGTCAACGTGGCATTGGTGTTCTTCGTCAAGGGGCCCCTGCAATCGGGCGCCACGGCCCTGGGCGTGCTGACCGCGGCGTGGGGGGTCGGCGCACTGGTTGGCGCCGCCCTCGGATCCCGCCGCGAGTTCCGGGTTCCCGAGCGTGTCGTGTTGATCGGCGCCGGCGTCATGGGCGTGGCGATCCTCGCGTACGGACTTGTCAGCGTTGTCGTGCTCGCGGTCGTCGCCGCGCTGGCGGCGGGCGCGGCCAACGCCTACCAGAACATGGGCATGCGTACGGCGGTGCAGATCCGCACCCCGAATGAGCTGCTGGGCCGCGCGCACGCCGCCGCGGGTTCGATCATCAACTCGTTCTTCCTGGTCGGTTTTGTGCTCGGCGGCATCTTCGCCGCGAGGGACCCCCGCGCCACGTTCGTGGTCGCCGGCGTGGTCACGGTGGTGGCCGCCGCCGTCGGTCTCGTGCTCATGGCCGCTCGGCGGGCGCCTGCGCCGCAGGACGACGCCGCCGTACCCCAGGGAGATCGTGAGTGATCGCCTCCTCGCACCGCGGCGGCGTCAGTGCCGCGGTGCGTGTGCTGCCCGACAGCCTCTACAGCGCGATCTGCGTGGTGGTGGCCCGCGGCTACCTTGACGACCCGCCGTCCGGCGCGGGTCTGGCCCATCTGTTCGAACACGTGTGGTTCGCGCACGGGCTCGACGTGCCGACCGTCGAGTGGGGTGAGACCCGCGAGCACGCCGTCGTGCTGCACCACGTGTGCCCGCCGGACGAGGTTCCGGCGGTCGTCTCCGCCCTGGCGCGGCGGCTTCACCGCTGCCGCGCCGCCCCGCCCGAGGCGATGGCGCCGCGCGTCGCGGCCGCGCTGAAGCTCATCGCGCTGGAACGGCGGACCGGACGGGAGCGGCGGGTCTTCGGGTTCCCGCGCCGCGACATCGCCCGGGCGTTGCGCGGCGATCCCGACTTCGATCCGGTCGCCGTCGACACCGACGGTCTGCGGCTCGACGGCATCACCTCGTTCCTGACCGGGCACCGCCTCGCCGTGTGCGTCGCGGGACCGCAGGCGTCGCCCTCACCCGGGGAACTGCTGGCCGCCTTCGCCGTACCGACTGACCAGGGCGGGACGGTGAGCGCGCTGGCGCCGGCACTGACAGGCGGCTGGTCCGTCGCCACCGAGGACGTCGAGGCGCGCGCCACCGCCTGGCTTCTTCCGTCCACCGTGGACGTCGCGGCAGCGGCCTGGCTCGCCACCGGGCTGATCGAGCGATGCCCGCCACCGGCCGGGCTGCGGTGGGTGTCGGGACGGGTCGTCTCCCCGTTCGGCACGGCGGCGGTGCGCGGCGGTCACCTGTTCGCGGTGGCCGCCGGCCTGGCGGACGGACCCGCCGCGGACCTCGTCCACGATCACCTGCTCCCGCTGCTGCGCGGTGACCTGGCGCAGTTCGACGCGGTGCGCGCCGCCACCGACGCGACCCGGATCGAGGCCACCGACCAGGCCGCCATCGACGCGATCGATCTGATCGGCCCGGCGATCGGTCACGACGCGGTACGGCAGGCGGTCCGCGAGGCGTCGACGGCCACGATGCGGGACTTCGCCGAGCTGCTCGCCACAAGCCCGCACGCGGAATTCCGCGCACACGCCGGGTCGCGGCGGTGAGCGCCTGGGAGCGCCGCGACGGCAACCGCAGCGTGCGGTACGTGCACACCGGTGACCCGCAGCCGCGCGTGCACCTGCGCGCGGACAGCGCTCCGCCGGACGGGCCCGCCGTCCAGCTCATCCACGACGCGCTGACCCTCCCAAGGGTCTGGACCTTCGGCGCCCGGCTCGGCGCGGCCGCCCCCCTCGTCGACCACGGCCGCGTCATCGGCGTGGACGTGACGGTAACGGCGCTCGACCCGACCTGCGTCTGGGAGCAGGCGGCGCGCCTGCACGACGCCGTACGACCGGCTCCCGTGCCTGCCGAGCGGGCCGGGCGCGCGCTGGAGCGGGCCGCCGCCGCGTCCGTCGAAACCTCGCATCACCTCGCAACCCTGGCCACGCTCTTCGCCCGGCCCACAGGCCCTGGCCGGATCCATGCGGGGCAGCTCGTCGCCGACGTCGTGCGCGCCGCCCGGCGGCTGCTCGAGGAGCCCGCGGCCGTGCCGGTCGGCGTGGCCGTCACCGCGGCGCTCGGGCCGGACGCCGTGGCGTGCGGCGAAGATCCGGTRATCAACCTGCGTCGGCCCCGCAGGCCACCGGCGTGGCTCGAGGTCGGCTCACCACGCGCGGATCTGGCCTACCTTCAGGTCCGGCGCGCCGTTCCGCCGGTCCGCACCGTACGGGAGCTGGCCGCGACCCTCATCGCCAACCAGGCGGCGTTCGGCCCGTACCACTCGGCGCTCGACGACATCGTGCGGTCCCGTGCGGCGGTGAGCTACCTGTGGGACTGCGTGACCGACCTCGCCCGCGGCGAGTTCGTCATGCTCGCCGCGCCGGACATGGCGACGGCCGACCGCGTGGTGTCGCTGATCCACGCGGCACACGCGGACGCGGCACGTCCTTCGGCACGCCCGGTCGAGGACGCCAGGCGCATCGTGCGGACTCAGGTGCTGCGCCGTCTCGCGTCGACGAACTCCCTGCTGCTCGCGCACGGCGAGGCGCAACGCGCCGGCCTGCCGGCGAACCTGTGGACGGACCTGCCGGCGGCGCTGCGGGACGTGACCTTCACCGAGGTCGACGCGGCGGCGCCCGGCCTGTACGCCGAGCCGCTCGCCACCACCCTGGTCGTGCCGGTGCGGGCGGAGGCTCAGCTGGCGTCCACCGCCCCGGCGACATAGGCGACGTCGAGTATCGTCACCACGTCGGCCGGCAGCCCGTCGGTCCCACGCCACGCGTCGAGGCTCAGGATCGCACCCTCGGCCAGGTTGTCCAGCGCGCTCAGCAGCGACACCGACGGCTGCCGCGCCGCGATACGGAACGAGCGGCCGTTGACGGCCACGATGATCGTGTTCGGGTCCGCGGCGTCGGGCACCCAGGAAACGGGGGTGCGCTGCGCCGCGCGTACCCCCGCCGCCTGCTGCCAGTCGGGCGGCGTGCGCCGCGGGAAGTCGGGGAGGATCTCGAAGTTGGCCGTGCTGTGCCGCGTCACGCTCCACTGGTGTACGGCGGAGGTGGCGGCCGCGGCGGCGGTACGCCCGAACGTCAGCGCGTCGGCGGCCAGTTCGCGCTCCGTGGTGCTCCACCGCGGCGCCTGCGCACCGAGCCCGGCGCGAGTGAAGGCACCGGCCCACACCGGTCCCATGTCACGGAAGTTGTGCGTGGCGAGGTGCAGGCTCAGCGACGGCTGCCCGTCGGACTCGCCGCAGTGCCAGTAGGACGCCGGCCAGTAGAGCACGTCGCCCGGCCCGCCTGTCAGCCGCAGCGGCGGCGTGTCGACGGCGTCGGCCCCGATGCCGAGCGCGACGTACTCGTGCCCCGGGTCGCAGTCGTCCGGCGCCTGGCCGGCGAGCGTCTCGAACGGCCACAGCAGCATCGTCTTGACGCCTTCGGCCACGTACAGGAAGACGTCGGCGGTGTCCTTGTGGATGCGGGTCGGCCCCGACGCGTACGAGCCGGCGACGATGAAACAGTCCGAGATGCCTGCGGGTAGCCCGCGCTCGGTGCCACGTAGCCGGATGAACACGTCACGGGCGAATCGGTACAAGTCCGTGGATTGCGACTGTGCCGAGTTGGCCACCACGCTCCAGCCGACGTCCAACGACTGCGACACCCGCCGCGCGTACGGGCCGAACTCGGACTCGCCGGGGCCGGGAAGGTACTCGCCGAGCTCCGCCGCCACCTGCGGGACGGTGAAGACCTTGACGTCGTCGGGCCGGCGGCAGGTCCCGTCGCGTACGGCGGCGCCGATGCGGCACAGGATGCCATATGTGTCGACCGCGTCGACACCGTCGAGTCCGCGCAGGATGCACGGGCCGTGCCCCCAGTCCGCAGGCAGCCGGTCGAAGTCGACGACCGGGACGGCGGTGGTGTGCCCGGTCACAGGGCCCTGGCCGGCGCCGCGGCGGGGCGTCGATACTCCGCCGATCCCGACCGCTCGACGAGGCCGAGGTCTGCCAGCAGCCGCCGCAGCCGCGCGACGTCGTCGCCCGCGTGGGCGAGGATCGCGTTGACCTCGCTCTCGCTCAGCGTCTGGTCCTCGGGCAGGAGGCTGGCGAGGGCGTGCGCGATCACGTCGAGGTCTTCTGGCCGCTTCGGCAGGTCGACGATGCGGCCGTGGACGAGGTAGCGGCGCAACGGCGACTCCGGTGGGATCGCCTGGCACAGCGCGGTCATCTCCACCACCGAATCGCCGATCCGTCCCAGCGAGGCGATGTCGGCGATCAGCGCGTCACCGTCGCGCCGCAGCACGCCGGCCTCGACCAGTCGCATCACATCGCGGGAAAGGGGCTTGAGGTCCAGTCCCAGAGCGCGGCCCAGCTCCGCCAGCCTCACCGCGCCGGACTCCTTGTTCATCGTCACGACCGTGTTGACGATGGACAATCGTCGATCGTTGGACAACGCCAGCAGAATTTCAGAGGCGTCACTGAGAATGGCGGAAGCGGCCCGGGACTCCGATTTTGCTGCGGCGGACATGGAGCGACACTTTACCAGTTGCCGGATATCTTTCAATGAAAGATGATTCATTATGGTTAACTTCAGTGGGCGGTCGTCGGCGTGAAATTCCGGCGGCTCGGGCGCAGTGGCCTCGTGGTCAGCGAAATCGCCTATGGCAACTTCCTCACCCACGGCTCACAGGTCGACGAGGAAACGGCGCTCGCCTGCGTGCGCGCCGCGCTGGACGCCGGCATCACCACTTTCGACACCGCCGACGCCTATGCCGGCGGGCGCGCCGAAATGCTGCTGGGCAGGGCATTGGTCGGCGAACGCCGCGAAGGACTTGAAATATTGACCAAAGTCTACTTCCCGACCGGGCGTGGCGCCAACGACAGAGGCCTGAGCCGCAAACACATCATCACGTCGATCGAGCGGTCGCTGCGCCGCCTGCGGACGGATCACATCGACCTCTACCAGGCGCACCGATTCGACCACCGCACCCCCTTGCGGGAGACGATGAAGGCGTTCGCTGACGTGGTGCAGTCCGGCAAGGCCCTCTACATAGGCGTATCCGAATGGACGGCCGAGCAGATCCGGTCCGCGCACGCCTACGCCCGTGAGCTCGGCGTGCCGCTGGTGGCCAATCAGCCCGAGTACTCGGCGCTGTGGCGGGTCATCGAGGCCGACATCCTGCCAGCCTGCCGTGAGCTCGGCGTGGGTCAGGTGGTCTGGTCACCGATCGCCCAGGGCGTACTGACCGGCAAGTACGCATCCGGCGGCGCGGTTCCCCACGGAAGCCGGGCCTCCGACCACAACGGCGGCGGCGCCCTGAACATCCAGGGCTACCTGCGCGACGACGTCCTCGAGCGGGTGCAACTGCTCCGCCCGCTCGCGCGCGAGGCGGGGCTCACCATGGCGCAGCTGGCGGTGGCGTGGGTGCTGCGCAATCGCGACGTCGCCGCCGCGATCGTCGGCGCCTCCCGCCCGGACCAGCTCACCGAGAACGCGGCGGCGTCCGGCATCACCCTGGACCCCGCCCTCGTCGCCCGGATGGACGCCGTGCTCGCCCCGGTCGCCACCCTTCACCCCTGACCCTGGAAGAAGGCCCCGCCCTCGACGTGGCCGTGCTCGACCAGGCACTGACCGCAGACCGGACCGAGCTGTGGACAGCACCGTGGGCGCCCCGGCTGCTCGCGCGGCCCGTTGATCTCCGTCGATGGGATCACCGGAGTCGGCAAGACCTACCTGAGCAGACCCCCGAACCCGTGCCGGCCCCTGCCATGCCAGCACACCGAGACGGCCGCGCCCACGATCGCGGCCATCCTCCCGGCCCCGCCCTCCTGCCCGCAGCATCGCTCATGACGACTAAGGAGCACCGGCGCTTCACCGAATTCGCCGACGCCGTGCGCCGCAATATTGGTAACCACCGGAATCGGAACGTGCCGAATGATCACCTGCGGGAGACCTGGGCGGCGTAGGCAGCCGAGGAGCCGCCTGCTCGTTCTGCCTAGACTCCTGCGGTGCTGAGGTGGATGCCGACCAGCCGGGCGAGCGCAACGGGTGGGAGCTTGGCAGCCAGGTCCATCAGGGCGGCGTTGCGTCCGGAGCGGCCGTGGATGCTCAGGCGGGCGAGCCGGGCCTTGAGCCGGGCGGTGGAGATGTGGTGGTTGTGGGGTCTGCCGGGGAAGAGCCACTGTCTGGAAGTGGCGGCGCCTGTGCTGCCGTTGGTGCGGTTGAGGAGCTGACAGACAAGTTCGTCCAACGGCGCGGGCAGGTCCAGGGGGGGGCGGATCCGAGGCGCAGTTCAACCCGGATCGGGCTCTGGATGATCTGGTCGCTGGTGAGGCGGACGATCCGGCTCAGTGGTTGTCCGTAGAGCAGTACGAGTAGGCCGGCCACGCGATCTTCGAGGGCATGGCTGTCGTCGTGGAGCAGGGCGCGGGCCAGATCCCACCGTTGATCGTCGTCGATCCGGGCGAGGGCCTCGCTGCGGGTGGGTTGGAGAATCTCCAGCTTGTGGGTGTGGCCGCGTCTGCTGGTCCAGAGCACGAAGGCACGGGCGTGGTGGTGGGTGCCGGGCGACTCGGCGAGCCAGGTGTCGATGTCGTGCTGGGTGCAGGTGGCCAGGCTTTTGCCGCTTTCGTGGAGCCAGGTGATCAGCTTGAGCGCGGCGCGGACCTCGTTGTGTATGAAGTCGGCCTGTTCGGCGGTGATGTAGCGGTGTTCGGACTCGCGGTGAAGCCGGCGGAGATGATGCCAGGTGGCGAAGCTGCGAAGGATCCGTCGTTCGGCGGGGTCGGCGATCTGGGCGGTCTTGAGCGTGACCCAGTGTTCGAGGTCGGCAAGGCGTTCATCACGCTCGGGCAGGATCCCGCCGGTGACCAGGACCCGGCGTAGATGGTGGGCGGCGCGGCTGGGGCGGTAACGGTCGAGTGTGTCGTGGGTGGGCGGCTGGTCGACGTGGCTGATGTCGCACCCTCGAGGAGGGCGATCTGCTGATCGGCGCCGATGGCCTCCATTCGGCCACCCGCGCCCTGCTGTTCGGCYCGGAGGAGGACTTCCTGCTCGACCTGGAGCACAAGGTCGCCGTCTACATGCTCGACAAGCGCCCCGCCACCATCGCTCCGGGCGCCACCGGCACTCTGTCATCCGGCGGCCGCACCGCCGCGGTCATCAGCATCCCCGACGGCCGCAACGTCGCCTTCTTCGGCTACCGCACAAGCCACGCCCGCCCAGGCGAGGACGTGACTACCGAACTGCAGCGCGTCTACGGCGACCTCGGCTGGGTCGTCCCCGAAGCCCTGGACGGACTTCAGCGGGCCGATTCGGTCTACTTCGACACCATCAGCCAGGTCGTCGCAGCATCCTGGAGCAAAGGCCGGGTGGTCCTGCTGGGCGACGCCGCCTGGTGCGTCACCCTCTTCGCCGGGTACGGCTCTTCCCTGGCCGTCGGCGGCGCCGACTGTCTCGGCATCGAACTGGCGGCCCACCCCGGCGACATTCCCGCAGCCCTGGCCGCGTGGGAGGCGGCCATCCGACCCGAAGCCGAACGCAAGCAGAAGCTCGGCCGCCGGGTCAAAGGCGTCTACGCCCCCACCAGCCCGTTGCTGCTGTGGCTGAGCCTGCTACCGCTGCGCCTGGCCTCCCTGCCCCCCGTCCGCCGTTATATGACCCGCCGCTTCATCAAGGGCTGAGCTTGTGCGGCACCTGGCCGAGCGGGGGGCCAGGTGTTACATTTCCAGGCGACTGTAGGAACGCGCCCCAAGCGGGGACGCGCACGTCAGTGAGCCGGGAAGCCTGGTCGGCCCATGATCTTCCGATCGTGGAGTTTGGAGGCTGCTCCCCGATGCGCCCGACCACACCCCTTCTCGGCTGCGGCATCGCCGCCGGAGTACTCGTCCCAGCCCTGATCCTGATCGACGGCGCCACCCGCCCCGGCTACAGCCTGTGGCATCACGGCGCCAGCCAGCTCGGCACTGGCGAGCGCGGTTGGCTGCAAACGGTCAACTTCGTGATCGGCGCTCTCCTGCTGCTCACCTTCGCCGCCGGGCTGCGCCGTGCCCTGCCTCCGAGCCGCAGCGCTGTGTGGGGGTCGAGCCTGCTGATGACCGCAGGCCTGGCGCTGGCCGTGGCCGGGATCGTGCCCACCGATCCCGCCCTCGGCTACCCGCCCGGCCGGTCCGATGCGGTCACCATTGGGGGGTGTCCCTATGGTGTTCGTCAAGCGGCCGCGGGCTTTCGGGTGTGGTTCTTCCGGCGGGGCTGGTAGGGCTTGCGGTCGCGGAGCATGGCGTAGATGACGTCTGAACGGCGACGGGCGAGGCAGATCAGGGCGGCGTTGTGCTTCTTGCCCTCGGCGCGCTTCTTGTCGTAGTACTCCCTGCTTTCGGGGTCGGACAGGGACGCGAACGCGGCGAGGAACATGGCCCGTTTCAGTGCCTTGTTGCCGCCTTTGGGTGGGTGTTCACCCTTGATCGAAGAACCGGATCGGCGGG
>NZ_NGFP01000320.1 GCF_002149035.1 Streptosporangium minutum
CCCATCGATCCCCCGAGGTGATCACCCCATGACGCAGACCACCACCCGATCCCCCGCTCCGGCGCCGGCCGCCGGGCAGCCCCCCGCGATACGGCTGGGGCTGTCGCGGGCGGCCTTCGAGACCAAGATGTTCTTCCGGGAGAAGGACGCGGTCATCTTCACCTTCGCCTTCCCGATCGTCCTGCTGGTGATCTTCGGTTCGATCTTCGCGGGCGACCTGGAGGGGACCGGGCTGAACGTCTCCCAGCTCTACGTGGCCGGGCTGATCGGCTCGGCGGCGATGACGGGCTTCCAGAACCTCGGCATCAGCATCGCGGTGGACCGCGACGACGGCACGCTCAAGCGGCTGCTGGGCACGCCGCTGCCGCGCACCTCCTACTTCATCGGCAAGGCGCTCAACACCCTGGTCATCTCCTTCTTCCAGGTCGTGATCCTGCTGGCCATCGGGGTCACGCTGTTCGGCCTGAAGCTGCCCTCCGAGGTCTCGACGTGGCTGACCTTCGTCTGGGTGTTCGTGCTCGGCGTGATCGGCTCGTCCCTGCTCGGCATCGCGGTCAGCAGCCTGCCCCGCTCCGGCAGGAGCGCCAGTGCGGTGATCGCCATGCCGTTCGTGGTGCTGCAGTTCATCTCCGGGGTGTTCATCCCCGTCACCCAGCTCCCGGCCTGGCTGGTGAACATCGCGTCGTTCTTCCCGCTCAAGTGGATGTGCCAGGGTTTCCGCTCGGTCTTCCTGGGCGACGCCGGTGCCACACTGGAGCTCACGAAATCGTATGAACTCGATCGGGTCGCCCTGATCCTGGGCGCCTGGGTCGTCGGAGGACTGGTGCTGTGCCTGATGACGTTCCGCTGGAAGAGCCGCCGCGACGGATGAGGTCGTTGATCCGGTCCGGACGGAGCACCGACCCGTCCGGACCGCACGTCTGGCACTCGCTGCGCGGCTGGGAGCTGCTTCTCGCCGTCGCGACGCTCGTGCCCGCGGCCTTCATCGTGCCAGGCGACCTCCCCGTCACGGAGAAGATCCTTTCCGCCGGGCTCATGTCCGCGATCCTCCCCGTCTACTTCCTGTTCGGCCGGTCGGCGATCCTGGCCGGGGACCGGCGGCGGGGCGCGGTCTACCTCGCCGTCCTGGTCGTCCTGTTCACTCCGGCGGCGTTCATCGAGCCCTCGGCGACGTTCGCCCTCTTCGGTCTCTGCCCGCAGTGCTTCATGGTCTTCCCGGCCAAGCCGGCGGTCGGGGTCGTGATCGCGCTGAACGCCGGTCCGGCCATCCGCTTCCTGGTCGAGAACCAGGGCGACACGTTCAACTTCCTGAGCGTCAGCACCATCGTGGTCTTCTTCTCCGCCGTGTTCGGCATCTGGATGGAGCGGATCATGCGGCAGAGCGAGGATCGGGCGGTCCTCATCGCGGAGCTGGAGGCCCAGCGGGCCGAGGTGTCCAGGCTCTCGGCCGAGCGCGGGGCCCTGGCCGAGCGCGAGCGCCTCGCCGGGGAGATCCACGACACCCTGGCCCAGGGCTTCACCAGCATCATCATGCTGATCCAGGCCGCCGAGGCCCAGTCCGACCCGGCCCGCCACCTGTCGCTGGCCGTACAGACGGCGCGGGAGAACCTGGCCGAGGCCCGCGCGCTGATAGCCGCGCTCAGCCCGGCGCCGCTGGACGGCTCCACCCTGGACGAGGCGCTGGTGCGGCTGGCCGACCGGCTCAGGGAGGAGACGGGGATCGCCACCGCCTTCTCCCTCCACGGGGAGTCGCGCCCGCTGCCGCCGCCCACCGAGGTGGTGCTCATCCGGGCGGCCCAGGAGGCCCTGGCCAACGTGCGCAAGCACGCGGCCGCCGGCCGGGTGGAGGTCTCGGCGTCCTACGGTCCGGAGACGGTGGCGCTGGAGATCCGCGACGACGGGCGCGGTTTCGATCCCGCCGCCGCCGAGGGGTACGGCCTGCGCGGCATGCGTACCCGGGTGGAGCAGGTGGGCGGCACCTTGACGTTGACCAGTTCGCCGGCGGGAGGTACGACCCTTGAGGCCGTCCTCCCTTCCGAGCAGCCAGAGCAGGGAGCGTGACACGTGCTGCGTCTGATGATCGTCGATGACCATCCGGTGGTCCGCGAGGGGTTGCGGGGGATGCTGGAGGCCGATCCTGGGATCACGGTGGTGGGCGAGGCGGCGTCGGGGGACGAGGCGGTCGCGCGGGCCGGGGAGCTGCGGCCCGACGTGATCCTGATGGACCTGCGCATGCCGGACGGGGACGGGGTGAGCGCCACCGGGCGCATCCTCTCCGAGCGGCCGGAGAGCCGGGTGATCGTGCTGACCACCTACGAGACCGATCAGGACATCGTGCGGGCGGTCGAGGCGGGGGCCGCCGGATACCTGCTGAAGGACACCTCCAGAGCCGACCTGCTGGCCGCGATCGTCTCCGCGGCGCGGGGCGAGACCGTGCTGTCGCCGTCGGTGGCGACCCGGCTGGTCACCCGGATGCGGGCCCCGGTGACCGAGTCCCTGTCGCCGCGCGAGGCCGAGGTGCTCTCCCTGGTGGCCCGGGGGCTGACCAACGCGCAGATCGGCAAGGCGCTGTTCATCAGCGAGACCACGGTCAAGACCCACCTGCTGCGCGTCTTCGGCAAGCTCGGCGTCTCCGACCGCACCGCCGCCGTGACCACGGCGCTGGACCGGGGACTCCTCACCCGGTAAGTGATGGTTTACCGGACAATGGTCCCGGTCTATCGTGGGCGGACCGCGCCCGTTCGGCTCGCCGCGCCCGCGAGGGCCGCGCGGACGCCGCACCCTCCGCCCTCGGGCATCCGCCACGGCACAGCAGGAGGCCACGATGACCACGGCGACCGGCCGGCTCACCTTCGACTCACTCGATCCGGCCACGGGCGCCGTCGTCGGCACCCACCCGATCCAGGACGCGGCGGCCGTGCGCGCGGCCGTGGAACTACCCGGTGTTCACCCCGATGGGCTCGATCGCCTACGCGCTGGCGGCCGGGAACGCGGTGGTGTTCAAGCCGAGCGAGCTGACCCCCGGCGTGGGCGTGCTGCTGGCGGAGCTGTTCGCCGAGGCCGTTCCCGAGCACGGGGTGTTCCGGACGGTCACCGGGCTGGGCGAGACCGGGGCCGCGCTGGCCGGGGATCCGGGGGTGGGGAAGGTCGCCTTCACCGGCTCGACCGCCACCGCCAAGCGGGTGATGGCCGCGTGCGCGGTGAACCTCACGCCGCTGGTCGCCGAGTGCGGCGGCAAGGACGCGCTGATCGTGGACGAGGGCGCCGACCTGCCGGCCGCCGCGGACGCCGCCCTGTGGGGCGCGCTGTCCAACGCGGGCCAGACCTGTGTCGGGGTGGAGCGCGCCTACGTGGTGGACGCGGTCTACGACGACTTCATGGGGGAGCTGACCCGGCGGGCCCGGGAGGTCAGGGCCGGGGAGGACTACGGCCCGATCACCATGCCGGCCCAGCTCGACGTCATCCGGCGGCACGTCCAGGACGCGGTCGCGGGCGGCAGGGCCGTCCTCGGCGGCCCCGAGTCCGTCCGCGCGCCCTTCGTGGACCCGGTGATCGTGGAGGATGTGCCGGAGGAGTCGGCGTCGGTCCGCGAGGAGACGTTCGGCCCGACCCTGACGGTCAAACGGGTCGCCGACGTGGAGGAGGCCCTGGAGAAGGCCAACGCCTCCGCGTACGGCCTGGCCGGGACGGTCTTCTCCGGCAACGCGCGGCGGGCCGTGGAGCTCGCGCGCCGGATGCGCGGCGGGATGACCGCGATCAATTCGATCATCTCCTTCGCCGCGGTCCCCTCGCTGCCGTTCGGCGGGGTGGGCGACTCCGGCTTCGGCCGCATCCACGGCGCGGACGGGCTGCGGGAGTTCTCCCGCCCCAAGGCCGTCTCGCGGCAGCGCTTCGCACTGCCCGGAATGAACCTCACCTCATTCACTCGCGGCCAAAAAGACCTTGACCGACTAGTCAGGCTTGTCACCTTCTTGCATGGACGACGGAAGCGATAGCACACTTACTCTTCCGCAAAAAGGATCTTGCACCCATAATGGTGGATTCTGGGGGCCAGGATCATGAGGTGGAAGTGATAAAGCGAGTATTTGTCAAGTCCGCATTAAAGGCGGAGGCTTGACATGAATGGGCGATCATACAGAGGAATGTCAGCGGAGGAGCGGCTGGCGGAGCGTCGGGAACGTTTGATCACCGCGGCGTACACGCTCTACTCCGACCCCGGTTTCCCGGAGACCACGATCGAGAAGCTGTGCGCCGCGGCCCGCATCTCCAATCGTGCCTTCTACGAGTGTTTCTCCGGCCGTAACGAGTTACTGCAGGCGGTGCACGACAGGTGTGTGCAGGAGACGCTGCTGTCGGTGTCGAAGTCCATCGAGAAGGCCCCGGACACGCTGCTCAGCCGGGTCGAGGCGGGCATCGCCGGATACATCGGCTTCGTCACCGAGGACAGGCGCCGTGCCCGGATCATGCACCTGGAGGTGCGCCGGGCGGGCGACTGCCTCACCAGGTCGCGGCAGCAGGCGGTGGCGGCCTTCAGCCAGATTATCGAGGCCAACGTCTTCGACCTGCCGGGGGCGGCCAAGGCCAACCAGCGCCTGCTGGCGCTGGGCATGATCGGCGCCATCCAGGAACTGCTCATCGAGTGGGTGCTGGCCGACGACCCGCCCGCGGTCGATCACCTGATCAGCACCGCCGTGCACATCTTCTACCGGTCCTTCGTCACGTGAGCCCCGCCGGGACTTCCGTGACGTGACCTCCGCCGGACGAACCGGGCGAGCCGGGCGGGGAGAGCGCCCGCGATCGCCCTCGGATCCGAGCGGTTCCGCGGCGCGGTGGAGCGCTGACGCGCATGACCGGGGTCAGGCCACCGCGGCCATGGAGAGCTCGACGGTGAGCACCCGGTTGAGCCGGGTCACCGCCAGCACGCGCATGACGCGAGGCGGAACCCCGCGCAGGATGAGACGGCGTTCCGCGGCCAGCGCGCGGCGGTGCGTGCCCACCAGCACGCCGAGGCCGGTGGCGTCGATCATCTCCAGCCCGGAGAGATCCACGACCAGGTCGCCGTGGCCGGAGTCGACCGCGTCGTGCAGTCGCGGACGCACTCCGGCGACGGTGCCCACGTCGAGCCGGTTGCCGACACTGACCACCTGGGCTCCGGGGTTTCCGGTGGCGCGCATGCCTCCTCCTCAGACCGGACCGCGGGACGGGTGCGGCCGGACATAATCTCCGTGCGGCGCCGCGTCAGGCGGGCACGCACTGCATTTACCGATGACATGACGCGGGGAAAAGGCGCGGATCTCACGCACTCCCGGGTTCACGTCCGCTGCCACCATGTGTTCCCCCTGCCCCAACGCAGAGAAAAAACTCTGTTTAGAGCCAACCTTTTTCCTGGGCGGCGTGGATGGCGGTGATCCGGTTGCTCGCGCCCAGCTTGGTGATGGCGCTGGACAGGTAGTTGCGCACGGTGCCCTCGGTGAGGTGCAGCGACACCGCGATCTCCCCGACCGACGCGCCCCGCGAGGCCAGGGTCAGGGCGTCACGCTCACGCTCGGTGAGCGGGCTCTCCCCCGCCATCATCGCCGAGGCCGCCATCTCCGGGTCCAGATAGCGTCCGCCGGAGTTTACCTTACGGATCGCCGTCGCCAGCTCGTCGGAGGAGGCGTCCTTGGGGATGAAGCCGCGCACCCCCGCCGCGAGCGCCCTTCTCAGATATCCGGGACGCCCGAAACTGCTCAGCATCAGCACCGCGTGGCCGGGCAGCGTCTCGGCCACGGTCAGCCCGTCCATCCCGGGCATCTCGATGTCCAGCACGATCACATCGGGCCGGTGATCCCGTACGGCCTGCTCCACCAGGTCGCCCCTGGCGACCTGGGCCACCACCTCGATGTCCGGCTCCAGGCCGAGCAGCGTGGCGATCGCCCCGCGGATGAGATGCTCGTCGTCGGCCAGCAGTACCCGGATCATCTGACTCCCTCCAGCGGAACCGTCGCCCGCAACCTGAACTCTCCCGCGCCGCCGGCCCCGGCGGCGACGGCGCCGCCCGCGGCGGCCACCCGCTCCGACAGCCCGATGAGGCCGGTGCCGCCGCGCCCGTCCAGACCGGTCACACCGTCGTTGACCATCTCCAGCGCGGCCGCGCCGTCGCGGAGCGCGATCGTGATCCGGCACCGGGTCGCCGAGCTGTGCCGCAGCACGTTGGTGGTGCCCTCGCGGACCACCCAGGCCAGCAGCGTGCCCAGCTCCTCGGGCACCGGCTCCTGGGGGGTCTCCAGCGTGCAGCGGATGCCGTCGGCCTCCAGCACCGCGGTCATGCTGCGCAGCTCGGCGTCGAGGTCGACCGTCCGGTAGCCGCGCACCGCCGAGCGGATCTCCTTCAGCGCCTCCCGCGCCAGTCCCCGGACCTCCTCCATCTCTCCGGCGGCCCGCTCGGCGTCCATCTTCGACAGCTTGGCGGCCACCTCGCTCTTGACCGCGATCGCGGACAGGCTGTGCCCGACCAGGTCGTGCAGGTCGCGCGAGAAGCGGAGCCGCTCCTCGGTGACGGCCAGCCGTGCCTGGGCCTCCTTGCCCTCCTCCGCCAGCCTGACGACCTCCCAGAACCAGAGCTGCAACCGGTTCGCGCAGGGCAGCGCCAGGGTGGTCCCGATGAAGGCGCCGGTGAGGGCTCCGGCGAGGGTGGCCGCGTCCTCGCCCGGCTGCGGCGCGGCCAGCGCGCGTCCGATGACCGAACCGGAGCCGTCGTCGAACGGTGCGAGAAGCAGGGCGACCGCGGCGGCGCCGAGGCCGGCGACGAACGTGCCCGTCCTGCTCAGCAGCAGCGCCGCGCCCGCCGCCCAGGCCGGCGCGATCAGCCCCCAGCTCCACAGCTGGTGCTCCTGGGTCAGCAGCAGGACGACCGCGAGCACGGCCGAGGCCACGATCTCACGGTTGGCCGAGGTCCCCGCGACGGCCGCCTTCACCATCCTCATGTAGAGGACGCTGAAGGCGACCAGCCCCAGCAGCCCGAGGACGAGGACGAGCAGGTCCGCCCCCCTGTCCTCGGCGACCCCGCCGGGGACGCCGAACCGGTCCTCGCCGAGCCCGCCGACGACGCCGAGCCAGACCAGTAACAGACCGGTGGTCAGCGACCAGACGGTCAACCGGCGGAGCCGCTCGACGGTCGTGCGCTTCCTGCGCCGGGGGAACACGCGGAGGACGGAGCGCCTGAAGCGCCCCGCCCCGCTCTCATCAGCTTTTGTCAACATCGCGTGATGAACGTTATCCGTGCCGGGGCTCCCACCGGAACAGCCACCTGGCCAGCAGGGCCGCCACCGCGACCCAGGCCAGCAGGATCCCGAGCGAGGGCAGCGCGGCCACCCACTGCCCGCCCATGCTCAGCGCCTCACCGCTCCCGGAGACGTGGTCGGCGCCGAGGAAGGCCGTACGCATGATCTCCACGACCGGCGTCACCGGGAGCAGGTCGGAGACCACCCCCAGCGGGCCGGGCAGCACGTCGGCGGGGTAGGCCACCGGCGCGCCGATCATCATGACCAGGATCACCGGCAGGACCGTGATCTGGGCCAGCTCGGCGTTGGGCGTGATCCCGGAGAAGGCGGCGGCCAGCAGGCCGAACAGCGCGACTCCCAGGACGGCCGCGACCACCAGCAGCGGCACGTTGGCCGGCATGACCCCGTCGGTCCGGTGCATCCAGACCGCCAGCAGCACCACCTGGCCGAGGAAGAGCGCGAGCGCGCCGAGGGCGGCGCCGCCGAGGACCGCCGGCCCGGACGGCTGGCCCCCGCGCAGCCGCTTGAGCACCAGCTCCTCACGCCGGGCCGTGAAGGAGTTGACCAGGTTGATGAAGACCGCGAACCCCAGCATCAGGCCGGGCACCCCGGTCAGCACGAAAAGCTCCCCGGACACCCCGGCGATGTCCGCGCCTCCCTGGGTCTGGGTGAACATCCAGGCCATCAGGAGCGGCAGCAGCAGCACGTTGAACATCACCGTGGTGTTCCTGGCCACCAGCGTCAGGTCGAGCCTCGCCAGCCGTACGGCGTGCAGAACGTCGGTCCTCATGTCACTCACCACTCCTCATCCACTTCGTCCGCCCCATGACCACGCGCTCCCCGCCGGCGGCCGCGCCGGCACCGCTCCGTCTCATCGCCGCTCCCCCACCACGCGCATGAAGGCGTCCTCAAGGGTCCCCCGGCGTACGGCGAGCCGCCCCAGGGCCTCGCCGTGCTCGTCGGCCCAGGCCAGCAGCGGCCGGAGCGCGGCGTGCGCGCGGGTCTCGGGCTGTCCGCCGGCGACGGTGTAGACGACCTCGGTGCCGCCGTCGGCATAGGTCAGCGTGGGGGTGACGCCGTCCGGGGCGGGCAGGTCGCCGAAGGACCAGGCGGTGCCGGGGAGCCGGAAGGCGATGGTGTCGCCGGAGCCGGCCACCACCTCCTCGACCGTCCCGTAGGTGTGGATGAGACCCTCATGCATGATGGCCAGCCTGCTGGCGAGGCGCTCGGCCTCCTCCAGGTAGTGCGTGGTGAGCAGCACCGTGGTGCCGCCGGCCCGCAGGTCCTCGATCACCTGCCAGGTGGTACGGCGGGCCTCGGGGTCCATCCCGGTGGTCGGCTCGTCCAGGAAGAGCACCTCCGGCCGCGAGAGCACCGCGAGCGCGAGGTCGAGCCTGCGCTTCTGGCCGCCGGAGAGCTGCCGGACCTTGGTCCTGGCCTTGCTCTCCAGGCCGACCAGCTCCAGCGCCCCCATGGTCGCCCGGCTCACGCCCCGGACCCGGCCGAAGAGGGTGAGGCTCCCGGGCAGCTCGGTGCTGCCGGACAGCGTGACCGGGCGGCCGGCGTCCTCGCTCAGTCCCCTCCACAGGTCCACGGTCTCGGCCACGGTGAGGTCGCCGAGGAAACCCCCCTCCTGCAGCATGATCCCGACGCGGGGCCGCAGCTCGCGGTGCTGCCTGACCGGATCGAGGCCGAGCACCCTGACCGTGCCGTCGGTGGCGGGGGTGAAGCCCTCCAGGACCTCCATCGTGGTGGTCTTGCCCGCGCCGTTGGTGCCGAGCAGGGCGAACAGCTCGCCCCTCGGGACGGTGAAGGAGATGCCGCGTACGGCCTCGAAGTCGCCGTACTTCTGCCGGAGACCGCCGACCTCGATCACGTTCCCGAGGCCGGCGGTTCCGGTGCCGGTCGCGTCCGCAAGCTGTGGTGTTCTCATGCGGACAATCCTCGCCTTACGGCGTTTCAGCAGGTAGTCGCCGATATCACCGACATGCCACTGATCTTTCAGGTCAGCGGGATGACGCTTTCAGCTCCGTGGGATGACAAATGTCACCTATGGGCGGGGCGGCAGTGCCGGACGGCGGCGGGA
>NZ_NGFP01000321.1 GCF_002149035.1 Streptosporangium minutum
GGTGCGGGGTTCAGCAGGTGGGTGCGGGGTCCGGGCTGGTGGTGCGAGGCACAGCAGGTTGGCGCGGGGCCCGGACAGGTGGTGCGAGGCTCAGCAGGTTGGCGCGGGGCCCGGACAGGTGGTGCGGGGCTCAGGTGGGTGGTGTGGTGTCTGAGCGGATGATCGCCTGACCTGATTGGGCGTCGCGGCATGGCGCGCGTCATGCTGGGCACCATGATTGTCGATCCATCCGAGGAGTTGCCCGTGGTCCTGGTCGGTCCTGACGGCCCTGGCCCTGTCCTTTCCGTCCTTTCCGTCCTTTCCGGAACCGCGTCCGCCGGGCCGTCCGCCGCGCTGTCCGCCGGGCCGTGGCCGGTGGGCGCGTGAGGGGCTCCCTACTGGTCGCCGGCACCACCTCCGACGCCGGTAAAAGCGTCGTCACCGCCGGGATCTGCCGCTGGCTGGCCCGGCAGGGCGTGAAGGTCGCGCCGTACAAGGCGCAGAACATGTCACTCAACTCCTTCGTCACCGCCGACGGCGCCGAGATCGGCAGGGCCCAGGCGATGCAGGCCGCCGCGTGCGGTCTGGAGCCCAGCGCGGACATGAACCCGATCCTGCTCAAGCCGGGCAGTGACCGGCGCAGCCAGGTCGTGGTCATGGGCAGGCCGCTGGCCGATGTCGACGCGATGGAGTACTGGGATGTCAAGGACCGGCTCCGCGAGGTCGCCGTGGACGCGCTGGAGCGGCTGCGCGACACCTACGACGTGGTGGTCTGCGAGGGCGCGGGCAGCCCGGCGGAGATCAACCTGCGCAGGGGCGACATCGCCAACATGGGTCTGGCCCGTGCCGCGGGCCTGCCGGTCATCGTGGTCGGCGACATCGACCGGGGCGGGGTCTTCGCCTCGCTGTACGGGACGGTGGCCCTGCTGGAACCGGCGGACCAGGTGCTGATCGCCGGGTTCGTGATCAACAAGTTCCGGGGGGCGCGCGAGCTCCTCGAACCCGGTCTCGACATGATCAGGGACCTGACCGGCCGCGAGGTGTACGGCGTGCTGCCCTGGCTGGACGGCCTGTGGCTGGACGTCGAGGACTCCCTCGCCCTGGACAACCGGCCGGCGATCGGCGCGCGCACGCCGTACGGCAGGCAGACCCTGCGGGTCGCGGTGGTCAGGCTGCCGCGCATCTCCAACTTCACCGACGTCGACGCCCTGGCCTCCGAGCCCGGTGTGGTGGTCCGCTTCGTGACCTCCCCGGCCGAGCTGGACGACGCCGACCTGGTGGTACTGCCCGGCTCCCGCGCGACGGTCTCCGACCTGGCCTGGCTGCGCGCCACCGGCCTGGCCGACGCGCTGCGAGGCCGGGTCGTGCTGGGCATCTGCGGCGGCTACCAGATGCTCGCCCGGACGATCCACGACGGCGTCGAGTCCGGAGCAGGCCGGGTCGAGGGGCTCGGGCTGCTGCCCGCGACGGTGGAGTTCGCCGCAGAGAAGACGCTGGGCCGCCCGGTCGGCGAGGCGTACGGCTGCCGCGTCGCGGCCTACGAGATCCATCACGGCGTCGTGACGGCAGAGGGCGGCGACCCTTTCCTGGACGGCTGCCGGGCCGGCTCGGTCTGGGGTACCACCTGGCACGGAGCCCTGGAGAACGACGACTTCCGCCGGGCCTTCCTCGCCGACGTGGCGGCCGTCTCCGGCCGTGACTTCACCCCGGCCCCGGACGTCTCCTTCGCCGCGTTGCGTGAGGAGCGGCTGGACGCCCTCGGCGACCTGATCGAACATCATGTGGACACCGCAGCCCTGCTGGGGCTTCTGGAAGACGGCGCGCCGCGGGGCCTGCCCCTCCTGCCTCCTGGTGGGGCTCCGCGCGGCGCACCGGATTTCTCGCACACTAGAAGCATGGAAGGTGAGAGATGACCCGGGTGGTGTTGATCCTCTTCATCATGGCCGTGATCGCCGCGGTGGTCCTCGGCGCCGCGCTGGTGTTCCGCGCGTCCAGGGCGCGCAAGCCCGTCCTGGAGGAACCTCGCGAGATCCTGAAACGCCGCTACGCGGCCGGTGAGATCGACGAGGACGAATACCTCCGCCGCATGTCCGGCCTCTCCCAGGACTGGTAGGGGGTCACCCGCCCCGCGGCCTACCTTCAGGGCACGGAGCGCCGGGGGGCTGGAGCACCAGGGGGATCTGCGGCAGCCGGGCGTAGCCGGCGGCCCTGAGCGATGCCGGGCGGTCGCGCCGGATCGTCTCGCTGCGGCCGTCCGTCGGTGCCTGGATCTCCCGGTTTTTCACCGTCCGCGCGGATGCCCCTGCGGACCGGCCCCTCGGCACTCCTCGGAACTTCTCGGAACTCTCCGGTGCCGACGGGGGGCGTCGGTCCGCCGAGCACCGGCCCTGCACCCCACCCCCGTGACCGAGATGCCGCACGGGCTGCCGACAGGCGCCCCGGTCGGCACCGCCGTGTCCCGGTGCCTTGCTTTCGCGCCGGCCGGCTACCTGTGGGCGCGGGCGAGGTTCAACCGCAGCCGGGGCAGCGGGATCGTGAGGCCGGTCTTGACTGTGCCGACACCCTGTGAGAAGGCGCGCCGCGTAATGAGGCGGTCGCAAAGTTCCCGATGATTCAGGTAATCCGCGTTATTCCAGGTCAGCGGGGTACTTCCTGTGATTACCCAGTAGGTCCGCCGCCGGCTGGACGACGATCGTCCGGGATGGACGGCGTCCGCGCCGCAGGCGGCGCAGCAGCGGCAGGAGCGCCCGGGGGCCGAGATCGAGAAGCGACCAGCCATGTGGGGGCAACATGAGCGAAGGACACGACCGTACAACCGACCGTCTCGCCCGTGCGCTGGGCTGGGCCAGCCTGGGCCTGGGCGTGGTACAGGTCGCCGCGCCGGGCGCTGTCAGCAGGCTCAGCGGCGTCGACGACTCGGCCCGGGCCCGCGGCACGATATTGCTGGTGGGTGCGCGAGAGCTGTTTCACGCGGCGGTACTGCTGGGCAGCCGCAACCCTGCCTCCTGGGTATGGACCCGCGTCGCGGGCGACGCCTTGGACCTGACGGCGCTGGGCCAGGCGCTCGCCAACCGCGCCGGCCGGAGACGCGGCCGCGTCGCAGCCGTCACGGCGGCGGTCGCCGGCATCACGGCCGTCGACATGTACACCGCGGTACGCGCGAACCGGCCCCACGAGGACCGAGGGGAAGACGGAAGGGATGAGCGCACCATGAACCTTCACGCGGCCATCACGATCAACCGCCCCCGCGAGGAGGTGTACCGCTACTGGCGCGACTTCGAGAACCTCCCCCGCTTCATGGCGCATCTGGAGTCGGTGGAGATGGTCGGCGGTGGACGCTCGCGCTGGAAGGCGAGGGCACCTCTGAAGAAGACCGTCGAGTGGGAGGCGGAGATCGTCGAGGACCGCTCCGGCGAACTGATCGCCTGGCGTTCCACGGAGGGCGCTCTCGTCGGCAACAGCGGTTCCGTGCGCTTCTCCGACGCTCCCGGCGGACGCGGCACGGAGATGCGGGTGAACCTCGGGTACGACCCGCCGGGCGGCAAGATCGGCATGACCCTGGCCAGGCTGCTGGGCGAGCATCCCGAGCAGCAGGTCCGAGATGACCTGCGCCGGTTCAAGCAGGTCGTGGAGACCGGCGAGGTGGTCCGCTCCGAGGGCAGCCCGGAGGGCACCCGCGCGGTGCGGCAGCTCATACAGCGTCCCGCCCAACCCGTGAGGTAAGGAGAATCCGATGAAGGCCACCTGCTGGATGGGCCGGAACACCGTCGAAGTCCAAGAGGTTCCCGATCCCCGGATCCTGAACGCCCGCGACGCCGTCGTGCGCATCACCTCGACCGCGATCTGCGGTTCCGACCTGCATCTCTACGACGGCTACATCCCGACCGTGAAGAAGGGCGACATCCTCGGCCACGAGTTCATGGGCGAGGTGGTGGAGGTGGGGTCGGAGGTGTCGACCCTGCGGGTCGGTGACAGGGTGGTCGTCCCCTTCCCGATCGCCTGCGGCAACTGCGCCGCCTGCGAGCACGGCCTGTACTCGGTGTGCGAGAACTCCAATCCCAACGCGGGCCTGGCGGAGAAGCTCATGGGCCACTCTCCTGCGGGCATCTTCGGTTACTCCCACATGCTCGGTGGCTACCCCGGGGGGCAGGCGGAGTACGCGCGCGTGCCGTTCGCCGACGTGGGACCGATCAAGATCGAGGATGACCTGCCGGACGATCAGGTGCTGTTCCTGTCCGACATCCTGCCCACCGGCTGGATGGGCGCGGAGATGTGCGACATCAAGCCCGGGGACGTCATCGCTGTATGGGGGGCCGGGCCTGTCGGCCAGTTCGCGGTCGCCAGCGCGTTCCTGATGGGCGCCGAGCGGGTCATCTCCATCGACCGCTTCCCGTACCGGCTGAAGAGGGCCGAGCGGGCGGGCGCGGAGACGCTGAACTACGAGGAGGTCGACATCCTCGACGCGCTGCGGGACATGACCGCAGGCCGCGGCCCGGACGGGTGCATCGACGCGGTGGGCATGGAGGCCCACCACCCCACGGGCCTCGTGCACGCCTACGACCGGGTCAAGCAGGCGACCCGGATGGAGACCGAGCGGCCGCACGCCCTGCGCGAGGCGATCATGTCCTGCCGCAACGGCGGGACCGTCTCCGTGATCGGCGTCTACGGCGGCCTGCTCGACAAGTTCCCGATGGGTTCGTTGATGAACCGGTCGCTGACGCTGAGGAGCGGCCAGTGCCACGTGCAGCGATACCTGGAGCCCCTGCTGGGGAGGATCCGCAACGGAGACATCGATCCCAGCTTCGTCATCAGCCATCGCATGCCTCTGGAGGATGCCCCGCGCGGCTACGAGATGTTCAAGAACAAGCAGGAGGAATGCAACAAGGTGATCCTCACGCCGTAGGCGTGCTGACCCGCAGAGGTTGAGTACGGGAGCGATCCTCCAGGTGATCGATGTCCGGGCGACGGCGCAGGTCGAGTGGCTGTGGTCAGGCCTTCGTCGCCGGGGCGGGGTGGTTCTCGGAGATCCAGGCGTCGATCTTCTCCCAGTGGTCGAAGAGCCAGCGGATCTGGCTCTCGCGGTCACGTGGGACGTCGGCGGACCGTACCCGCCACCACCGGGCCCTGATCTCGGCGCGGACGGGAAGCTTGCGCCAGACGTCGCCGAGGGTGATCAGATCGTCGAGGCCGGTGTGGGCGACGAAGATCACGTCAGCGGTGGGGCAGGCCTCGATGGCGGCGATGGCCCCGTTGGGGCGGGGGGCGAGGAGGTGCTCCATGCGGCGGGCGCGGGAGGCCTCTTCCGCCAGGCCTTTCTCCTCCAGCCGGAATATGGCGCGCCAGCGGCGTCTGGGGGTGAAGTTGCCGCCCTCGGGGAAGATCACGAGGGCGTCGTCGGCGTCCATACCGGCGGCCAGGCGGCGGATCTCGGTGAGGACGCCGCTCTCGGCGACCTTGCGGGGGACGAAGGCGTTGGGGAGACGGTTGATCACCACGTCCAGGGACGGGTCGAGCTGGAGGGCCGCCTTCATCACGATCCTCGGGCGCCTGCCGTACAGGACGAGAAGGTGGTGGATGAGGAGGAACGAGTCACCGGGGCCCGCGTGGCGGGACAGGACGATGACCGGGCGGGTCAGGCGGCGGGAGAGCTCGCCGGGGGTCTGCGGCGGCTCGTCGACCTCGACGCTCAGGCGGAAGATCCGTACGGCGGCGCCGTACACCCGTGACAGGAACCACCGGATCAGGGCGTAGTGCCGCTCCTGGTGCTCGTCGCGGTGGAGCCACCCGCCGAACCCGCCGGCCACCCAGAGGCCCAGGCAGGCGACCAGCGCCATCGACTCCAGGGTCAGCCACGCCACCGCGAACCAGACCAGCCGGGTGCCGCGCCGCTGCGGGGGCGGCAGGCGCAGGGAGGCCGCCGCCACCACCAGCAGCCAGATCGGAAGCGTGACCACGGCGACCACGGTGAGCACGATGAGGAGGGGGGCGAGGATCAGGCGGCGGAGGAAGCGGGGAGGGAGCACGGCGGTCTCCTTCCTGGGAGGGGCCCTGCACGACCTTGCTCAGGCGGGCGACTGCTGAGCCAGGTATCGGGACGAGGCCCGGTAGGCGCGTTCGATGTACCCAGATATACGTGACGAATCCCGGTAACGCAGCTGGGACAGATCCACTCCGGGGCGGGCGTCGCCGCCGGCGGGCATGACATGGACCTCGATGTCGGCGGGGAGGGCCGCCATCTCCTCGGCGAAGCGGTGACGGCGGGCGATCTCGAAGGCGACCAGGCCGACCTCCCACGGGCGGCGCGGGGCGACCAGGGGCCGTTCGATCCGGCCGACGTGCAGGACGTACACGCGGCGGGCTCCGAGGGCGACCGCACGGCCGACGGGGATGCTGTGGACCAGGCCGCCGTCGAGGAAGTGGCCGTCGCCGATGCGGACGGGAGGCAGCAGGCCGGGGACGGCGCAGGAGGCGATCACCGCGTCGACCACGGGACCTTCGGTGAACCAGTGGGCGGAGGCGTGTTCGACGGAGGCGGCCACGCACTGGAACGGCACCGCGAGATCCTCGATGCGGGAGACCGGGAGCATCTCGGCCAGCAGGTGGCGCAGCGGGTCGGAGGAGTGCAGGTGGGTGCCGGTCCTGGCGAGGGTGGAGATCCGTGTCATCCAGGACCCGGCGAAGGCCGTGCGGACCACGTCGGACTGCCACAGCCCGGTCAGGCCGGCGACCGCGTCGCCGGGGGAGGCCGCCAGCATGACGCCGTTCAGCGCGCCCACGGACGTGCCGACGATCACATCCGGCTTGACGCCCGCCTCGTCCAGCGCCCGCAGCATGCCCACCTCATGGGCGCCGAGCACGCCTCCGCCCCCGAGCACGAAGGCCGTGTCCACGTTCATAGCCCAACGATAGACCGGCGTTCACGGCCGCGTGGCGGGCCGGAGCCAGGCTCCGGAGTCGGCGGGGGTTCGGCCGGCGGGGGTTCCGGGGGAAGTTCCGGATCCGGGCAACGAACGAGGGGCCAACTGTCGGAGTCCGGCCATGACCGGAGCCGGGCCGGGCCGTCACCATCGGGGGCATGACAGCGGTAGTGCGGACCGAGGGACTGACCAAGTTCTACGGTGACCGCCGGGGCCTTGAGGATCTCGACCTTGAGATCCGTCCCGGCGAGGTGTTCGGGTATCTCGGCCCGAACGGTGCGGGAAAGACGACCACGATCAGGCTGATCCTCGACGTGATCCGGCCCACCAGAGGCCGGGTGACCGTGCTCGGCACGGACCCCCGTGACGCGAGGGTGCGCGCCCGGATCGGTTACCTGCCCGGAGAGCTGGCCCTGGAGGGCAGGGAGAGGGCGAGGGACTACCTGGCCTTCCTGGGCGGAGTGCGCGGCGGTGTGTCCAGGGAACGGATCGACGCGCTGGCCGAGCGGCTGGAGGCCGACCTGTCGGCGCCCATGGGCAGGCTCTCCAAGGGCAACAAGCAGAAGGTGGGACTGATCCAGGCCTTCATGCACGAGCCGGAGTTCCTGATCCTGGACGAGCCGACCAGCGGCCTGGACCCGCTGGTGCAGCAGGAGTTCCTGGCGATGGTCCGGGAGGTCCGCGCCTCGGGGCGGACCGTGCTGATGTCCTCGCACGTGCTGGCCGAGGTGGAGAACGTCTCCGACCGGGTGGGGATCGTCCGGGCCGGGCGGCTGGTGGCGGTGGAGGACATCGCCGCGTTGCGGGAGAAGGCGGTGCGGCTGGTGGAGTTCCACTTCGACGCGCCGGTGCCCCGCGAGGCGTTCGAGGGCCTTGCGGGCGTGCGGGATCTGCGGGTGGAGGGCGCGAGCGTCCGCTGCACGATCGACGGCCGTCCCGACGCGCTGGTCAAGGCGGCGGCGCGGTTCACCGTGGTGCACATGGTCAGCGCCGAGCCCGATCTTGAGGAGATCTTCCTCACCTACTACAGCGAGGAGGGGGGACATCATGCCCGTGCTGGTGTCTAAGAGCCTGCGGGACTACCGCAGGTCACTGGTCGGCTGGACGGTCGGCATCACCGCGTTCTTCGCGCTGTACCTGTCGTTCTACCCCAGCATCACCAAGGACCCCGAGCTGTACGGCCGGGCCGCGCTGGCCAAGTTCCCCGGCGCCATGCGCGACCTGATGGGCGGCCTGGAGGACTTCACCAGCGGCGTCGGCTACCTGCACAGCCTCGTCTACCAGCTGTTCGGACCGATGCTGTTCGTCGTCTGCGCCGCGATCCTCGGCAACCGGGCGCTCGCGCAGCCGGAGGAGTCCGGCACGCTGGAGCTGACCGTCACGCTGCCGGTCGACCGCAGGCGGCTGGTCTTCGAGCGCTTCGCCGCCCTCGCCCTCGGCCTGCTGGGGCTGGCGGTGGTGACGTTCCTCGCGGTGTGGGCGCTGTCGTCCGCGGTCGACATGAACGTGGCGTTCGACCGGATCCTCGCCGGGCACACCGGGATCCTCCTGCTCAGCCTGCTCTTCGGCACGCTGGCCCTCGCCGTGGGCGCCGCCACGGGACGCAGGGGGATCGCCATGGCCGTGGTGGGGGTGGTCGCGGTGGGCGGCTACGTCGTCGAGAGCATGGGCAGGAACGTGGACGCGATCTCCTGGCTCAGGTGGATCTCGCCGTTCCACTACTACCTCGACGGCAGGCCGCTCTACCAGGGCTTCCCCACCGGTGATTACCTGGTCCTCGCGGGGGCGACGGTGGTGCTGCTTCTGACCGCGATCCTCGCCTTCGATCGGCGCGACGTAGGAGTCTGATGGACGAGGTCCCGGGGGTGCCCGCCGACCTGCTCGGCGGGCACCCCCGTGTTCTGACGGCCGCCGCCGCGACCGGGCGGTTGCCCGACCGCGACACGCTGGACGGCTACCGGGCGGCGGGCGTGCGGGCCGCCGAGTCGGGCGTGCCGCTGCGCGCACTCGTCGAGGCCGCCCTGCTCATGGCCGAGTCCGTGGTCCCGGTCCCGCTCCCCGCCCTCAGACGGACGATCTCGGCCCTGATGGAGGGCTACGAGAACGCCCAGCGCCTGGCTCTGCGTCAGGAGGAGGCGGCGCGCCGGGAGTTCGTGGACGACCTGCTCCAGGGGCGGGCCGACCGGCTCGCCGAGCGGGCCGAGCACTTCGGCCTCCGGCTGGCCGAGACCTACGTGGTCGCGGTCGCCCGCCCCGCCGGGCCGGTGAGCGACGGCCCGGCGGGCGGAGCCCCGGGGACCGGCGAGGCGGGGTACGGCGCTCCGGGGCACGGTGGCGCGGAGGAGGACGGCTCGGCGCCCCTGGGGCGGATGAAAGGCGGTCCGGCGAGGGG
>NZ_NGFP01000322.1 GCF_002149035.1 Streptosporangium minutum
GGCGATGGAGAGCGCGATCCAGCTGGCGCGCTGCCTGCGGGACCTGCCCGATGTGGCGAGCGCGTTCGCCGCCTATGAGGGGCTGCGCCGGGAGCGGGTGGAGAAGGTGGCCTGGCGGGCGTCCAAGACCAACAACAGCAAGGCGCTGGGGCCGGTGGCCATCGCGATGATGGGGCTGATGATGCCGCTGGCGATGAAGACCTTCCTCAATCCGGAGAAGACGCTGGGCGCCGAGCAGCGTTACCGGATCGACTGGCAGGCTCCGGTCACGGCGGACGCCTCACGCGCGGCGGGCAACCAGAGTTAGGGCATGTCCTGTAGGTCTTTAATGGCGGTTTGGTGTAGATCAGTCCACTAGAAGATCGCCTGAATCGTCATGATCTGACTGATACCGAGTCCGCCCAGATCATCAGCCCCGGCCGGCATGGCTACAGCCCGTACTTCCGGTGTGTGCTGAAGTGCGTGCGCATTCAACGTCGCGGACCGATCGGCCTTCCTCGTCGCTCGGTGATCGTGTACGTCGCCGCGACGCCGGCGACGCCGCCCGTCCTGGGCAGGCCGGGTGTGCCGGCCCTCGGCGTACCGTCCGGGCGGGCGATACGCCGAGGGGGCGCGCTCAGCGGCTGAACCGCAGCGTGACCAGCTCAAAGGGGCGCAGCGCCACCGCCACCGACCCGTCGGTCAGCTCCGGTGCGGCCGTGTCCGCGAGCGGGCGCTCCAGCAGGTCGGTCACGGCGGCGCCGGTGGCGGCGAAGCCGGTGGAGACACGGGCGCGGGCCCGGCCTCCCCGGGACTCGTGGAAGCGGACGACGACGTCTCCGCTCCCGTCGTCGGCCAGCTTCACGGCGGTTACCACGACCGCGTCGTCGTCCACCGTGACCAGCGGCGCGACCTCGGCGTCGCCCGGGACCCGCCGCTCGGGCAGGTTGAGGAACCAGCCCTCGCGCACCGCGTCGCCGATCGTCGCGCCCGGCACCAGCGCGTGCCGGAACCGGTGCAGGCCTTGGTCGGTCTCGGGGTCGGGGAACCGCGGCGCCCGCAGCAGTGACACCCGCAGCGTGGTGGTCGTGCCCGAGTCGGACGTCCGCACGGTGCGGGTCAGGTCATGGCCGTAGGTGGAGTCGGTGACCAGCGCCACGCCCCAGTCCGGCTCCTCCACGTGCACGAACTTGTGGTTGCACGCCTCGAACTTGGCGGCCTCCCAGCTGGTGTTGGTGTGGGTGGCGCGGAAGGCGTGGCCGTACTGGCTCTCGGAGGCGTACCGGTCGGCGTGCACGTCCAGCGGGAAGGCCAGCTTGAGGAACTTCTCGGTCTCGTGCCAGTCCACCTCGGTGCGGATGTCGAGCCGCCCGGCCTCAACGATGAGGATCTGCGTGATCCGCGACGCGCCGAACGAGCGCACCACGCGGACCGAGCCCGGCTCCTCGCCCGGCGCGACCTCGTCTGCGTCCACCAGGTCGGTGACCGTGTTCCGGTAGAACTGGTCCACGTCCCAGGCGTCCCACATGTTGGGGAAGTCGGGGTGGATCTGGAGCAGGTTGGCGGCCTGCCCCGGTGCGACCGTCTCCCGCTCCGCCCGCAGGTCGTACGCGGAGACGACCAGGCCGCGGCCGTCGACCTCCACCCGGAGCAGGCCGTCGTCCAGGACGTACCCGCCCTCGCCGCGGGTGCGGAGTCCGGCGGCGAGGGCGGGGGCCGGGACGGCGGCCGCGCCGCCGGCCGGGACGCCGTGGCGGGTGTGCGGCGCCGCGTTGAAGACCAGCTCTCCGGAGCCAGGGTTGCCCGCGAGGGCCCGCTGTGCGCCGTCGATGATCTCGTTCAGCTCCGCGGCCACGGCGGCGTACGTCTTCTCGGCCTCGCGGTGCACCCAGGCGATGGACGAGCCGGGCAGGATGTCGTGGAACTGGTGGAGCAGCACGGTCTTCCAGATCCGGTCGAGCCGCTCGTGGGGGTAGTCGGACCCGGTCCGCACGGCGGCGGTGGCCGCCCACAGCTCGGCCTCGCGCAGCAGCGACTCGCTGCGGCGGTTGCCCTGCTTGGTCTTGGCCTGGCTGGTGAGCGTGGCGCGGTGCAGCTCCAGGTACAGCTCGCCGACCCAGACCGGCGGGGCGGGGTACTCCGCCTCGGCCTTGGCGAAGAACTCGGCGGGCGTCTCCCAGACGACGGTGGCCGACCCCTCCAGGTCCCGCAGCCGGGCTGCCTTGGCGATCATCTCACGGGTGGTGCCGCCGCCTCCGTCACCCCAGCCGGTGGGGGCCAGCGAGTGCCGGGCCACGCCCTTGTCCTTGAAGTTGCGCGCCGCGTGGGCGATCTCGCTGCCCTTCATCGAGCAGTTGTAGGTGTCCACGGGCGGGAAGTGGGTGAAGATCCGGGTGCCGTCGACGCCCTCCCACAGGAACGTGTGGTGGGGGAACTTGTTGATCTGGCTCCAGGAGATCTTCTGGGTGAGCAGCCGCTTGGATCCGGCCGCCTTGATGATCTGCGGAAGCCCGGCGGCGAAGCCGAACGTGTCGGGCAGCCACACCTCCTCGTTCTCGACGCCGAACTCGTCGAGGAAGAAGCGCTTGCCGTGCACGAACTGCCGGGCCATGGCCTCCGAGCCGGGCATGTTCGTGTCCGACTCCACCCACATGCCGCCGGTCGGGACGAACCGCCCCTCGGCCACGGCCTTGACGACCCGGGCCCAGACCTCCGGCCGGTGCTCCTTGATCCACGCCCACTGCTGCGCCTGGGACATGGCGAAGACGAAATCCGGCTCGTCCTCCAGCAGCGCGGTCATGTTGGAGGTGGTGCGGGCGACCTTGCGCACGGTCTCGCGCAGTGGCCACAGCCAGGCCGAGTCGATGTGGGCGTGCCCGACCGCGCTGATCCGGTGGGCCGAGGGCGTGGCCGGCGTGGCCAGCACCCCGGCCAACTCGGCACGGGCGGCGGCGGCCGTGCCGTTGACGTCCTGCAGGTCGATCGCGTCGAGGGCCCGCTCGACGGCGCGCAGCAGCTCCCAGCGGCGGGCGCCGTCCACGGGCAGCTCCGCCATCAGCTCGCCGAGCACCTCCAGGTCGATGACGAGCTGCCAGACGGTCTCGTCGAAGATCGCCAGGTCCATGCGGGCCAGCCGGTACTGCGGCTCACTGCCGGCCGTCTCCTTGTCCCCGAGCCTCGTGGGCAGGAAGGGATGGTAGTCGAGGATGACCGGGTTGGAGGCCGCCTCGATGTGCAGCCGCACCTCCTCGCCGCCCTGGACCGGCGCGCCGACGCGCACCCACTGGTTGCGCGGGTTGAGGCCCTTCACCGGGCTGCCGTCGGGCCGGTAGACCAGGCCCTCGCACTGGAAGCCCGGCATGTTCTCGTCGAAGCCCAGGTCGAGGATGGCCTCCACGGTCCGGCCCACCCAGTCGGCGGGCACCGTGCCGGTGACCGTGAACCAGCTCGTGCCCCACGGCGCGCCCCACGCGTCACCGACCGCGATCGGCGAGGGGGCGGACGCCAGGCCCTCGGCCACCGGTACGGGCTCGCCGGGCGCGTGCCACACGGCCACGTCCAGCGGCACGGACGCGGGGTACACCGCGGGGCGGATCCGCTCGTCGAGCACCCGCTTGAGCCGGTTCTCGACCAGCTCGCGATCGTCATGCATGGGGAGACTCCTCGGTCAGGTTGTCGATCAGCCTTTGATCGCGCCCTCTTCGACGCCGCGGAAGAAGAACCGCTGCAACGAAGCGAAAAGGATCACGATGGGGATAAAAGAGATCATGGTCCCGGCGGCGGGAAGCCGGGGGTTGTTGGTGAACGTCCCGTTGAGGTACTGCAGGCCGACGGTGAGCGTGAAGTTCTCCGGGTCGTTGAGGACGATGAGTGGCCACAGGAAGTCGTCCCAGGCCCCGATGAACGCGAAGATCGTGATCACGCTCAGCATGCCCCGCACGTTCGGCAGGCCGATGTGGATCAGCCGCTGCCACGGGGTCGCACCGTCGATGACGGCGGCCTCGTCCATCTCCTGGGGGATGGCCTGGAACGCGGTACGCATCAGCAGCACGTTCAGCATCCCGATCGCGCCGGGCAGCGCGACGCCCAGCAGGGTGTCCGCCAGGCCGAACCCGCGCACGGTGATGTACTGCGAGATGATCGTCACCTCGCCGGGCAGCACCAGCGTGGCCAGGAAGCCCACGAGCAGCAGCTTCGCGCCCCGGAACCTCAGCCGGGCCAGCGCGTAGCCGGCCAGGGTCGCTCCGGCGGCGTTGCCCAGGACCACAATGACGGCCACGATCAGCGAGTTGAGCGCGTACGACCACACGGGGATGGTTTCGGCGACCCGGACGTAGTTGTCCAGCGTGGGCTGCTCCGGCAGGAAGCTCGGGGCACCGGTGAAGATGTCCTCGTGCAGGCTCTTCAGCGAGGTGGACAGCTGCCACAGGAACGGTGAGATCAGGAGCACCAGCACCAGCACCAGCAGCGAGTAGCGCAACACCAGCTCGCCCGGCCCCGCAGTGCCGAATCCGGCCCGCCGCCGCGCACGGCCCGCGTGCCGGCCCTGTCCCGGGCCCGCCTTCGGTCCCGGCCTCTCCGCCGTTACGGCGTGGTGCCCGGTCTCGGCACGCGCTGTGACGTCGGGCATGTCAGGCCGCCTTCCTGTTGAGCCGGAGCAGCAGGAGCATCGGGCCGATCGTGATGACGAGCAGCACGATGCTGAGCGCCGAGGCGTAGCCGAAGTGGCCGTAGAAGCCGCGGCTGTACATCTGGATGAGCATCACGACGGACTGGGCGCGCCCGCCGGGGCCGCCGGTGCCGTTCGAGAGCACGAACAGCTCCGAGAACACGCGCAGCGCCGAGACCGCCACCATCACCGAGACCAGCAGCATCGTGTTCCGCACGCCGGGGACGGTCACGTTCCAGAACCGGCGGACCGGCCCGGCCCCGTCCACGGCGGCGGCCTCGTGCAGCTCCCGCCGGACGTTCCCGAGCGCCGACAGATAGATGATCATGTAGTAGCCGAGCCCCTTCCACACGGTCAGGGAGATGGCGCTGAACACCAGGAGCCAGCGCTCGGTGAGGAACGGGACCGGCTCGGCGATGATCCCCAGCCACTGCGCGAAGCCGTTGACCAGGCCTCGGTCGCTGAGCACCCAGCTCCAGATCAGCGCGACCACCACGGCGGAGGCGACGACGGGCGTGTAGAAGGCCGTGCGGAAGAACGCGATGCCCGGGATCTTCTTCTCGACCAGGATCGCCAGCAGCAGCGGCAGGACCGTGAGCAGCGGCAGGCAGACCAGCATGAACACGATGCTGTTGAGCAGCGCGTCGGCGAGCTGGCCGTCGCTCAGCACCCGGGCGAAGTTGTCCAGGCCGGTGAAGTGCCCGCCGCCCAGTGGCTTCGCGTTCGTGAACGCCAGGACGATCGTGTTGATCGACGGCCAGACGTTGAACACGAGCAGCCACAGGGCGGCGGGCGCCACCAGCGCCCAGGGCGTGAACAGGCGGCGCAGCCGCCTCGGGCGGGTCGGTGCGGTGTACGTCACTGGTTGAGCAGTTCGTTGCACTTGGCGACCGCGGCGTCCAGGGCCTCTTTCGAGGAGATCTGACCGTTGAGGGCGGCCGAGATCTGCTGCCGGATGAACTTGCTCATCGCGTCGGTGACCTCGTAGGGCTGGAGAACCTCTGCCTTGGCCAGCGAGTTGAAGGCGATGACCTTGGCGTCACCGGCGTTGGTGCCGTCGCTCTTGCTGAAGAACGGGTCGTTCGCCGAGGACTTCGTGCTCGGGAAGATGCTGACCAGGTGGGCGAACGCGGCCTGGTTCTCCGGGCTGGTCACCCAGCGGGCCAGTGCGACCGCCGTCGGCAGGTTCGCGGTCTTCTTCGAGATGGACAGGCCCTGAACGTACAGCGGCGGGATGCCGAAGTCGGGGGAGGCCACGATCTTGGGCGCGAGCGAGGGGTTCTCGTTGGCCACGCTCGTGATGTGGTTGCCGCCGCCGGTGGTCCAGGCAACCGCGCCCTCGTTGAACAGCTTGGCGTTGCCGGCGTAGGTGTCGGTCAGCACGTCGCGCGGCATCAGGCCCTCCTTGAAGGCGGCGCGGTACTTGTCGATCAGTGCGGCGGCCTCGGGCGTGTTGAAGACGAACTTCTTGCCGTCGTCGGACAGGAGCTTGACCCCCGCCTCCCTCAGGTCCCCGACCTCAGGGCGGCGGCTCATCAGCAGGACCTTGCCGCCCGACTTCTCCTTCATGGTCCGGGCCTGCTCGACCAGTTCGTCGAAGGACGCCGGCGGCTGCTTCGGGTCCAGCCCGTACTCCGTCATCAACTCGCTGTTCCAGTAGTTGACGTCCGTGTTGAGGTACCACGGGTAGCCGTAGGTGCCCTGGTGGCCGCTGAACCTGTACGCGTCGAGGCCGCCGGCGACGTACTCGTCGGCCAGCTTGGAGTCCACCGTGGACACGTCGAGCAGCATGCCCTGCTTGACCAGCGGGCGGGCGAAGTCGGGCGGCAGGTTGGTGACGTCGGGCAGAGTGCCGCCCGCGGCCTGGCTGAGCACCTTGTCCGAGTAGGCGTCGGCGGGCTGGTCGAGCCACGTCACGTCGGTGCCCGGGTGCTTCTTCTCGAAGGCGCTGATCACGCCCTCCATGTACTGGGTGAACTTGGGCTTCAGCGCCCACGTCTGCAGCGTGACCTTGCCCTTCACCTCGCCGGTGGCGGCCGCGGCCGGCGCGGCCTCGCCCTGCGGGCCGGCCCCGTCGAGCCCGCACCCCGAGACGACCATGACGGCCGCCACGGCCAGTCCCGTCCAGTACCTACGCATGGCACTCTCCTTGGATGCTAAATCGCTTTAGTTGCCGGACTATTCCCCCGGCTAGACTCGTGTGTCAATAGCTGAGACGAACTCGTGAAGGAGTAGGGGTGCGCCGACCGACGATCGCCGACATCGCCGAGCGGGTCGGGGTTTCGAAGGGCGCGGTGTCCTTCGCGCTCAACGGACGCCCGGGGGTCGGTGAGGCCACCCGTGCGCGAATCCTGCAGGTCGCGAAGGAGATGAACTGGCGTCCGCACAGCGCCGCCCGGGCTCTGGGCGGGGCCCGCGCGGAGGCCGTGGGCCTGGTCATCGCCCGGCCCGCCAGCACCCTCGGCGTGGAGCCGTTCTTCGCCCAGTTGTTGTCCGGGCTGCAGGCGGGGCTGTCGGCGCAGTCGGTGGCGCTGCACCTGCTGATCGTCGAGGACGTCGAGGCCGAGACGGAGGTCTACCGTGAGTGGGCCTCCGCGCACCGGGTGGACGGGTTCGTCATGGTGGACCTCAAGGTCCGCGACCCGCGCATCGGGGTGCTGGAGGAGCTGGGGGCGCCGGCGGTGGTCCTGGGGGGGCCCGGCGGGCACGGGAACCTGTCCAGCGTGTGGGCCGACGACCGCGAGGCGATGCTGTCGGTCGTGGATTACCTGGCTGCGCTCGGCCACCGCAGGATCGCCCACGTCGCGGGCCTCCCGGAGTTCCTGCACACCCAGCGGCGCACGCGCGCGCTGCGCGACCGCGCCGGGCGGCTTGACCTGGAGGAGGCGGTGTCGGTGCACACCGACTTCAGCGACTCCGAGGGCGCCGCCGCGACCCGGGCGCTGCTGTCGCGCCCCCGCCGGCCGACTGCCATCGTCTACGACAGCGACGTGATGGCGCTGGCCGGGCTGGGGGTGGCGGGCGAGATGGGGGTGAAGGTGCCGGACGAGCTGTCCGTCGTGGCCTTCGACGACTCGGTGCTGACCCGGATCGCGCACCCCGCGATCAGCGCGCTCTCCCGCGACACCTTCGCCTTCGGCAAGCAGTTCGCCGAGGTGATGCTGGAGGTCGTCGCCGAGCCGGGGCTGCGCCGGGACGTCAAGACGGCGACCCCCCGGCTGGTGGTCCGGGAGAGCACGGCGCCGCCGAGGGCTTGGCAGGACGACTAAAGCGATTTAGGCTCCGCCGGGAGATCGTTCGACCCCCGGAGGACGCGTGCCCCTGTCCGACCCCATCCGCTACGGCGCCAACTACGTGCCCTCGGCCGGCTGGTTTCACAGTTGGCTCGACCTCTCGCTCGACGCCGTCCGCCGCGACTTCGAGGACCTGGCCTCGATCGGCCTGGACCACGTGCGTGTGTTCCCGATCTGGCCGTGGATCCAGCCCAACCGGGCGCTGATCCGGCAGCGCGGCGTGGACGACCTGCTGGCGCTGATCGACGTCGCCGCCGAGTTCGGCCTGTCCGTCGCCGTGGACCTGCTCCAGGGACACCTGTCCAGCTTCGACTTCCTGCCGTCGTGGGTGCTCACCTGGCACCGGCGCAGCCTGTTCACCGACCGCGACGTGCGCGACGGCATCGCCGCGTACGCCGACCGGCTCGCCCGCGCCGTCGCCACCCGCGACAACGTGTTCGCCGTCACGCTCGGCAACGAGGTCAACAACCTCTACCCGAGCAACCCCACCACGCCCGAGGCGTCCACGGTCTGGGCCGCCGAGCTGGTCGACGTCGTGCGCTCCGCCGCGCCGGGCCTGCTGGCCCTCCACTCGCTGTACGACGCCACGTGGTACGACCCGGAGCACCCGTTCCATCCCGCCGACAACGTGGACCTCGGCGACCTGACCACGGTCCACTCCTGGGTGTTCAACGGCGTCTCCGCCATCGACGGCCCGCTCGGCCCGGCCACCGTCGGCCACGCCGACTACCTCGTCGAACTGGCCGCGGCCACCTCGCTCGACCCGGCCCGGCCCGTCTGGCTGCAGGAGATCGGCGTGCCCCTGCCCGACGTGCCCGAGGCCCACGCCGCCGAGTTCGTCCGCCGCACGCTCGACACGGTGACCGCCAACCCCGCCCTGTGGGGCGTCACCTGGTGGTGCTCCCACGACCTGGAACGTTCCCTCACCGACTTCCCGGAGCGGGAGTACGGCCTGGGCCTGTTCACCGTGGACCACCGTCCCAAGCCCGCGGCCAAGGAACTCGCGGCGATCATCGGCGAGCGCCGCCGCCGTACCGGGGAAAGGCGCCCCGCCCTGCGGTGCGACGTGGACCTGCGGACCGAGCCCGGCCGCCGGGCTGAGGTCGCGCCCGGCAGCGCCTTTCACACCGAATGGGTCCGGCTGCGCCAGACCGGACCAGTGGCCATCGTCGCCGGCGACCGCGCCGCCGACCCGGGCCACCTCACGACTCGGGGGATCGACACCGTCCTCACTCAGAAATGAGAGGGAGCCCAGATGCGACGCCGCGTGTTACCCGCCCTGTGCGGGGCCCTGATCGCTACGGCCC
>NZ_NGFP01000323.1 GCF_002149035.1 Streptosporangium minutum
GGGATCAGGAGGGGACGGTGGAGCTGAAGACCTCGTCGCGGGTGGCGTCGAGGGCGAGGTCGAGCGCCCCGGCGAGGACGGGGTTGCCCTCGACGGTCGACAGCAGCAGGGGAGGCCGGGGGATGGTCAGCGCGTGGAGCTCGTGTTCGACGAGCTCGCGCAGGGTCTCGCCGCCGGCCAGGAGAGTGCCGCCGGTCAGCACGATGATCTCCGGGTCGACGACCGAGGTGATCGCGGCCAGGCCGATCGCCAGACGGGCGGCGATGTCGCGCAGCCCGGCGCGGGCGTCGTCGGCGCGCTTGCCGGTGGCCTGCGAGGTCTGCACGGCGTTCCGCACGGCCTGGGCGGGGGCGGTGCCGCGCACGCCGTAGGACCTGAGGATCTTGAGTACGGCGGGCCCGCCGGTGAGGGCCTGGTAGCCGTGGTTGGCGTAACGCCCCACCTCGCGGGCGGTCGGCGCGCCGGGGGCGGGCATGTAGCCGACCTCGCCGGCGCCCCCGGTGGCGCCGCGGTGCAGCCGTCCGCCCAGGACCAGCGCCGAGCCGAGGCCCTCGTCGGCCCAGAGCAGCACGAAGTCCCGGTGGCCGTGGGCCACGCCGTGCGCCTGCTCGGCCTGGGCGACGAGGTTGACGTCGTTCTCGACGGCGACCTGGAGGCCGAGCCCCCTGCTGAGGGTGGGCACCAGGTCGGGGATGTGCCAGCCGGGCATGTCCTTGCTGGTGGCGTAGCCCAGCCTGCCGGTGCCCGGATCGATCGCGCCCTGCACGCCGATGACCGCGCGCCGCAGGTCGGCGGGGGCGCCGGCGCCCTCCAGCGCGGCCCGCACCCGCTCCACCACGTCACCGGCGGAGCGGCCGGGGGTGGGCAGCCGGTGCTCGCCGATCACGGCGCCGGTGATGTCGGCGACCCTGACGTCGATGTGCGCGGCGGTGACGTCCAGGGCGGCGACGTGCGCGGCGGCCGGGTTGAGCCGGTAGACCTCGGCGGTCCGGCCGGGCAGTCCCTCGCGGATGCCGTTCAGGACGACCAGACCCGCCTCCTGGAGCCGGGCGAGCAACTGAGATGCTGTGGGCTTGGACAGGCCGGTCAGGGCGCCGATCTCCGGCCGGGTCAGCGGTCCGCGCTCCAGCAGTGCCTGCAGGGCGGCGCGGTCGTTGATCGCACGCAGCAGGCTTGGGGTGCCCGGCGTCGGCTGAGTCACAGGTCCTCCGTGTCCGCACACGTCATACAGTCGCCCGTAAAACGGAGTTAGGAAAGTTTCCTAACTCGGAGTGAATCTAAGGAACCCGTGCGAATTCCGTCAAGCGTGAAGGGCGCGCCGCAATCAACCTGTGATGGCGAGGGGAGGGGTGAACATCTCGACGGACCTGCTAAGGTGATGGTTTGTCATAACAACCAGCCAATGGCCCGGAGTATCCCATTACTATCAACGATAATGGAGCGACGGCGACCCGTCAACTCGAGCTCGCCAAGGAGCAGGAGTACGTCTCCGCTCTCTACGAACGGCTCGACCTGTTGCGCGAGCGCACCAAGCGGCAGCTGGACGGGGTGCTGGCGCAGGGCGGGAGCGGTGGGACGCACCAGAACCGCTCCGAGCGCGACACCTTCGCCGGGATGTACGCCGAGCGGCTGGGCCGCCTGTGGGCGGTCGAGAACGGCCTGTGCTTCGGGCGGCTCGACAACGCCGACCACACCTCCCTGTACATCGGCCGCATCGGCCTCGCCGACGACGAGCAACGGCGGCTGCTGATCGACTGGCGGGCCCCCGTCGCCCAGCCGTTCTACGGCGCCACCCCCGCCGCCTCGATGGGCGTCACCCGCCGCCGCCACCTGCAGACCAAGGGGCGCAAGGTGATCGGGGTCGACGACGACCTGCTCGACCTCGACAACCTCACCGACGACGACGTGGCCACCCTCAACGGCGAGGCGGCGCTGCTGGCCTCCATCGCCGCCAGGCGCACCGGGCGGATGCGCGACATCGTGGCCACCATCCAGTCCGAGCAGGACCGCATCATCCGCTCGGACCTCAACGGCGTGCTCGTCGTGCAGGGCGGCCCCGGCACCGGCAAGACCGTGGTGGCCCTGCACCGGGCCGCCTACCTGCTCTACACCCACCGGGAGAAGCTGGCCCGCCGGGGCGTGCTCATCCTCGGGCCCAACCTGACCTTCCTGCGCTACATCGAGCAGGTGCTGCCCTCCCTGGGCGAGACCGACGTGCTGCTGTCCACGGTCTCCGAGCTGTATCCGGGAGTCGTCCCCACGGTCAGGGAACGGCCCGAGGTCGCCGCGATCAAGGGCGACGGGCGGATGGCCGAGGTCGTGGCGCGGGCCGTACGGGAACGGCAGCGGGTGCCGCGCCAGCCGATCGAGATCCGCCTCGACCGCTACACCCTCAAACTCGACGGCCGCGTCCTGGACGCCGCCCGCACCCGGGCGACCCGCTCCAGGAAGCCGCACAACGAGGCCCGTGGGATCTTCGTCCGCCACCTGCTCAACGCCCTCGCCCGGCAGGCCGCCAAGCAGCTCGGCAAGGGCATGATCGACGACGACGAGCTGGCCGACATCCGCGAGGACCTCCGCACGGAGCGTCCCGTCAAGGCCGCGCTGAACAGGCTGTGGCCCTACACCACTCCGCAGCAGCTCCTCATCGGGCTGTTCACCTCGCGCGAGCGGCTGGACTACGCCGCGGGCGACCTCGGCGCGGCCGAGCGCGAACTGCTGCTGCGCCAACCCCCCCGCCAGGGGGAGAACTGGTGGGCCGAGTCGGACGTGCCGCTGCTGGACGAGGCCGCCGAACTGCTCGGCGACATCGACCCGGCGGTGCTGCGGGCCGGGGCGTGGATCGCCGAGGAGGAGCAGGCCGCCAGGCGTGCCGCCGCCCTGGACGAGCGCCAGCACCAGCTCACCTACGCCAAGGAGGTGCTGGAGCTGACCGGGCTGTCCGACATCATGGACGCCGAGAAGTTCGCCGCCCGGCACCTGAGTGACGACGTGTACCTGACCACCGCCGAGCGCGCCGCCGCCGACCGCACCTGGGCCTTCGGCCACGTCATCGTGGACGAGGCGCAGGAGCTGTCCGCGATGGACTGGCGGATGGTGATGCGGCGGGTCCCGACCCGGTCGATGACGATCGTCGGCGACCTGGCGCAGACCGGGTCCTCGGCGGGCGCTCACTCCTGGGGCCGGGCGCTCGACCCCTACGTGGCCGGGCGCTGGCGCGAGGAGCACCTCAGCGTCAACTACCGCACCCCCGCCGAGCTGATGGCCGTGGCCGCCGATGTGCTCGCGCTGGTCGGCCCCGGCCTCGTCGCGCCCACCTCGGTCCGGGAGACGGGGGCGGCACCCTGGGCCGCCTCCCCGGTGGAGGCCCTCGCCGACGTCGTCAAGGCCGAACTCGTCGAGGGCGGCAGGCTGGTCGTGATCGTGCCGGAGTCCGGCATGGGCGAGTTCGGGGAGATCGTGACCCGGGCCGTCGACGGCGCGGTCGCCGGTCCGGGATCCGCCGCCCTGGACGCCCCGGTGGCGGTCCTGACGGCCACCCAGGCCAAGGGGCTGGAGTTCGACGCGGTCATCGTGGTGGAGCCCGAGGCGATCCTGCGGGAATCGCCGCGCGGGGCGAGCGACCTTTACGTCGCGATGACCCGTGCGACACAGCGTCTTGGCGTCGTGCACAGCGGCCCGCTCCCCGAAGCGCTTGCTCGACTTGAGCGACATCCGATCACATGAGAGCATTGACGGCTCTCGTCGATCATGTCCCAGCTGCGAAAACTTGATGTTTCCGCTGTTAGTGACACGGTTGACATCTGCGCTGGGGTCGGTAGTTTGCTGCCCAGTCCAGCACGGGACTGGCCGGTTGGCCGCCTTTCGACATCGTCGGTTCCTGCGCCCGTGACGGGGGTCACCCCGTCCGTACAGCCAGGCGCAGGGCCGGCGTTCCGTCGAGGCGGGGCACCCTGACCGGGCGGGGGGTTGGACCCAGGAGGGGTCCGGGCACCCAGTAGACAACGGCAATCCGCGCTCGCCGCCGACGGGACGGAACCGGTCCGAAGGGTCGTCCGGGCCCTCTTCCCGCTCCCGTGCCGAGCATCGCAAGCGTCGGGGTGATCTCCAGGACATCCGTCCGCTCTGGGGGTCACCCCGTTGCCGCGTCCACGGCCCCCGCTTTTTGGGATGCGCCCGGGCGGGCGGTACCGTTCGGGCTAGAAAGCCGGGCGAGAGAGCCGGGTCCCAGCGACCGGCCGGCGGGCCGGGCTGGGAAGACCGGGCGTCACCGTCCGCACGACATCGCGAGGAGCCCCGCCCGTGGCGCAGGAGAAGACGGCCGCCCCGGCGCCGCGAGCGGCCGCCACGGACGGCGCCGCCGCCGGTCCTCCGCGCGGGCGGACGGGCGCCGCCGCCACGCGCGGCGCGCTCGCCGGACGGATCACGGGCGCGGTCGCGGGCGGACTGCTGCTCTTCCTCTCCTTCCCGCCGCTGGGACTGTGGTTCCTGGCGCCCCTCGGCCTGGCGCTCACGGTCCTGTCGGTCCACGGCTCGCGTCCCCGCCGCGCCCTGTGGCTCGGCCTGCTCACCGGCCTGGCCTTCCTGCTGCCCGCCCTGCACTGGGTCAGCCCGATCGGGACGGACGCCTGGCTGGGCCTGGTGGCGCTGGAGAGCCTCTTCTACGCCGCCTGGGCCGCCGGCACCGCCCTGACCGCCCGGCTGCCTCTGTGGCCGTTGTGGAGCGCCGCGCTCTGGGTGGCGATGGAGTGGGCCCGGGGGCAGTTCCCGTTCGGCGGATTCCCCTGGGCGCGGGTGGCCTTCAGCCAGGGGGAGTCGGTCTTCACCCCCTACGCCGCCCTCGGCGGCGCGCCGCTGGTGACCTTCGCGGTGGCCCTGTGCGGCGGCCTGGCCGCGCTGCTGGTCCTCCGCCTCGCGGCCGCCCCCCGCTGGGACCGGGCGGTCGCCCTGCCGCTCGCCGGGGTGCTGGCCGTACCGGCCGCGGCGTTCGCCGTCCCCCGCTTCGGCGACGAGGGCAGGACCGTGACCATCGGCGTCATCCAGGGCAACGTCCCGGGGAGGGGCATGCACCCCCTGGGGGACGAACCCGCGGTGGTCCTCGGGAACCACACCCGCATGCTCCACGAGATGGCGCGGGCCGTACGGGAGGGCCGGACCCCCCGGCCGGACCTGGTCGTGCTGCCGGAGAACTCCACCGACATCGACCCCTACCGCAGCGACTTCGCCCGTGCCGAGATCGACGCGGCGGTGAAGGACATCGGGGTGCCCGTCCTGGTCGGCGCCGTGGTCGGCATCGGGGAGAACAACCGCGCGACGCGCAGCCTGGTGTGGGACCCGGTCACCGGGCCCGGCGCCTACTACGACAAGCAGCAGCTCGTCCCGTTCGGCGAGTACACCCCGCTCAAGGAGCTCGTGCTGGCCCTGTTCGAGCGGGCGGGCCTGGTCGGCAAGCAGTCGGTGGCAGGCACCCGCGACGGAGACCTGAAGGTGGGCCCGGTGACGGTCGGCGCGATCAACTGCTACGAGGTGGCCTTCGACGGCATCGTCGGCGACACCGCCCGGACGGGCGCCACCCCGCTGGTGGTGCAGACCAACAACGCCACCTACGCGCTGACCGGCCTGCCGGCCCAGCAGCTCGCCATGTCCCAGCTCCGTGCCGTCGAGCACAATCGGGCGGTGGTAACTTCCGCGATCACGGGTATATCCGCCTACGTGACCCCCGATGGCACGGTCGCCTGGCGCACCGGAGAGCTCGTCCCCGCGGCGAATGTCCTGCGCGTTCCGGTCAGGACGGCCGAAACGGTCGCCACGCGGGTGGGCGCACTGCCCGAATGGGCCCTGATACTTGTGAGTGTGGGCGCGTTGGCCGCCGCCTGGCGGCGCGGGCCCCGTAGCCTGGTGCACTCCGCGGACCAGGACGGCGACCGGCAGGTGGGAGACGAATGATGGAGCGGATGCTTGGCCGGGTGCTCGTCATCGTCCCGACGTACAACGAGCGGGAGAACCTGCCGGCCATCGTCGAGCGGGTGCGCGCCGCGGTGCCCGAGGCGCACCTGCTGATCGCCGACGACAACAGTCCCGACGGCACCGGCGCGATCGCCGACGGGCTGGCGGCCGGGGACGACCACGTCCACGTGCTGCACCGGCCGGGCAAGCAGGGTCTGGGCGCCGCCTACATCGCCGGCTTCCGCTGGGGGCTGGAGGAGGGCTTCGACGTCCTGGTGGAGATGGACGCCGACGGCTCCCACCAGCCCGAGGAGCTGCCCAAGCTGCTGGAGGCGCTGGCCGACGGAGCCGACCTGGTGATCGGCTCCCGGTGGGTGCCAGGCGGCAAGGTGGTCAACTGGCCCGGCTCGCGGGAGTTCCTCTCCCGCGGCGCCAACGTCTACACCCGGATGATGCTCGGCGTCCCGGTCCGCGACGCCACCGCCGGGTTCCGCGTCTACCGCGCCGGCACCCTGGAGAAGATCGGCCTGGACGACGTGGAGTCGCAGGGCTACTGCTTCCAGGTGGACCTGACCCTGCGCACGGTCCGGCACGGCCTGCGCGTCGCCGAGGTGCCGATCACGTTCGTGGACCGCACCGTCGGGGCCAGCAAGATGAACCGGGCCATCGTGGGGGAGGCGCTGTGGCGGGTCACCCTGTGGGGCTTCTCCGGCCTTCCCCAGCGCCTGCGCCGTCCGCGCTGAGCGGAAGCGGAACGCGGGGGCGATCCGGGGCGTTGTCACTGTCGTACGGCTGTCGCGTGAGTTGAGGAAATGATGCGCCTTCTGCTGGCCCTCGCCTTCCTGGCGGTCCCCGTCCTGGAGATCCTGGTGTTCGTCCAGGTCAATCAGGCCATCGGCGTGTGGCCCGCGATCGCCCTGCTGGCCGCCGGCAGCCTCCTCGGCTCCTGGATCGTCCGCAGGGAGGGCCGCAGGGCCTGGCGGAAGCTCCAGGAGGCGGCGCAGAGCGGCCGGATGCCCGAGCCGGGCGCCCCCGGCGGTGCCATGACCGTCGCGGGCGGGGTGCTGCTGATGATCCCGGGCTTCCTCACCGACGTCGTCGGCCTGCTGTTCCTCCTGCCGTTCACCCAGCCGCTGATGCGCGGGCTCGGCGCCCGGTTCCTCGCCCGCCGGATCCGCACCCTCGCCGAGAAGACGGCCGGCCCCGGCCTCGGCTCGCCGTTCGGCGGCACGGCTTCCCCCTTCCAGGCCATGCGCGACCAGCCCTCCGGCCCCGGGACGGTCATCCACGGCGAGGTCATCCGGGACGAGCCGGGCCGACCCGCCGCCCGCGACTCCAGCCGCGACCTCACCGACCGCTGAGCTCGGCCAGGCGGCGGAGCGAGAGCCGGAGAAGCGCCGCGTTCACCGGCCTGACCAGCGGCCAGCCGAGCCGCCCGACCAGGCCGAACGGCAGGTCGAGCTCCTCCTCCCAGACGATCGTGCTGCCGCCGCCCTCGCGGGGCAGCACGCGGAAGACCCCGGTGCCGCGCACCAGCCGCCCGGTGTGCCGGACCGCCACGGTCGTGGGCGGATCCCACTCGGTGATCTCCATGGTGTCCAGGAACCCGACCGGGCCCACCCCGGTGAAGGCCGCCAGCCGGCTCCCCTGACTCCGGCCGTCCCCGGCGGCGACGTGCGCGCGGGTCAGGACCATCCACTCGCCGTGGCGGGGCCAGTCGGTCAGCACGGAGAACACCTGCCGCGGCCCGGCGGCCGCCTCGACCGAGACGCTGATGCGCGAGTGAGTCACCTTCCGATCCTTCCGCGCGGCAGGCACTCCCGAAACCACCTCCCCGCCCGGCAGGCGCGTCCGGGGGCTGCCGCGCCGACCCCACGTCCGTGCGGGTGAGCGCCTCACCGCGAGCTGTCGCTCCACCCGTCACCTCCGCCCGCCCGTGGCGACGGCGTTTCTCCGGACCTCCCGGCCCACGGTGCAAGATCATGATCACGCCGCCGGAGCGGCCTGCGTGCTGACTATATAGTTGACACTGACTAGAAATTGTTTAATAGTTGGAACTGACTAAAGAGATGGGGGCGTCGTGGAGAAGCGACGCAAGGTGACCAACCCTCTGGCGCTGGCGGTGCTCGCCGAACTGCTGGTGGAGTCGATGCATCCGTATGAGATGGGGCGGCGGCTCAAGGAGAACGGCAAGGACCGCAGCTTCAAATACAACCGGGGCTCGCTCTACATGGTGGTGGAGCAACTGAGGAAGGCCGGCTTCATCATCGAGCAGGAGACCGTGCGCGACACCCAGCGGCCCGAGCGCACGGTCTACGCGCTCACCGACGAGGGCCGGCATGAGTTCTACGACTGGATGCGCGAGCTGGTCGCGCAGCCGCGGCATGAATACCCGCAGTTCGGGGTCGCCCTGTCGTTGCTGAGCGTGCTCTCCCCGGCCGATTCGGTCGAGTTGCTCACCCAGAGATCGACGGCGTTGTCCGAGGAGGCCGACGAGATCCGCGCCGTCGTGAAGTCAGCCCTCGACGACGGGGTCCGCTGGGTGTTCCTGGTCGAGGACGAATACCGGCTCGCGGTGCTGGAGGCGGAGCGCCGCTTCGTCGCGGGCCTCATCGAGTCGCTCAAGCAGCCGGACTACATCCGGGCATGGCAGGAGATATTCGGGAGCCAGACATGACAGCAGTCAAGACAGCACTGGTCATCGGTGGCGGGATCGCCGGGCCGGTCACGGCGCTGGCGTTACGCAAGGCGGGCATCGAGGCGACCGTCTACGAGGCGTACGCGGTCACCGCCGACGGCGTCGGCGGCCAGCTCACGATCGCCCCGAACGGCCTCGCCGCACTGGACGTCGTCGGCGCGGGCGACGCCGTGCGGGCCGTCGGCCTGCCGATGAACCGCACCATAATGACCGACGGCAAGGGCAAGCGGATCGGGGAGTTTCCCGGCCTGACCGGCCTGCCCCCCAGCCGGGCCCTGTGGCGCCCGGACCTCTACCGCGTCCTGCACGACCATGCCCGGGCCCAGGGCGTCCCCACCGAGTACGGCAAGCGCCAGAGGGTTGGTCACCTTGCGTCGCTTCTCCACGACGCCCCCATCTCTTTAGTCAGTTCCAACTATTAAACAATTTCTAGTCAGTGTCAACTATATAGTCAGCACGCAGGCCGCTCCGGCGGCGTGATCATGATCTTGCAC
>NZ_NGFP01000324.1 GCF_002149035.1 Streptosporangium minutum
GGGGGAGAGGGGTGCGGCGAGGGGGATGATCAGGGTCGCCGTGAGGACGGCACCCGACAGGAGGGTCGCTCTCGCGCGTCGTGGGAGGAGTGGCCAGACCACCGGGGGGCCTCCGCTGAGTCGTTTCGAGGGTGTTGCCCGGAAGTTACTCACTGGGCATGATCTGTGCAATCCCTTGCCGAAATTTTCTGAATCGTGATGATTTCGGGAGATGCCGGAGCGGGGGCGCGTCCCGCCCGGAAATCCCTCGCCGGGGCTGATATCCCACCTGAGCTGCAAGTATCTCCAGCCGCACCGGCAATGGAGGGGTTGTCGCCTCCTGTCCCCTTGGTGGAGTATGTAACAACTTTGCAGACTCTTGCAGAAACTTCTTCCAATGCGGTTCACGTCGGCGTAACGTCCGGCGTACTCCAAACCCGGCCCGGTGGCTTCCCCTGCCCGGACCGGTCCCCTGAGCTATGAGGAGAAATGATGCGGCGAGCCTTCTCGGCTGCGACGATCGTCGCGGCACTCGCCCTGGCGGTCTCCGCCTGTGGTGGCGGCGACAGTGACTCGGCGGCGGCCCCCGCCCAGTCCGCCGCGGCCGATCCGTCGAAGATCAGCGGCGAGATCACCTGGTGGGACACCGTCCGGCCGGACAGTGAGGGCCCGACGTTCCAGGCGCTCATCAACGAGTTCCAGGCGAAGTACCCCAATATCAAGGTCAAGTACGTCAACGTCCCCTCGGACCAGGCACAGAACAAGTTCCAGACCGCGGCGCAGGCCGGCAGTGGGGCGCCGGACGTGATCCGCTCCGAGGTCGCCTGGACCCCCCAGTTCGCCTCCCTCGGCTACCTCCAGCCGCTGGACGGCACGCGCGCCGTGGAGAACGAGGCCGACTTCCTGCCCAGCCCGCTGAGCAGCACCAAGTACAACGGCAAGGCCTACGCGGTACCGCAGGTCACCGACACCCTGGCGCTGCTGTACAACAAGAAGCTGCTCAAGGAGGCCGGCTGGGACAAGGCGCCCACCACGGTCGAGGAGCTGAAGAAGGCCGCGCTCGACGTCAAGGAGAAGACCGGCGTCAGCGGCCTCGCGCTCAACGTCGACGCCTACTTCCTGCTGCCCTTCATGTACGGCGAGGGCGGCGACACGCTCGACGTCCAGAGCAAGAAGATCGTCGTGAACTCCCCGGCCAACGTCAAGGCCATGGCGGCGGTCGACGACCTGATCAAGTCCGGCGCCGCGCCCAAGCCGGCCATCCAGGACAGCTACGCCAACGCGATGACCGCCCTCAAGGACGGCAAGGCCGCGATGATCTACAACGGCCCGTGGGCGCTGGCGGAGGTCTACCAGGGCAAGGAGTTCAAGGACAAGGAGAACCTCGGCATCGCCCCCGTACCCGCGGGGTCGGTCAAGGCCGGCGCTCCCACCGGCGGCTGGAACTACGCCATCTACGCCGGTTCCAAGAACCTCGACGCCTCCTACGAGTTCGTCCGCTTCATGAGCACCCCCGAGGCCCAGGCCAAGGTCGCCAAGGAGATCAGCCTCCTGCCGACCCGCGCCTCCGCCTACGACAACCCCGACGTCCAGGGCAACAAGGACGTCGCCACCTTCAAGCCGATCCTCGACACCGCGGTCGCGCGTCCGTGGATCCCCGAGGGCGGCCAGCTCTTCCAGCCGCTCCTGGAGGGTTACCAGTCCCTGGTGGGCGGCAAGACCTCGCCCGAGGACATGGTCAAGACGGTGGACGAGAAGTACCGCGGCATCTTCAAGGACTGGAGCTGATCCGTGGCGACTTCCACTGGGCGTGTGACCGGCACGGCCAGGGACCGGGCCGCGGGCGCCGACGGCGCCCGCGGCCGGGGCCGCCCCAAGAAGGCCGGCCCGGTCCGGCGGTCGATGTCGCAGCACTGGTACGCCTGGGCCATGGTCGCCCCGGTCGTCGTGGTCACCGCCGCGCTGATCGGCTGGCCGCTGGTCCGGGGGGTCTACCTGTCCCTGACCGACGCCACCGAGGCCACGATGGGCCGGACGATCGGCGTCAACGTGATCCCCTCGACCTACGGGTTCACGGGGCTCGACAACTACGTCGACATCCTCACCAGCGGCCTGTTCTGGGACAAGCTGATCTGGACGGTCATCTGGACCGTCGCCTGCGTCGGGCTCCACTACGGCCTCGGCCTCGGCCTGGCCCTGCTGCTCAACCGGAAGATGCGCTTCCGCTCGGTCTACCGGCTGATGCTGATCCTGCCGTGGGCGATCCCGTCCTTCGTCGCCGCGTTCATCTGGCGTTACCTCTACAACAGCGACTACGGCGTCATCAACGCGATGCTGAAGGCGGCGGGCCTGGGCGCGGTCGGCTGGCTCGACGACCCGACCACGGCGAAGCTCGCGGTCATCGCGGTCAACGTCTGGGTGGGCGTGCCGTTCATGATGGTGGCCATGCTCGGCGGGCTCCAGTCGATCCCCGGTGAGCTCTACGAGGCGGCCGAGGTGGACGGCGCCACGCCGTGGCAGCGCTTCCGCCACATCACCGTCCCCGGCCTGCGCATCGTCTCCAGCACCGTCGTCCTGCTGGGCACGATCTGGACGTTCAACATGTTCCCGCTGATCTTCCTGATCACCGGCGGAGGTCCGGGCAGCTCCACGGAGATCCTGGTGACCTACGCCTACCGCGAGGCCTTCACCGGCATCCGCAACTACTCGGGCTCGGCGGCATGGGGAGTGATCATCCTCCTGCTCCTCGTCGTGATGGCCCTGGTCTACCGTCGCGCGCTGCGCAAGCAAGGGGAGGTCTGGTGAGCACCGCCACCGCAGGTCCCGCGAGGCGCCGGCGCGCCCGCAGCCGCGAGGAGCGCGGCATCGGCAGCTCGATCCTGCTGCACGGCACGCTCATCGTCGCCTCCCTCATCGCGCTGTTCCCCATCGTGTGGCTGGTCCTGACCTCGCTCAAGCCACGCGACGGCTGGCTCTCCAGCGAGCTGAAGTTCTTCGACAACTCGTCGCTGGACAACTACACCCGGGTGCTGACCGAGACGCAGTTCCCGAACTGGCTGCTCAACTCCGTGATCATCGCGGGGCTGACCACGGTCATCGGCGTGTTCCTGGCCTCGACGACCGGGTACGCGATCAGCCGCTTCCGGTTCCCGGGCTACCGCGGCGTCATGTGGATGCTGCTGATCACCCAGATGTTCCCGGTGGCGATCCTGATCGTGCCGCTCTACAACCTGATGGCGGGTCTCGGGCTGCTCAACCAGATCCCGGGCCTGGTCATCGCCTACATGACCGTGGCGGTCCCGTTCTGCGCGTGGATGATGAAGGGCTACTTCGACTCCATCCCGCGCGAGATCGACCAGGCCGGCATGATCGACGGGCTGACCCCGTTCGGCACCTTCTGGCGGGTCATCCTGCCGCTGGCCCGGCCCAGCATCGCGGTCACCGCGTTCTACTCCTTCATGACCGCCTGGGGCGAGGTCGCCTACGCCTCGGTCTTCATGACGGGCGAGGAGACACGCACCCTCGCGGCGGGCCTGCAGCAGTTCGTCGGCCAGCACTGGTCCGACTGGGGCCTGCTGACCGCCTCGGCCGTGCTGATCGCGCTGCCCGCGGCGGTCGTCTTCCTGCTCGTCCAGCGTCACCTGGTCGCCGGGCTCACAGCCGGCGCCACCAAGTCGTAACACCATCGTGCTATCACGTCCTGACATGTCACTTGATCGGGGGACCAATATGACCGAGCTCGTCCACGCGGACCATGCCAGCGAGACCGCCACCCGGTGGTGGCGCGACGCGGTGATCTACCAGGTCTACGTGCGCAGCTTCGCCGACGGCAACGGCGACGGGATCGGCGACCTGCTGGGCGTGCGGAGCCGACTGCGGTATCTGGCCGATCTGGGGGTGGACGCCGTCTGGCTGACCCCGTTCTACACCTCGCCGATGGCCGACTTCGGCTACGACGTGGCGGACTACCGGGACGTCGACCCGATCTTCGGGTCGCTGGGCGACGCCAAGGCCCTGATCGACGACGCGCACCGGCACGGCCTGCGGGTGATCGTCGACGTCGTGCCCAACCACACCTCCGACCGGCACGTGTGGTTCCAGCAGGCCCTGGCCGCCGGGCCCGGCAGCCCCGAGCGGGAGCGTTACATCTTCCGCCAGGGCAAGGGGGAGAGCGGGGAGCTGCCCCCGAACGACTGGGAGTCGGTCTTCGGCGGCCCCGCCTGGACCCGGCTGCCCGACGGCGAGTGGTACCTGCGCCTGTTCGCCTCCGAACAGCCCGACCTGAACTGGGACAACCCCGAGGTTCACGCGGAGTTCGAATCGGTCCTGCGCTTCTGGCTCGACCTGGGCGTGGACGGCTTCCGCGTCGACGTGGCGCACGGCATGGTCAAGGCCGACGGCCTGCCCGACGTCGGCCACCCCGACCAGGTCCGGATGATCGGCGCCGACGTGGTCCCGTTCTTCGACCAGGACGGCGTGCACGAGATCCACCGCGGCTGGCGCAGACTGCTCGACTCCTACCCGGGCGAGCGGATCGGCGTCGCCGAGGCGTGGGCGCCGTCCCCGCAGCGGCTGGCCAACTACGTCCGCCCGGACGAGCTGCACCAGGCGTTCAACTTCCACTTCCTGAACACCCCGTGGGACGCGGCCAGGTTCCGCACGGTGATCCAGGAGTCGCTCGCCACGGCCGGACTGGTCGGCGCGCCCAGCACCTGGGTGCTGTCCAACCACGACGTCAAGCGGCACCTGACCCGCTACGGCGGCGGCGAGACCGGCCTGCGCCGCTCCCGCGCCGCGGCCCTGCTGACGCTCTCCCTGCCCGGCTCGACCTACCTCTACCAGGGCGAGGAGCTCGGACTGCCCGAGGTCCTCGACCTGCCGGAGGAGTTCCTGCGCGACCCGCAGCGGTTGCGCAACCCCGACGACGGCCGCGACGGCTGCCGGGTCCCCATCCCGTGGGCCGACGTCGAGCCGCACTTCGGCTTCAGCCTGCCGGGCATCGAGGAGTCATGGCTGCCCATGCCCGCCTCCTGGGGCCCGCTCAGCGTCCAGTCCCAGCTCCGCGACCCGCTCTCCACGCTGCGCCTCTACCGGACGGCGCTGGAGATCAGGCGGGCCCGCCGCTCCTTCGACGACGCGCCGCTGACCTGGCTGGACTCACCCGAGGGCACGCTGGCCTTCGCCCGGGGCGACGGCTTCGCCTGCACACTCAACCTGACCGGCGAGCCGGTCGAGCTGCCCGCGCCCGGACGGGTCCTGCTGGCCAGCGAGGAACCGGTCGTCGACGGCGACACGGTACGGCTCGCGCCCGACTCCGCGGTCTGGTGGGAACGCGATGCCGTATAGCGGCGGCCCGCCGGGCAACGGCGCGGCCAGGCTGACCGACATCGCCGCGCAGGCGGGGGTGAGTGAGGCCACGGTCAGCAGGGTGCTCAACGGCAAGCCGGGCGTCTCCGCCGCCACCCGGCAGGCCGTCCTGGCCGCGCTGGACCTGATGGGGTACGAGCGGCCGCAGCGGCTGCGCCAGCGCAGCAACGGGCTGATCGGCCTGGTCACCCCGGAGCTGGACAACCCGATCTTCCCGGCGTTCGCCCAGGCCTTCGAGAAGGCGCTGACCCAGCACGGCTACACCCCGCTGCTGTGCACCCAGCTCCCCGGCGGGGCGGTGGAGGACGAGTTCACCGAGCTGCTCGTGGAGCGCGGGGTCAGCGGCATCATCTTCGTCTCCGGGCTGCACGCCGACATCACCGCGCGCTCCGACCGCTACACCCAGCTCATCGGGCAGGGCGTGCCCATCGTCCTGCTCAACGGGCACGCCGGCGACGTCCCGGCGCCGTTCATCTCCCCGGACGACCGGGCCGCCGCGCGGCTGGCCGTACAGCATCTGGTGGATCTCGGGCACGAGCGGATCGGCCTGGCCGTCGGGCCCGGCCGGTTCGTGCCGGTGATCCGCAAGATCGAGGGCTACCGGCAGGCGATGGCGCAGCTGCTGGGGGCGGACGGGGTCGACGAGCTGATCTCGCACTCGCTGTTCTCGGTGGAGGGGGGTCAGGCGGCGGCGGCGCAGTTGCTGGAGCGGGGCTGCACGGGCATCGTGTGCGCCTCGGACCTGATGGCGCTGGGGGCGATCCGGGCGTGCCGKGATCGGGGGTTGTCGGTTCCGGCGGACGTGTCGGTGGTGGGGTTCGACGACTCGCCGCTGATCGCCTTCACCGACCCGCCGCTGACCACCGTGCGCAAGCCCATCGGCGCGATGGCCTCGGCCGCGGTGGCCACCCTCCTGGAGGAGATCAACGGCATCCGGAGCAGGCACATCGAGCTGATGTTCCAGCCCGAGCTGGTCGTGCGCCGCTCGACCGGCTCCGGCCCGCTGGTCAACCGCTAGATCTGGCGCGGGCCTCCCCGGCGCCGGCGAGCACGCCGCCGGCAGGGGCGCGCGGAGGGGGCCGCGACGGCCCTCCACGACGGTCCCCGGCACGGAACGCCCGGCCTGGCGGGCCGGGCGTCCGGTGACGGGCGTGCCGCTCAGGTCCGGGAGGTGCGGCGGCGGAGCGCGCGTCCGCCCAGCCAACCCGTGATCCAGGCGGCGGACCCTCCGACGAGCAGCACTCCCGCGCTCATCGCCCAGCCGAGCGGGGCGCCGCCCGGTGCCGGCGGCGACCCGCCATCACCGGCGGAGGCGCCGGGCCCGTAGCCGCCGGCGGTGCCGTTGCGGGCGTACGCGGAGCCGGGCAGCTTGTCGCCGTAGCGGCCCGAGACCAGCTTCTGGTAATCCGCCAGCGGCACGCCGCCCGCCCCGACGGAGGCCGTCGCCTCGGTGCTGAGCGGGACGACACGGCCGTCCCTGAGCGCGTACCAGGCGTTGATCTGCGGTTCGAGGAAGACCGTGCCCGGCTGTGAGGCGTAGCGCTGCTCGTCGTCGCCACTGGCGATGTTGCTGACCTGCCAGCCGCCGGTCCGTGAGCGGCTCGTCCAGATCGAGGCGGTCCGGCCGTCGGCCGCGTCGGCCCGGGTGGCGAAGAACGCGAACCGCGCGACCTCCCCCGACTGTCCGGCGACGAAGGCGGGGTTGAGGTGGTTGACGGCCACGGTCTGCTCGGTCACCCTCACGGCGATCGGCGCCACCGCTCTGGTGTCCGTCCCGGGCGGGGCCCCCTTGGTGGCGAAGAACTCGCCGAGCGTCCGCTGGACGCCCGGGGCCGAGGCGGCGGCGCGGGCGGCCGCTCGGTCGCCGGCGCCGGGTGGTACGGCTTGCACGGCCGCAGCCTCGGCCGGGCTCTGGGGGGCCGGGTCGTCCGTGGCCGCGTGGGCGAGGGAGGGGGCGAGCAGGAGGGATCCGGTCAGGGCGAGGACCGCTGCGATGCGCTTCATGGGAGCCTCCTCACGCGCCGATGTAGTCGAGGGAGTGGGTCCAGGAGAAGGACCCGTTGCCGACGTAGTAGTTGTAGGCCGCCCAGTTGTAGCGGGAGCTGGACTGCCAGGGATCGCCCCAGTAGATCCACGACCCGCTCTGGTCATAGCCGTAGATGGTGTGCATGTGCCCGCCGCCGGAGGACCACTGGATCCGGGTCAGCACCGGCCGGTTGGCGTTCATCTCCCTGATCACCGCGTTGTAGGTCAGGTAGTTGTAGACGTAGGTGCCGGGCGAGATGCCGATCCGGCGGAAGGCGTTCTGGTCGTTGGCCAGGGTGGCCTGGTTGTTGGGGCAGCTGGAGTTCACCGAGCGGTTGAAGGCCAGGTTGCAGAACTGGTTCTGGCTGTAGTCGTAGCCGTGGTAGGCGGCCACGGTGTTGCCGGCGGCCGCCCAGCACCAGTTGGTGTACTGCTGGGCCTGCATGGTGATGTTGAGGCGGTAGGCGGCCGCGGCATGGGCGGCGATGCCGGGCGACGCCAGCCAGACCCCGGTCGTCAGCACGAGCGCGATGGCCGTGCGCCGGAACCCGCCGGATGATGGATAGGGCATGTCGAGCTCCTGGGGGGAGAAGCCGGTGCTGTTGAAGGGATGGTCGGCCGGATGCGCGGGCCGGACAAGGCGGGGCGGACCGTCCGGCATGTGTGCTGTGAACGGGGAACCGAAGCGCGCCACAAGAGCGCCACCCCTCGGTGACACAGTGGTGAAAATTTGTGAAAATTCACACATGTCAGATGATCGTGAACTCAAGGCCGCTCTGCGTGACGGTCCTTTTCACATCGCGCTGCGCGTCGCGGTCCAGGCGCGCGGCCTGACCCTGGACCGGCTCCGGCACCGCCTGGGGGAGCGCGGGCTACGGGTCGGGACGACGAGCCTGAGCTACTGGCAGCAGGGCCTGCGCCGTCCCGAGCGGCCCGAGTCGCTGCGCGCCGTACGCGCGCTGGAGGAGATCCTCATCCTGCCGCCGCGCTCGCTGATGGAACTGCTCGGCCCGCCCCGGCCACGCGGCCGCAGCAGCCCGCTGATGCCGGGCGCGGTGGCCTATTCGTCGATCTTGGAGCCGGCCCGCGCCCTGTCGGCGCTGCTGGAGGAGCTGGACGGGGTGGCCGACGACCGGCGCCTGCACATCGTCGGGATGCACGAGACGCTCCGGATCGGAGCGGATCGCAGCATCACCCGGCGCGAGACGCTCCAGGTGGTGCAGGCGCACGAGGACGCCGCCGACCGCTACATCATGATCTACTGGGGCGATCTGGGCTGCGACGTGGAGCGCGTGCGGGTCCGGGCGCTGGAGGACTGCCGCGTCGGCCGGGTCCGCCGTGACGGGCCGGCCGCCCTGGTGGTGGCCGAGCTGCTGTTCGATCGGGCGCTGCGGACCAGGGAGACTCAGATGATCCGCTACGGGCTGGCCGATCCCAGTGGCGCGGAGGCCCGCGCCTACGAGCGGGGTTTCCGCTTCCCGGCCGGTCAGTACATGCTGCGGGTGAGCTTCGACCCCGCGGCGCTGCCGGTCCGCATCCACCGCTTCGCCCGCCGTAGCCTGGACGCGGACGAGTACGACCGCGGCGTGCTCCAGGACGTCGGCACCCCCGGCCAGGTCTACAACGACCCGGCCACCGCCTTCACCGCCGCCTTCCTCAGCTCCCAGCAGCTCAACCTGCTCGCAGCCACCGTGCGCACCCCGCAGAACCAGTTCATCCTGCTGGACTTCGGGGTGCACCAGATCAC
>NZ_NGFP01000325.1 GCF_002149035.1 Streptosporangium minutum
GAGCGGGGTGGCCCGGATGGCGCTGGACGGGCAGCGGGGTGGCCCGGATGGCGCTGGACGGGCAGCGGGGCGCCCGGCGGAGCGGGCCGGACGCCGTTCGGCGGAGCCGGCCGGGCCGTCGCCCGGGGATCGTCCTCAGCGGCGCAGAGTCCGCGACAGGTGCTCGGCGAGTCCCTCGGACGCGGCCTCGACCATCTCCAGCACGTCGGCGAAGCCCTCGCGGTCGCCGTAGTAGGGGTCGGGCACCTCGGCGCCCGGCGGCGCGGCCGGATCGAACGAGCGGAACAGCCGCACCTCGGAGCCGGCCGGGGCCAGGCGGCGCAGAGCCCGCAGGTTCTCCGTGTCCATCGCCAGCACCAGGTCCACCTGCCCGAACCAGTCGGCCAGGAACTGCCTGGCCCGGTGCGAGGAGCCGTCGTAGCCGTTGTCGGACAGCATCGCCGAGGCCCGCTCGTCCATCGGGTGGCCCTGGTGCCAGCCGCCCGTGCCCGCGCTGTCGACCGTGACGACATCGCCCAGCCCGTGGTCGGCCAGCGTCTTCCTCAGCACGACCTCGGCCATGGGGGAGCGGCAGATGTTCCCCATGCACACAACGCATACGCGGTAGCTCATCCCCACAGGATGCCGCCTGCCGGGCCGTGCGCGGACCCGGCGGTCCCTCCGCCGTCCGGCGCGGTCACCCCCGGTCGACCGGCGCGCTCACCGGCGTGGCCGGGGGCCGCCGCCGGAGCGCCGCCCCGCCGGGTCCCCGCCTCCGGCGCCTGCGCCAGAGCCGCGCCAGTCCCCGCGCGGTCTCGGCGACCGCCGCGCCGACGGCCCCCACCAGCGGCTCCCGCTCCTCCTCGGCGGTGGGCCCGGGATCCGGCTCGACCGGCCCCGCGCTCCCGCCGCGGCACGCCTCCAGCTGCGCGGCGAAGGCCAGCCCGAGAAAGAGCGCCATCGAGCTGAGGAAGGACCACAGCAGCAGTGCCATGACGGCGGTGAGCGGGCCGTAGGTGGCGCCGAAGGTGCCGCTGTGCTCGGTGTACAGGGCCAGCAGCAGGGTGAAGACCGTCCACAGGACGAGTGAGACCAGGGCGCCGAACGCCAGCCAGGTGTGACCCGGCTGCCTGCGCCGGGGGGCGGCGCGGAACAGCACCGAGGCGGACAGCAGGGCCAGCAGGAAACCGACCGGCCAGCGGACCAGCGTGAACGCGCCGATCATGCCGTCGCCCCAGCCGTAGACCTTGGCGAGGGCCCGCCCGATCGCCCCGCCGCCGACCATCACCACGAAGCCCACGGTCATGAAGGCGCCGGCGGTGACGGCCATCAGCAGGGCCTTGCCGTACTTGCGATGGAACGGGCGGTCGCGCTCCACGCCGTATATGCGGTTGGCCCCGCGCTCCACCTGGGCCATGGCGCTGGTCAGCGAGAACAGCGCGGTGACCAGGCCGAGCCACAGGGCGAGGGTCCCCCCGGTGCGGCCCGCCTGCCGGTGGCTGTCGGCGAGCACGTCCTTGACCGCCTCGACCCCGGCTCCGGGAGCGATTCTGCTCAGGGTCAGCTCCAGCACCTGGCCGAGCTGCTCCTGGTTGAGCACCGAGCTCAGCCCGACCAGCGCGATGGCGCCGGGGATGATGGACAGGCAGATCTGGAAGGCCAGTGCCCGTGAGTTGGTCATTCCGTCGCCGTACCTGAATCTGGCGAAGGAGTCACGGATGAGGTGCCAGCGGCCGTACCTGCGCAGGGTCGTCCACGCGTGGTCGGCCGAGAGCTCCTCGCCGCTCATGCTCCGTGTCTGCGGCACTTTCGTCGCGGTTCCCATGTCGGCAGAGCGGCTACCCAGGAAGCGGCTTTATGAACCAATTGCCCGATAATGACCTTTCTCTGGTCCTCACGGCTGCCGTATGGTGCGCCGGCGGCGGCCGATCGCACTCCGGCTCGGCGTCCACCCCGAGCCGCCCTTCCGGTCCGTCGAGCCCGTCGAACCCGCCGTGCCCGCCGTGCCCGCCGTGCTCCCGGACGAGGCGCGTCGCGAGGCGTCCCCGGCCGCGCGCGACCTGCCGCGCCCGCGGGGCGGGCGGGGTCATGGCGCCACAGGCAGGGAGACCTCCGGGGCGGCGGCCAGCAGGGCGTCGACCTGGACCGGGTCGGAGAACACGGCCCAGGCGGCGACGGGGTCGCTGAACAGGTTGACGAAGTGGTCCGCCAGGCCCCTGTGCACGGCGGCGCCGGCGAAAAGCCGGAACACGTGCTCGGCGGGCGGCTGGAGAAAGGCGTTGCTCCACTCGGTGACCGGTCCGGCGACCTTCCACATCTCGGCGGCCACGGAACGGCCGAACTCCTCCCCGTACGGCCCGCCCCCCGCGATGGCCTCGGCGGTCACCCAGGCACAGTGCGAGCCGAGGTTGGCGCCCTGGCCGGTGATCGGATCGTTGGTGATCCACGCGTCGCCTATGGCAAGGGCGACCCGCCCGGTGGAGAGCTTCGCGACCGGCGTACGGACCACCGGCGTGACCGCGCCCTGGAGCAGGTCGTCGGGGCCGAGCGGCGCGAACGAGCGGGGGTCGATCCGCTCGGCGATCCGTGGCGCGTGCTCCGCCAGCACCCTCTCCAGCGTCCGGGTGAAGGCGCGCGGGTCGTCCGGGTAGGAGAGCCGGGTGACGGGCTCCAGCGGGCCGCCCGGGATCGCCTCGACCAGCATCCCGGCGGCCAGGCCGTCCCGCGTCCACATCGGCATCTGGAAGATCTCCCCGCAGCCCGGCGAGACGTTGTAGCTGAAGCCCGCCGGAGCGATGCCGGAGTAGAGGCCGGCCAGCAGCGACCGCTGCGGGCGGTCGTAGGGAGAGCGGCGGTCGTCGCGGGGGAACAGCTCGGCCACCGAACGCCGCCCGGCCGCCACCACGATCAGCTCGTGGTCCGCCGACCACCTCTCGACCTCCGCCGCGCCGGGGGCGCCCTCCGTCACCACCAGCCGCCCCCCGCGAGAGGTGAAGTCGTCGAGGAAGGCGGGGATCAGGAGGCGGAAGTCGAGCGCGTGGAAGGGGTGCTCCAGCGCGCCCTGGAACTCCAGCGGCGGCTCACCCTTGATCGAGATCTTCGCGGTGTCCGACAGGCTGCCGGCCAGAGCGAAGTGCTCGCTGCCCAGCGCCTGCTCGCGGGCGCGGGTGGCCTTCATCCGGGCGACGGTGTTAGGCAGCCGGCTCCGCCGCATCCCGTCGGCGGAGCTCTCGGCGTAGAGGGTCACGTCCACGCCGAGCTGCTGCAGCCGCAGAGCCAGCGTGAGACCGGAAATCCCGGCGCCGACGACGCCGATTCCCCTGGAGGTCATGTGTTTCTCCCTTCTTCCCCTTATTGCGCCTTACCACTCTTGGCGGGCGATCAATAGGCGATTGGGGAGCGGTTGCCCCACGCTTGCTCCGCGCCCGACCCGGCACGCCTGACCCGGCACGCCTGACCCGGCGCCGGCCGGCGCGGCTCGCACAGCCGGCTCCGGAAAGCCGGCGGATCGACGTCAGGCCACCTTGACGTCAAGGTGGCCTGACGAAATACTGGGGTCATGTCCACTCCTGACGAACTCGAACTCCGGTTCACCCTGTTGACCGCGGTCGCGCGCTATGACGCGCTGCGCGCCCGGGACGCCCTGGCGTCACCGGCCGACGAGGAAGACTCCGTGCTCACGCCGCCTGACCCCGGCGCGGAGCCCCTGACGCGGGGCGAGGCGCTGGAGCTCCTCGCGCTGGGCGAGGTGATCGCGCGGAAGGCGGGCTACGGACGTCAGCTCTCCGTGCGGTCCGCCCGCCGGGCCGGCGCCTCGTGGTCGCAGATCGGCGCCGCCCTGGGAACCAGCAAGCAGGCGGCCTGGGAGGCGCACAACCGGTGGATCGACGAACAGGCCAGGGAGGACGGGCGCGACGGCCACTGGGGGTGGGACGAGAACGACGTGGCGGCCGCACGCACGCTCGCCGGCCCCCCCGAAGGCGAGGACGCGGAATGAGATTCCAGCCGATCGAGCGCAGCGCGCAGGCGTTCCAGCAGTCGGTGACGGGGGAGGAGATCCAGTCGATCTGCCACCGCGTCTTCGGCGCCGGCGCCCGTGCCGTCTCCGCCGTCGAGCTGGGCCTGGGGATGTACAACACCACCTACCGTGTCACCGTGACCGGGCAGGAACGGCCGGTGATCCTGCGGGTCGCCCCGGAGCCGGAGCGGCAGTTCCGGTCCGAGCGGCAGCTGATGCGCAACGAGTACGCGAGCGTGCCGTGGCTCACGGCGATCGCGCCGCTGATGCCGCGGGTGATCGCGGCGGACTGGTCGCACGAGGTGATCGGCCGGGACTGGATGGTTCAGAGCCTGCTCGACGGCGTGCCCGCCCCGGACCGCCTCGGCGACTATCCGCGTTCGGCCCGGCCCGGCTTCTTCCGGCAGATGGGCGCGATCGCCAAGACGGTGCACGCGGTGCGCGGCCCGCACTTCGGCCCCGTCGCCGGGCCGCCGCACACCACCTGGAGCCAGGCGGTGATCGCGTCTCTGCAGGACATCGCCGCCGACCTGGACGGCCTCGGGCTGGACGCCGCCGACCTGCGCAAGGTCACGGCCGTCGCCGCCGGGCATCACGCGGTCCTCGACGAGATCACGGAGCCGCGCATGCTCTCCGGTGACCTGTGGACCGTCAACGTGATGCTCGACGACACGGCCCCGGAGCCCGTGATCATCGGCGTGCTGGACATGGACCGGACCTTGTGGGGCGACCCCTCGGCGGACTGGACGATCCGGATGGCGCTGGCCAGGCCCGGAACTGAACGGGACGCGTTCTGGGACGGCGACGGCTACGGCGCGCCGGATCGCTCGGCCGCCGCGGTGTGGCGCTCGCGGATCTACGAGGCCCGCCATATCGGGGCCGTCCGCCTGGAGCGCCACCGCCTGGGCAACGCCGAGGGCCTCCGCGGCACCTACGACGACCTGGCGGCGGTGCTGGCCGAGCTGACCTGACCACGGCCCCGGGGGCGGCGCCCAGGCCCGGCCGCAGCCGGGCCGGCCCCGCCCTCTCGACGCCCGGCACGGTCTCGGTGGACAGCACGTGGACCCCGGTCCCCGCAGTGGCCGCTCAGCAGAGCGGCGACGTGCCCGCCCGCGGTGCCCCGGACGGGCGGACGGTAAGTGCGCATCCGCCCAAGAGCACGCTTGAGCTGGGCTGACCCGGGGCACAACGGACACAACACGTCGGTACGCGAAAGCCACGTGTACGTGCCGCAGGCGATCCGCCAGACGCCCGGCCCATTTCTCAGCGGAGCATCAGCGGATGCTTCCTCGACAACGTTCGGGGGACGTTGTGAGCACGAAATACGGAGTCCACTCCGAGGTGGGCACACTGCGGCAGGTGATCGTGCACAGGCCCGATCTCAGCCTGAAGCGGCTCACACCGAGCAACAAGGACGAGCTGCTCTACGACGACGTGCTCTGGGTCAGCCGCGCCCAGAGCGAGCACGACGCGTTCGTGGCCATGATGCGCGGCCGCGGCATCGAGGTCTTCCACCACCAGCAACTGCTCGCCGAGGCGCTGGAGGCCGCGCCCGAGGCCAAGCGGCACGCCGTGGAACGCATGGTCAGCCACCTGACGGTGGGACCCGTCCTCGTCGACGAGGTCCGCGCCGAGCTCGCCTCCTGGAGCGGGGAGAAGCTGGCCGAACACCTGATCGGCGGGCTGACCAAGGAGGAGTTCGTCACCGCCACCCAAGCCGGCCGCGAAGGCTTCGACGCGCGCTCCCTGGTCACCGCGATGGCCCGGACGGGATCTTTCATCCTGCCGCCGCTGCCGAACTCGCTCTACCAGCGCGACCCCTCGGCCTGGCTGTACGGCGGGGTCTCGCTGAACCCGCTCTACTATCACGCCCGCCGTCTGGAGACGATCAACCAGAGCATCGTCTACCACTTCCACCCGATGTTCGCCAGCGACGGCTTCGCCTACTGGTACCCGCCGATGGGCGACGACGGCAGTTTCGACGAGGAGGACTTCGGCCGCGCCTCGCTGGAGGGCGGCGACATGATGCCCATCGGCAACGGCGTCGTGGCCATCGGCGTCAGCGAGCGCACCAGCCCGATCATGATCGAGCACCTCGCCAGGGAGCTGTTCGCCGCCGGGGCCGCCACCAGGGTGCTCGCGGTCAACATCCCGCCGCACCGCTCCTACATGCACCTCGACACCGTGTTTACGCTGCTGGACGTCGACAAGGCCACCGGCTACCCGCCGGTCGTGGAGAACGCGGCGGTCTACTCGCTGCGGCCGGGGGACAAGGAGGGCGCCGTCGAGGTGCACCGGGAGCCGAACCTGGCCGCCGCGTTCGAGGACGCGCTCGGCATAGGCAAGCTCGACATCGTCCCCACCGGGGGAGACGACTACCAGCGGGCCAGGGAGCAGTGGGACAGCGGCAGCAACTTCGTCGCCCTGGAGCCGGGCGTCGTGGTCGGGTACCACAAGAACGAGTTCACCAACAGGAAGCTGCGCGAGCACGGCGTGGACGTGATCGAGATCGAGGGCTTCGAGCTGGGCAAGGGCCGCGGCGGCGGGCACTGCATGACCTGCCCCATCCTGCGCGACCCGGTCTAGGTCCCGAAGCGACGCGCGGGGCCGGGGGCCGTCCCCGCGCCATCCCCCCGTGACCGGCGGCAGCCGATCCGGCACACGATCGGCGGCCATCAGCTTCACGGCGGGAGGACCGCGATGAGTCACCCAGCACTGATTCTCTTCCTGGCCCTGTTCGGGCTCTACAGCCCCGTCGCCGCGCTGGCGTCCTATCTGCCGATCGTCCGGCCCTACAATCACGGACAGGTCAACCGGCTGGCGCTGGGCCTCGCGTTCAACGTCGCCGTTTTCGTCCTGGCCGCGCTGTGGGTCGGCGAGCCGCTGCTCAAACTGCTCGGCATCAGCACCGCGGCGCTGACCGCCACCGGAGGCATCGCCCTGGCGTACGCGTCCATCCCGCTGATGCGCGGCAAAGCCGGCGCCGTCGAGGAACTGGAGAAGCTCCAGGAGCGGGAGAGACAGGGCACCGCGCTGCCGCCCGAGCCGGTCCCGGATCCCAAGTCGATCCTGTTCACCCCGCTCAGCTTCCCGTTGACCGTCGGCGGCACCACCTTCGCCTTCGGCGTCGCCGCCTCGGCCTCGGCGACCGGCACGCAGGACAAGGTCGCCCTGTCGATCGCCGCCCTGTGCTTCGCCGCGGTCACCGGGCTGACGCTGTATCTGTCCGGCCACGTCCAGCGCCGCATCTCGCTCAAAGGCGCCATGATCCTCGACCGCGTCGCGGGCATCCTGCTCACCGCGATCGCCGTGATCCTGCTCGCCAACGGCTTCACCGACCTCGTCACCGCCCGCCTCAACCAGTGAGGCGATCCCCGCCGGAGGCGAGGTGATCCTCCCGTCCCCCGTGTCGTGGCGGTGAGCCCTGTCGCTGGTGATAGCGGGCCCCCGGCCGCGGTCGCGGCCGGGGGCCGCCGGTCAACGGCAGGCGGCGGGAGACCGCCTAACCGGCGCGCCAGAGCGCCCCGTGGGACTGTTCCCCCGAGGCGACTGATCCCAGCGCGTAGATTTCATGGCCGGCGGCCACCAGGTCGGTGACGTGCGGCTCCGCACCCTCGTCGGCAGGCAGGCGCTCCCTGGTCCAGCGCCCGCCGCTGAGGTGCCACAGCGTCGACTCCGCCGTCACCGCCCACAGCCCGCCATCCCCGTCCGGCACCGCGTCCACGAACGCGCCTTCGAAGTTCTCCCGGTGGAAGGGACCCCACGTGCAGCGCCACGTGCCCTGCGTGTGGCGCAGCGCCACCACCCGCCCGGCCTTGGTGTCCTCGCCCTCCTCCAGGTAATGGGTGCCGAACGCCGCGGCCCCGAGCACCCACGTCTCGTCCGCGCCGACGACCGCGACGGCCTGCGGGTAGAAGGCGCCGCCCTGGGTGTCGTGGATGGCCTCCCTCGCGTCGATCCGCAGCGCGAACTCCACCACCTGCGACACGCCGTCGCGCAACCGCACAGCCTTGGGGCCTTCGGCGGGCACGGCCCAGACCTCCTCGTCCGAGCCGGACAGCCGGTATCCGACGGAGGCCCCCTCGCCTCCCTGGCCGGCGGGCAGGTCCACCCGCTTCCAGCCCGTGCCGTCCCAGTGGACGGCGGCGACGCCGAAGCTCACCCAGCCGCCGTGCGCGCTGGCGGGGCCGTCCTCCCTCACATTGCCCGGCACGGTCAGCGTCGACCCCCGCCACCCGGCGCTCCCGAGCACGCCGCCCTTCCATGTCTCCGCCCCCGGCTGGACCGCCCAGATCTCGCCGCCGGGACTCGCCGCCAGGGCCTTGACGGCCTTCACCCCGGGTGGCAGGGCCGCCGTCTCCCAGCGGCCGTCCTTCCACCGGACCGGCGTCGTGAGGCCCTCTCCCGTGTCGCGCAGCGCCCACAACGCCCCGTCCGAGGCCATCACACCGCCCCGGAGGACGCCCGCCTCACCGCTCCCCGGGAGCGGCTTCCAGCTCGGCCGGACGGAGGCCGCCTGGAACCCGTCAGCGGCGCGGGCCGGCTCGGGACAGTCCTTCTGGGAGACGACCACCGCCTCCGCGCTCCCGACGGCGGGCGGGACCACGGGCGCGGCCGCCTTGGTGGGCGTGCCCTCCGGACTGCCCGCCCCTGACGCGCAGCCGCCTGAGACCAGCGCGAGAGACACCGCCGCCATTGCGCCCATCCGCCGCATGAAGCCCCCATCCCGCGGTTCCGGCCGGCGTTCTGCCTGGCCGCCGGCCGGCACCGGGATCTCCGTGCCGTTCGGGTCCGGCCATCCACGCGCAAGGCGCTCAGAGGCGACGTCCGGATTGCGTCCGCTGTCGCCGGAAGTCCGGTGCATGAATACCACGTCCAGACGGTACCCGCCCCCGCATGGCCGTCTCGTGTGATGGCCGCTGTCGGACGTCTCAACAATGCCGCCGCCGGGCCGAGCCGGCCCGCACCCCCGCCTGTCCGCGGCTTCAGGGAAACCTGCTGGCCCGCTACGAGCCGGGAGCCGTCGTCCCCGATGACGGCCCGCCCGCCGCCCGCCCGGCCGGATGGAGCTTCCCCGCCGATGCCTCCATCGGCGACGCCCTGTAC
>NZ_NGFP01000326.1 GCF_002149035.1 Streptosporangium minutum
GATCTCCCCCCGGCTCCCCGGCCCGGCCGTCGCCCGGATCCCCGCCCGGACGGAAGGCCAGGCTCTCGATGAACCCCCGGTGCACCGTCCCGGTGATCCTGCCCGCGCGCACGTCCCAGATCTGGATCTCCTTGCCGCCCGCACCGCCAACACCGGCCGCGAGCCTCCGGCCGTCCCCGCTGAAGGCGAGGGCCATGACCGGTCCGGCCCCGGTCTCCAGAGTGGTGAGGCTCCGGCGGGTGGCGACATCCCACAGGGTCACCGCCGAACCGTCCCTGCGGGGGATGGCGAGTGTCCTGCCGTCCGGGCTGAACACCCCGGCCGAACCCGCGTCGGCGGTCAACGGGCCGCCGATCGGGGCCAGCCGGGTGGGGTCCCAGAGGCGGGCCACGCCCAGGTTGGCGTAGGCGAGCACCCGGCCCCCGGGAGCGAACGCCGCGCTCTCCCAGCCGCTGCGCTCCCTGGGCACGTTCAGTGTGTCGGTGTGGGTGACGGCGCTGATGTCGACCGATACCACCGAGCCGTACTCGGTCGGGTACCGCAGCGTGCGGCTGTCGGCGGTGAAGCGCGCTCTGCCGAAGGTCGCCAGGGGGAACTGCGCGGATATGGTCCGGTCGGCCACCTTCCAGAGATAGAGGGTGTCGTCCGCCTGCTCGGCGAGGAAGCGGCCGTCCGGGCTGAACCTGAGCGAGCCGCCGCCGGTGCTCGCGAAGTGCTCGCCGCGCTGCTTCCCATCGGCGGGGTCAAGCAGCGTGATCGAGGTGTCACCGCCGACCGCGAGGGTCGCGCCGTCCGGGCTGAACGCGATCTGCGGCGCTCCCCGCTCCCCCCGGAGGCTGACGGGGCCGTCGATCCTCCGGCTGAACGTCCGTCTCCCCGCGGCCAGGTCCCAGACCTCGACCGTGCCCTGACGGCCGGCCACGGCAGCCCACCGGCCGTCCGGCGAGACGGTCCCCTCCAGTTCGGTCCCGGCCACCGAGACCAGCGGCCCGCCCCCGGCCGGTGGGCGCATCACCAGCCGGTCGGGGCCGATGATCGAGATCAGCCGCCGCTCCGGCTCCAGCTCCGCCCTCGCCCCCTCGGGGATCGCCGGGCCGACGGCCTTGCCCGTGGCGCTGTCCCAGAGCCTCCTGCCGACCTGGAGGATCGAGCCGTCGGAGCTCGCCGCGGTCACGGCGGCGAGGTCTCCCACTCCCCGCAACGACCGGACCGGCCTGTGCGTGGCCACGTCGTACATGACGACCTCGCCGCCGTACGCCCGCACGAGCGTCCGCGCGTCGGGCGTCAGGACGTAGGAGGCCCTGGAGGTGGCGTCGGGGTCGGTGAACACGTCGATCTTCGCCTGGGCCAGTGCGGCCTGCAGCGCGGAGCGCGCCTCCGGCACCTGGGCGATCCGCCAGGCGGCCACGCTGAGCCGCATGGCGGTCCCGGGGTCGGAGTCGCGCAGGTCGTCGGCGCGGGCGGCGGCGGCCCGGGCGGCCGACTCGTCGCGCTGCCGCCCCAGGTCCTCGGCCTGCCCGGCGAGAGTCTGCCGCTGGTGCAGGGCGATCGCGGTCACGCCCAGCGAGAAGGCGAGCAGCACGGCCATCCCCGCGGTGACCAGCCGCCTCCTGCGCTGACGCCGCCGTTCCGCCGCCGAGGCCGTGTCGAGGAACTGCCGTTCCCGGCGGTTCATCCCGAGGTAGCGCCGCTCGGTCGCGGCCCAGTGCAGCGCCTCCCGGAGCGACGCCCCCTGGTAGAGGTCTCCGGGGAGGCGTCCGCGCTCCTCCCAGACCCGGGCCGCCTCGGCCAGCCGGCGATGCACCGGCAGCCCGTCGCGCTCGGCCGCCAGCCACTCGCGCAGCCGGGGCCAGGCCCGCGACAGGGCCGCTCCGGTCGGAGCGACGGTGGCGCCGTCCCTGACCAGCAGCCCGGCGGCGGCGAAACGGGCGATCACCGGCTCGTCCTCCGGCCGGTAGTCGACGCTCTGGATCGAGTCGTCACCGATCATGCGGAGCAGCACTCCAGGGGCGTCGGCCTGTGCCTCGGGCGACAGCCCGGTGAAGGCCTCCTCGGCGACCACGCCGAGCGCGGGGGCGCCGGATCCGGCCGGCAGGACCCCCCGGGCAGCCCGCGCCCCCGCCACGAGGGCCTCGGCCACCCCGTCCTCCGCCTCCCCTGCGGCGGCGCCGAGCAGGCCCGTCAGCAGTTCGTGCGCGGCCGGCCGGGCCGTCGCCTCCTTGGCCAGCGCGGCGGCCATCRGCGAGCGCAGCGGTTCGGCGACGTCGCCGAGGTCGGGGTCGACGGTGAGCACCCGGTGCATCACGCCGCCCAGGGTCTCCGCCTGGAACGGGTCCTTGCCCGTGGCGGCGAACAGCAGCACCCCGCCCCAGGCGAACACATCGGCCGGCGGGCCCGCCCGCTGCCCGACGAACACCTCGGGCGCCATGAACGTCGGCGTCCCCGCGACGACCCCCGTCGTGGTCGGCGGCATCTCCCCGGTCCTGGCCACGCCGAAATCGATCACCCGGGGTCCGTCCGGGCCGAGCAGCACGTTCTCCGGCTTGACGTCGCGATGGACCACCCCCGCGCGGTGGATCGCGGTCAGCGCCGTGGCCAGCGCGATGGCGAGCCGGTGCAGGGCGTCCCCGGCGTACGGCCCTGCCTCGCGGACCGCCCCGCGCAGGTCGGACCCGGCGACGAACTCGCTGACGATGTACGGCCTCGGCGCGTCGAAGTCCACCGCGAGGATCCGGGCGGTGCAGAACGACGCCACCCGCCGCGCCGCCTCCGCCTCCTTCATGAACCGCGTCCGCAGCCTCGGGTCCGCCGCCACGTCCCCGCGCAGCACCTTGATCGCGGCTCGGCCGCCCTCGGCGTCGTAGGCCTCGTAGACGATCCCCTGCCCGCCTGTCCCCAGCCGTCCGGCCAGCCGGTACGCGCCCAGCCGTACGGGATCACCCGGTGCGAGCGCCGTCAGTCCCATGGTGAGAAACCCCCGTCCCCGGCAACGTCACCCCTTAGATGCCGGATGGCTCAGAGAAGTTGTGAGAGATGTGGCGAATCACGCGCACGCGGCTAACAAGTGGGTCAAAATCTTCTTACCGCGCAAGTCCGCCAGCCCCCGAGAGTGGGTCCCGATGCGGAAGATGTTGCCGCGCATGACCGCGGAGTCGCTGCCCGAGAGGCTTGACGACCTGCCCGTGGAACCCAAGGACTTCCTCCAGCTCGTGGCCGTGGACTTCAGCGGGACCTACCACGTCTACCTCGCCGCCAAGGACGAACGGCTCAAGATGACCAGGCTCTCCATGAGCCTGCTCGCCGCCCCGTTCGCCGCCGCCATCGCGCTGGCGAGCGCGAAGGTGATCAACCCCGGGGCGCTGACCTCCTGGGACGGCGTGCCGTGGTATCTGTTCGCGACGATCGCCGCGTTCGGACTGCTGAACATGTTGCCATTCCTGCGGCTGATCGAGGCGGTGAACGCGCACATGCGGACCGCGCGGGCGCTCAACAACTTCCGCCTGCTCTACGTGGTCCAGCTCAAGGACCACTTCTCGGCCCTCGGCTGGACCCCCAACCTGCCGGTGGACCCCCGCTATCCCGAGACCTACGCGCCGCTCGCCTGGCCGGGGATCAACGTGATGATGCTGGCCCTCGTCAACAGCTCCTACATCGCGGTCGGCACGCTCGGCATGGTCGGGGCCGACCCCAACACGGCCCTGCTGCTGGTGGCCATCGGGCTGCTCGCACTGCTGCACTACGCCGTCTACTACGTCCGCGCCAACGTCTCCCGACGGCGCAGACTCCCACACAACCCCTTCCATTTCCCCAACGTGGAGACCTGAATGCCCGACCTCCTCAGATTCGCGTCTTGTGGGGAGACGTGGATCTGGCTGATGCGACACGTAAGGACCAACGGCAGGGCCGCCGAGGACGACCGGGGCCCGATCATCGAGGCCCAGGCGGTGCTGTTCGAGATCGCCGGGCTCGGCTGGGACGATCCGATCCTGGAGTCCTACGGCGACTCGGGGAAGATCCCGCTGTACGCCGGCAAGTTCAGCGAGTGCGCGGTCATCCCGCCCTTCAAGTACAGCTACGGCGGCCGGCTCCGCCAGCTCCTCGGCGTCGACCAGCTCCGCTGGGTCGCCGACGTGCTGCACGCCAAGCCGTACACCAAGAGCGGCTGGATCTCCCTGACCGTCCCGGGCGAGTCTCCCGACGCGGTGCCCTGCCTGACCAGCCTGGCCTTCCGGCTGCGCGACGGGGGGCTGGCGATGACCGCCGCCTTCCGGTCGCAGAACGTGTTCACCTCCTATCTGAACTACGTGCCGCTGCGTAGTATCCAGAACGAGGTCGCCGGCGACCTCGGGGTGGGCTGTGGGTCAATGAGGGTCTTCGTCGACGTTCCTCACATCTACGTCGCGGACGCGGCGGCGGTCGGGGAGATCCTCCGGCTGTCGGAGCGCGATGGGCTCGGCGAGGGAGCATCGGTACCAGGTCCTGTTGATCGACTTGGACGGGACCGTGGTCGACTATGCCCGGACCGAGCGAGGCGCGCTTCATGAGGTCCACCACCGCTTCTTCCGGATGGGCCGCGCCGAGTTCCTGGCGCGGTTCCACGCCGCCAACGAGCCGCTCTGGGCCGCCTACCGCGAGCACCGGATCACCCTGGCCGAGCTGCGGCTGGAACGCTGGGCCAGGATGGGCGCCCTTCCCTCGGTCGCGGTAGCGTTCGAGGACGCGCTCGGCCGGAACGTGACCCTGTTCCCCGAGGCCAGGGCCGCCCTGCGGCACCTGTCCCGGAGGTTCAGGCTGGCCCTGGTGACCGACGGCATCGCCCATGTCCAGCGGGCCAAGCTCCGCCGTACGCGGATCGGCGGGTTCTTCGAGCACGTGGTGATCGCGCCCGAGGTGGGCCTGCGCAAGCCCGACGGGGAGCTGCTCCACCACACCCTGGACCTGCTGGAGGCCAGGTCCGGCGACGCGCTCATGGTCGGCGACTCCCCGGCGAGCGACGGCGGCTGCGCGCGGGCCGCCGGCGTGGACTTCTGCTGGGTGAACCGCACGCAGGCGCCGCCCGCCCCCGGCATCCCCGTCCACCGGACCGTCGCCTGCCTCCGCACCGTCTAGAGCCGTCCGTACCGCCYGGAGCCGCCTGCCTCCGTACCCTCTAGATTCGTCCCCATGTGGTCAACAGAGGCGATCGAGCGACTGGACGGCGAGACGGCCCCGACCCCCCTGCTGGGCCTCCCCCTGCCGGGCCTCCGGCTCAAGGACGAGTCCGCGCACCCGACCGGCACCCTGAAACACCGGCTCGCCCAGGCCCTCTTCCGGTACGGCGTCGCCTGCGGGCGCATCCGCGAGGACACCGCGGTGGTGGAGGCCACCGGCGGCGGCTCGGCCGTCGCCCAGGCCTACTTCGCCCGGCTGCTCGGGCTCCGGTTCATCGCGGTCATGCCCGGGGAACCGTCCCCGTCCCGCGCGGCGGCGGTCGAGGAGCTCGGCGGCGAATGCCGGTTCGTGAATCCGCCCCTGGCGATCTACGACGAGGCCCGACGGCTGGCGGCGGAGCTGGGCGGTCACTTCATGGACCAGTTCGCCTGGGCGGAACGCGCGGTCGACTGGCAGTCCGGCGGGCTCGCCGAGGAGCTGTTCGACCAGGTGAGGAAGGTCGGCGGGGAGCCGGGCTGGGTCGTCGTGGGCGCGGGGACGGGCGCCACCGCCGCCGCGCTCGGCCGCCACATCCGCCTGCGCGGCCACGCCACCCGGCTGGCCGTCGCCGACCCGGAGAACTCCGCCTACTTCCCCGGCTGGGCCTACGGCGTCGCCGACTACGGCACCGGCATGCCTTCCAGGATCGAGGGCATCGGCCGCCCCCGCCTGGAGGCCGGCTTCATCCCCTCGCTCTACGACCTGGTGATGCCGGTCCCCGACGCGGCCAGCGTGGCCGCCGCCCGGCTGGTCCGCGAGATCACCGGGATTCCGGTCGGCGGGTCCACCGGGACGAACCTGTGGGCCGCGTGCGAGCTGGTCTCGCGCGGCTCCGAGGTCGTCACACTGATCGCCGACGCCGGGCCGCGCTACCTGGGGACCGTGCACGACGACGGGTGGGCGGCGGGCAGGGGCCTGGACCCCCGGCCCTACACGGCCGCGCTGGAGCGCTTCCTCTCCGGCGGCCCCTGGGACCCTCCCGGCGCCGCGGGCATGGATCGATGACGGCGGCCGCCGCGAACGTCTAGACCTTCACGGCGCGCAGGCGGTTCTGGCCGATGGCCGTGATGTCCTCGACATCGGAGGTCAGGACGGTCACCGGTCCGGGAAGGCGGAGGGCGGTGGCGCACACCATGGCGTCGACGGCGTGTCTGTGACCGTGGAGCCCGGCCGCGGCGAGCAACCGGGCCGCGTCGTGGGCGATCTCCCGGCTGACGGGTTCGACGCTCAGCCGGGAGAGAGTCCAGTCGTAGCGAGCCCTGTTGAGCCGGGGGTGGGAAACCTCGACGAGAGTGGCGGCGCTGACGACGACGCGGACGTCCTCCTCCTCGGCCGCCACCAGCCATTCGGTCAGCTCGGGAACCTGGAGGATCGCCTTCGACAGGCCTTCGCAGTCCAGAACGAGTGATCCGGGCATCACGCGGCCGGCGTGTGGCTGTCGCTCCGACCCTCGGGTCCGGTCCGCAGGAGAGCGCGTTTGCCCTCCACCCCCGCGCGATCCACGGGACCGTGCTGGGACTCGGCGGCGGCGACGATCTCTCGGAGATTGTCCCGCTCCACCTGCCGGGCCAGCGCCTTGGAGACGTACGCGGAGAAGCTGGCACTGCCGATCCGCGCCTGCACGGTCGCGGCCAGCTCCTCCGGAATCGTGACGCTGAACTTTCTGGTCCCACCGCTCATGCTACCGAAAGTAGCATAGGTAGCATCTTGAAGGCGATTAGGAGCGTTGAAAGTCCGGTTCCCATCGGATGACCGAGCCTTTCGGCGACGGGTCGCCGGAACCGGACGAGGCGGCCTCCGGGCTACGGGACGAACAGCGCTTCGGCGCCCACCGGGACGTATCCCGCGGCGAGGAAGGCCCGGACGCTGGCCGCGTTGCCCGGGGCGATCTGGGCCCAGAGCGGGTGCGGGGTGAGCTGACGGGCCGCGCATGCGAGAGCCCTTCCCAGGCCCCGGCCCTGGTGCTCCGGCTCGACCTCGATCGCGACCTCCCAGCGGCCCGCCACGCCGCGGCCGACGACGAGAAGGCCTCCCGGGCAGGTCCATGCCCGTACGGCGTCGCGGTACCGGCGGGCGAGCTCGACTCTCGGATGGCCGGTCCCGGCCGTCTCCGCCAGCGCGATCGACGGGCGGCCGCCCAGAGGCTCGGCGAGGGCGAGCATGTCGATGTTGTTGATCGGGCGGCCCATCCGTTCCTCCAGGGCGCTGAGGAACGGCGGGTTGAGCGGCGCGGAGAGATCTCCTCCGGGAAGCCGGTCACGGATCCACGACGCCTCGACGTCGGCGAATATCACGTTGTGAGCGGTGAAGGCGATGATCCCCGCGTCCCGTGGCGATGGCTGGGGCAGGATCGTCGGCCCCGCGTCCGGCGCGGGGAACCGCCCCTGCGACGCCTCGGCGAGCAGATCCGTCAACGTGTTCACTCCGCCGCCCTCCATCGCGTCCGATCCTAGTTCCCGGAAGATCGGCGGACGAAGGGTGCGAGCAGACCGGGCACCGACTCCTCGGCGAACACCAGCCCTCGGGTGACGGAGACGTCCCTGACCTTGTAGGACCCCTTGCCCGCCGCCGTGGTCGCGGCCAGCGTGAGCAGGCCCGACCTCCGCTGGAAGGGCGAACGGCTGACGGTCCAGCCGATGATCGCGGTACGGCGGAGCACCACGGTCCGGCGCCGGGCCGTGCCGTACCGGGTGACGAGGTAGGGGCCGCGGAGGCCGTGGCCCAGGTTGCGGTAGGCGTCGCGGGCCAGCAGCAGTCCGGCGGGGAGCAGGGCCGGGCCGGCCAGCCAGAGGAGGCCGGGGACCCAGCTCAGCCACGCGGCGAGCCCGGCCGACAGGAGCCCGAGGACGAGCGGCGGCCAGATCGCGTGGACGACCCTGCGCCGCAGCGCGGCCCGGGGGTGGGCGACGAGCCGCGCGAGGGCCGGTGAGGCGCCCTCGGCCAGCACGGCGGCGGCGCTCCGGTGCGCCTCGGCGCGCGGAGCGGGCGGCAGCAGGGCCGTCGAGTCGTCCTCGCCGAGCCCGGTGGCCAAGGCGTTCAGCCTGGCGCCTCCGCCCCAGCGCAACGGCAGCGGCTCCGCCACCTCGACCCCGTGCAGCCGCCGCTCCTCCAGCGACAGGGAACGGGTGGTCAGCAGGCCCCGCCGCACGAGGAAGGTGCGGTCGGGTTCGCGGGTCAGGCGGAAGTTCCACCAGGCCTCCACGTAGAGCAGGAGGGCTCCCGAAAGCCCGATCGCCAGGACGACCCCGACGGCGACGGCGAGGACCACGACCGGGTGGGTCGCCATGACGGCGGCCCACAGCTCGCCGAGGAAACCGACCTCCGCGGGACTGACTCCGAAGATGTCCAGCACGCGGAAGAACAGGCCGAAGGGGGCCAGGCCGATCGGCAGCGCCCAGCTGCTCAGCAGCGCGTAGCGGATCCAGGCCGGGCGCAGCTCCGCGATGACGGAGTCGGCGGGGGCCGTACGGCCGAGCAGGCTCCGCCGCAGGAGCAGGGCGCCGGCCCGGGAGACGCCGTCGAGGGCGAATCCCTTCTCCGCGTCGTTCTGGCCGGTACCGATCTTGACCGTGGCCAGGCCGAAGACCCGGTGCATCGGGCGGGCCGTCAGGTCGACGCTGCGCACCCGGTCACGCGGGACCGAACGGTGCCTGCGGAAGAGCAGGCCGGAGCGGAGCTCGACGCGGTCACCGGTGACCCGGTAGCGGGTGGTGAAGTAGCGGAGCAGGCCGATCACGGTGATCACGGCGCCGGTCGCGAGGATCGAGCCGAGGGTGATGACGGTCTGCAGGTTCAGCCGGTCGCGGGCGACCAGGGCCGTGACCGCGATGGGCGCCAGCGGCCCGATCACCCAGCCCAGGCTCAGCCACGGCATCCGCGGATCGAGC
>NZ_NGFP01000327.1 GCF_002149035.1 Streptosporangium minutum
GGGGAGAGGCAGGACGGCCGGGCGGCCGAGGGCGAGCTCCTGCAGGGCCTGGGCGACGGCGTCGAAGGACGGCCGGGCACCGGGCCACGGGGCGAGCATGAGCATCAGCAGCGGGCCCAGCGCGCCCGCCCGCTCGGGCGGTCTGGCCGGTTCGGTGAGCACCCGGCTGATCGCCGCGATGGGTGTCTCCGCCGGGTGCGGGGGCAGGCCCTCGACGGCGAAGTAGAGGGTGGCGCCCAGCGACCACAGGTCGGAGGCGGGGCCGCCGCGCTCACCGCGCAGGCGCTCCGGGGCGATGTAGTTGGGCGAGCCGACCAGGCGGCTGGTGGGCCCGTCCACCGTCTCGTCCTCGACCACGGCGATGCCGAAGTCGGTGAGAACGGCCCGGCCGCTCCGGGTGAGGAAGACGTTGCCCGGTTTGACGTCCCGGTGCACCACCCCGGCGGCATGCGCGGCGACGAGCGCGCTGAGGATGCCCACGCCGACCCGGGCCGCCTGGCGCACCGGTAGCGGCTGCCGCTCGCGGACCGTCTGCTCCAGGGAGGCGCCCGACAGCAGCTCCATGACGAGCCAGGGCCGCTCCTGCTCGACGATCACGTCGTGGACGGTCACGATCGACGGATGTTTGAGCCGGGCGGCCAGATTCGCCTCGCGCAGCGCCGCGGCACAGATCTCCTGCCGTCTGACGGGGTCGAGGTCCGGCGGGAGCCGTACCTCCTTGACCGCCACGTCCCGGCCGAGCGTCTCGTCGGCGGCGAGCCAGACCGTGCCCATCCCGCCCTCGGCGAGGGGATTGAGCAGCCTGTAGCGGCCCGCTAGCACTCGAGTGTCGATCCTGCTCACCCCGTTCGATGTCCCATCGCGGACAGAAACATAGCCACTTACCGCCCTATGGACCAATGAAGAGGGATCATCGTCCACCCATTGACCCCTGGCTTCTGTTTTCGTAGTGTCGCGGGCATCCTCCCTAGCGCCTGGAGTCGCGATGAAGCGCCTGCACACGGAAGAGCGGATCGCCCGCTACACCGCCGAAGGCTGGTGGACCGAGGACACGATCGACCGGCTGTTCCGCGCCCAGGTCGAGGCCCGGCCGGACGCCCTCGCGATCGTGGACCCGCTCAACAAGGCCGACCTGCTGCCGGGCGACGTCAAGCGGCTGACCTGGGTCGAGCTCGACCGCGAGGTGGACCGGGTGGCGCGGGTCCTGCTCGGCCGGGGCATCGGCGCGGGTGACGTGGTCGCCGTGCGGCTCCCCAACAGCGTGGAACTGGCCGTCACCTTCCTGGCGGTGATCCGGATCGGCGCGGTGGTCACCCCGTTCCCGGTGCAGTACCGCGAGTACGAGCTGAACCAGCTCGGCGCGCTGGCCCGCGTGAAGGCCTTCGTCACCGCGTCCGTGCCGCAGCCGGGTCCACAGTCCGGGCCGCCGCCGGATTCGCAGTCGGGTCCGCAGTCGGATCCACAATCGGGTCCGCGGTCCGGGCCGCAGCCGGGCCCGCGCTCGGGCGTCCGGGCGCCCGAGGGCGTCCCGGTCCTCGTCTGGGGCGGCGAGCTCGACAACGCGACCGGTGATCCCGCCGCCGATCCATCCGGCGGCTACGCGGCCCACCCCGCCGACCCCGTGACCATCTGCTGGACCTCCGGCACCGAGGCCACTCCCAAGGGGGTGCCCAGATGCCACTACGACTGGCTCGCGGTCGCCGTCACCTGCGTCGCCGCCCCCGGGCTCACCGGGGACGACGTCATCCTCAACCCGTTCCCGATGGTCAACATGGCCGGGATCGGCGGGGTGTTCCTGCCCTGGCTGAAGACCGGTGCCGTGCTCGTCCAGCACCACCCGTTCGACCTGCCGACCTACCTGAGGCAGATCGCCGCCGAACGCGTCACCTACACCCTCGCGCCCCCCGCGCTGCTGACGATGCTCCTCCAGCAGGAGGCGGTCCTGGCCCGGACCGACCTGACCACGCTGACCCGGATCGGCTCCGGCTCCGCGCCGCTCCCGCCGCCGATGGTGAAAGGCTGGCAGGACAGGTACGGCATCGCGATCATCAACTTCTTCGGGTCCAACGAGGGGGTCGCCCTGCTCTCCGACCCGGTCCACATGCCCGACCCCGAGGACCGGGCCCGGTTCTTCCCCCGGCCCGACGCCCCCGGCACCACCTGGCCCGGCACCCTGGGCGCCGTCAGGACGAAACTGGTCGACCCCCTCGGCGGTGAGAWCACCGAGTACGGGGTCCCCGGAGAGCTCCGCCTGTCCGGCCCGACCGTTTTCTCCGGCTACCTTCCCGGTACGGCCTCCGCCGACCCGTTCGACGACGAGGGCTACCTCATGACCGGAGACGTGTTCGAGATCGCCGGAGACGAGGGGCAGTACCTGCGGTACGTGGACCGGGCCAAGGACCTGGTCATCCGGGGCGGGATGAACATCGCCCCGGCCGAGTTGGAGTCACTGGTCGCCGGGCATCCGGCGGTGGCCGAGGTGGCGGTCGTCGGATACGCCGACGAGGTCCTCGGCGAGCGGGTCTGCGCCGTGGTCGTCCCCAGGCAGGGCCGGAGCGTGGACCTCGCCTCCGTCGTCGGCTTCCTCCGGGAGAAGGGCATCGCCTCCTACAAGCTGCCCGAGCGCCTGGAGGTCGTCGGGGCACTGCCCCGGAACCCCCTGGGCAAGATCCTCAAGAGGGATCTGAAGGAGTCTCTGGACGGGCTCCGGGAAGAGGCGAACGGCTGATGAGCACGGTTCACGTCCTCGGAGGTCACCAGACGGATTTCGCCCGCAACTGGGCGGCGGAGGGGCTCGGCCTGTTCGACATGCTCAGGGAGACCTCCCTGGGAGCGCTGGAGGCGGCCGGCGTAGCGGCCTCCGAGATCCAGGTCGCGCACGTGGGAAACCTGGCGGGAGAGCTGTTCGCCGGACAGGCCCAGCTCGGCGGCATGATCGCCTCGATCGATCCCGCGTGGGCGATGCTGCCGACCTCCCGGCACGAGGCCGCCTGCGCGTCCGGGTCGATGGCGCTGCTGGCCGCGATGGCCGATCTGGAGGCCGGGCGCTACGACGTCGCGCTGGTGGCCGGGGTCGAGCTGATGCGCAACGTCGGGGCCAGGCAGGCGGCCCGGCATCTGGGCAGCGCCGCCTGGGCGGGACGGGAGGCCCGTGACGCCGACTTCCCGTGGCCGAGCCTGTTCGCCGAGATCGCCGACACGGTGGACGCGCGTCACGGGCTCGACTCCGCCCATCTCGCGCGGATCGCCGAGATCAACCACGGCAACGCGCTGCGCAACCCGCTGGCCCAGGCGCGGTCGTGGTCGTTCCCCGACGGGTGCTTCGGCCCGGACGACACGCTCAACCCGGTGGTCGAGGGCCGGCTGCGCAAGTACGACTGCGGCCGCATCACCGACGGGGCCTCGGCGGTGGTGCTGGCCTCCTCGCGGCATCCGGCGGCCTCGGGCAGGCCGGTGATCTCCGGCTGGGGGCACCGGACCGCGCCCATGCTGCTGGCCGACAAGCTCCGCCTCTCCGAGGGCGGGCCGTACCTCTTCCCGCACCTGCGTCAGGCCGCCCTGGACGCCTACGCCCGCGCGGGCCTGGCCGGTCCCGGGGATCTGGACGTCATCGAGACGCACGACTGCTTCACGATCACCGAGTACGTCGCGCTCGACCACCTCGGGCTGACCCCGCCCGGCGAGTCATGGAAGGCCGTCGAGGCCGGGACGATCGACTTCGACGGGTCCCTGCCGGTGAACCCGTCGGGCGGCCTGATCGGCCTCGGCCACCCGGTGGGCGCGACCGGGGTGCGGATGATGCTGGACGCCTGCCGTCAGGTCACGGGCACGGCGGGTGAGTGCCAGGTCCCGGGGGCCCGCACGGCGCTCACGTTGAACATCGGCGGAAGCTGCACCACCGTCGCGACCTTCGTCGTCACTCGGCCCGCGTGATGTGGGAGGGGTCGTGCCTCGGAGGAGTGCGGCTCCGGCTGACGCTTGGGCTGCGCAGGCCGGACCAGTGCTCGTGTGCGGCCCGCAGGCGCTGCCAGAGCTTGGCGCGCTCGGCGGGGCTGACGTCGTCCAGCGGCAGGGCGAAGACGTCGGCCAGCATCTCGAAGTAGTCGCGTTCGGTCTCCACGATGAGGGCGCGCTCGCGGTCGCCGAGACGGGTGAGGACCAGGCCCCGCAGGATGTCGACGCCGCCCGCGTCGCGCCGCTGGACGGTGGCCACGCGCACGAAGCCGGACTCGGGTGAGGTGGACAGATGCTCGTGCATCGCGGTGAACGCCGACATCTCGGCGCGCTCGGCCCGGAAGTCCAGGCCGAGGAAGGTGCCGCGCGGGTCGTGGTCGAACCGCCATCCGCCGGGTTCGGCCCGTGAGGGCCGCAGGCCGTAGCTGAACGGGCCCTGCCGGTAGACGCCCTCGACGAGCGGGAGCGGCTCGTGGAACCCGTCGCCGAGGCCCTGGTCCACCATCCACCCGCCACCGGGGTTGTCCTCGGAGGGCAGGCCGGAGACCGTGAGGGAGAGGTGGCCGCCGTCGGCCCCGGCCGGATCTCCGGGGCCGTGCTGCGGCCCGCCGAAGTGGCGGGTCACCTGGTAGCCGAGCGCCTCCAGCAACAGGGAGAACGCGCCGTTCAGATGGAAGCAGTAGCCGCCGCGGCCGCTGATGATCCGGGCGGCCGACTCCACGGGGTCCACGGTCGTCGGACGGCCCAGCCAGATCTCCAGGCATTCGTACGGCACGCGCTCCACGTGGGCCCGGTGCAGCAGACGCAGGGACTCCACACTCGGCGGGCCGTCGATCTTGACCCTGATCCGGCGGAGGTACGCGCTGACGTCGATCACATCGTCACGATAGCGTCCGGTTATCCAGTTGATGTCTGGATGAATCCATCGATAACCTGGCCGTCCCTGCGAGCAAGAGGAGGTGAGGAGCAGATGTTCGCCACCATGGTCACGCGCTCCCGCCTCGGGCGACAGGCCGCCTGAGACCCGGGAAGCGCACGCTTTCTGGAGTTTGACTTGTCTGATCTGATCTTCCGTCCGCTCGAAGCGGGCGAGTTCGACCTGTTCCACAGCTACGGCCCGCATCCGGCCTCCGGTGTCGGCGCCCGCGGCCTCCCCTTCGACGAGCTCGGCTACCGGGCCGACTGGCTCTGGGTCGCGCTGCGCGGCGACGAGGTGGTGGCCCGGGCCGCGTTCTGGGGCCCGCCGGGCTCCGAGCACCCCTTCAGCCTCGACTGGTTCGACCCGGGCACCGGCCCCGACCGGATCGAGGTGGGCGCCGCTCTGCTGCGGGCCGCCTACGCCGCGCTGGTCACCCCCGGATACTCCGCTCCCTCCGGCGCGCGGCCCGACTTCCACCTGTTCCTGCCGGGTGACTGGCGCGAGCGGCCGGATGCCCTCGCCGACGCCACCGACCGGATCAAGGCGGCCGAGAAGGCCGGGCTGCGCCACTCCGTCGAGCGGCTCAACCTGCGCTGGATCCCCGAGTACGGCCTGCCGCCCAGGTCCACCCGGCTCACCTTCACCCCCGCCGACGACGACGGGACCGTGGTGGACCTGCTGGCCAGGATCACCGAGGGCAGCCTGGACGCCTGGGACCGGCGGACCCTCGCGGAGAAGGGGATGAGGGAGACCGCGAAGGAGACCCTGGCCGACGTCGCGGGGTTCCCCGGAGGACGCGGCCGGTGGCGGCTGGCCCACGACGCCTCCGGTGACCTGGTCGGCATCGTGATGCCCACCCGCAACTCCAAGTTCGCGACGATCGGTTACATCGGGGTGGATCCCGCCCACCGGGGCCACGGCTACGCCGACGACCTGGTCGCCGAGACGCTGCACATCTTCACCTCCGAGGGGGAACCCGAGGTGCGGGACTCCACCGACCTGGGCAACACGCCCATGGCGGCCTCGTTCGCCCGGATCGGCTACCGGATCATCGGCCACCGACTGATCATGATCTGACCCCCGGCAGGGCCTCCGTCCACGTGGAGGCCCTGCCGCACCGGATGTACGGGCGTGGGGCCGTACCTCGCCGGAGCGCACGGAGGCGGAGGCTCTGCCTCGGCGGGAGCGCAGGACCGTATGCGCAAAACCTTCACAATTCCCCGCATGTCATCTGCACAGGCCCGGTCTACGCTCCCGGACATGGCAACCCCTCAGCAACGACGTGTCCTCGTGGTGGAGGACGACGAGACGATCGCGCGGGCCGTACGGCACCGGCTGGCCGCCGAGGGCTTCGACGTCCAGGTCGTCGGGGACGGCGAGGGCGCGCTCGCGGCCTACGCGAGGTCCGGGCCCGACGTGGTGGTGCTCGACCGGCTGCTGCCCGGCCTCGACGGGCTGGAGGTGTGCCGGCGGATGCAGGCGGCCCGGCCGGTTCCCGTGCTCATGCTCACCGCACTGGGCGAGGAGACCGACCTGCTCGTGGGGCTCGGGGTCGGGGCCGACGACTACATGACCAAGCCGTTCAGCATGCGCGAGCTGGTCGCCCGGGTGCACGCGCTGCTGCGGCGGGTGGAGCGGGCCTCCCAGCTCGCCGTGGCGGACACGGTCATCCGCGCCGGCGACGTCGAGATCGACACCGCCGAGCGCCGGGTCTACGTGCGGGGCGCGGAGGCCCAGCTCACCCGGACGGAGTTCGACCTGCTCTGCCGTCTCGCCGAACGGCCGGGCCAGGTGTTCGAGCGGGAACGGCTGCTGGCCGACATCTGGGGCTTCTCCGAGGCCGCCGCCACCCGCACGGTCGACAGCCACGTGCGAGCCCTGCGCCGCAAGCTCGGCCCCGGTGTCGTCCGGACCGTCCACGGCGTCGGATACGCCCTCGTCCGCCGGTGAACCGATCGCTGTTCCCGGCACTCGAACACAGGGATGCGTCAGACATTGAGACCCCTCGACTTCCTCGGCCGGATCAAGGTCAAGCTCGGCATGGTGATCCTGCTGGCCGTGGCGGCGGCGTTCGTCGTCAACGAGGTCGGCATCAACGCCGGCTACTCGCGCAACGTGCGCGTCGCCGTGGCCGTGGTGCTGGCCCTGATCATGGTTCAGCTCCTCGCGCGGGGGATGACCAAGCCGCTGCGCGAGATGGCCGCCGCCGCGCAGACCATCGCCAAGGGACGCTACGGCCTGCGGGTCACCGCGACCTCGCGCGACGAGGTCGGCGAGCTCGCCCGCGCCTTCAACGCGATGGCGGCCGACCTGGGCGAGGTGGACCGGCAGCGGCGCGAGCTGGTGGCCAACGTCAGCCACGAGCTCCGCACCCCGATCACCGCCCTCCGCGCGGTGCTGGAGAACGTGGTGGACGGCGTCTCGGCGCCCGACCAGGCGACGCTGGAGACGGCGCTGGCTCAGACGGAGCGGCTCGGCCGGCTGGTCGCCCAGCTCCTCGACCTGTCCCGCCTGGAGTCCGGGGCCCGGCTGATCGAGCTTGAGGACGTCGGGCTCGGGCCGCTGTGCGACCAGGCGCTGCGCGAAGCGGTGCTGGTCAGGGACGGGATCACGGCCCGCTGCGAGGTGCCCGCCGGGCTGAGCGTCCGCGCCGACCCCGACCTGCTGGCTCAGGTGCTCGCGAACCTGCTGGACAACGCGGTACGGCACAGCCCCGACGGCGGGGTCGTGGTGCTGACGGCGGACGCCGAGGGAGACGGGGTCCGGCTCCGCGTCACCGACCAGGGACCGGGCATCCCGCCGGAGGACCGGGCGCGGGCGTTCGAGCGCTTCTCCCGCCTCGACGCGGGCCGGGCCGCCGACGACGGGGGTGCCGGTCTCGGCCTGGCCATCACCAAGGAGATCGTCGAACTCCACGGCGGCTCCATCCATGTCGAAGAGGGCACCGGCTGCCGCGTCGCGGTCGGCCTTCCAGGAAGGACCACGATGGACGACTCACCCGACTCCGACCTCTCCAGGCCATCCCCGCTCCCGGGACTCCGCCCGCCTTCCTCGCCGGAACGCCCCGTTCCCCCCACCTCCGAGGTTCCGCCCTCTGCCCGTTCCGGCCTTCCCGGCTCCTCTTCCGTCCCGGTGGCCGCCACGCCTGAGGTTCCTCCGCCGTCTGTCCGCTCCGGTCTCCCCGGTCACTCTCCCGTCCCCGTGACCGCCGCGTCCGCCACCCCCGAGGCGGCCGGGCCCGTACCTCCTCCCAGCGGGGAGTCCCTTCCCGATCCGCGGGGCGTTCCGGTGCCGGTCACGCCGGAGACGCCGGAGACGCCGGTCATGTCCGAGGCGGCCAGGTCTGCGCCGGTCCCTGCTCCAGGTCCCGGGCTCCCGGCGGCCGGGCCCGCGCCGGTCCCTGCTCCTGGTCCCGGGCTTCCGGTGGCCGGACCTGCGCCGGTCCCTGCTCCTGGTCCCGGGCTCCCGGCGGCCAGGTCTGCGCCGGTCCCTGCTCCAGGTCCCGGGCTCCCTGCTCCCAGGCCCGCGCCGGTCCGCAACTGGGGTGCGGCGTTCCTCGGGGTCATCCTCGGCGGCATCCTCGGCCTGGTGTGCGCCGTGCTGCCGGTCATCGTCGTCGGGGTCCTGGCTCCTTTGCTGGGCGCGCTGGTCGGGGTCCTCATCACGGCGGCCGGCGCGTTCGTCGGCACCGTCATCGGGGCCACCAGCGCTCCGGGCTCCAGCGACGCCTGGATCGGCCATGGGGCGCCCGCGCACCCGTCCGTGCCCCAGGGACTGCCCCCGGGGCGTCCCGCCGTACCGAAGCCGGAGGACGGGCCGCGTCCTCAGGGGGGCGGTCTGCCGCCCGGGGAGTACGTGGCGCCGCCGTTGTTCCCCCGGCCGGAGCTGCCGCCCACCGCCCGCTGGGTGCTGCCGGCCTGTGCCGCCGCGGGGCTCCTCGCGGCGCTCGCGCTGCCGGACAGCGCCATGGGGCTGGGGTCCGTGCTGGTCGCGGTCGCCATGGGGGCGGTGGCGCTGCCGGCCGTGCGCAAGAGGATCACTCCGTGGTCGGCGACTCTGGGGGCGATCGCGTACGGGCTGGTCGCGGTGGCGGTGTTCAGGGACGCGGACTGGCTCGTCGGCCTGCTCCTGCTGGCCGGGTTCCTGCTGGCCGCGCTCGCCCTGTCGGGGGCCGGGCGGGGCTGGCTCGGCGTGGCC
>NZ_NGFP01000328.1 GCF_002149035.1 Streptosporangium minutum
ATGTACGCCCCTCACCCCGGCTCCCCGGTGCGGGCCGTACGGCCCGCACCGGGGAGCCGGGGTGAGGGGCGTACATGGCGGCGTGGGTGGACCACACGATCTTCTGGCATGTCTATCCGCTCGGGTTCGCGGACGCGGAGAGCGCGGCGACGGCTCCCGGGACGCCGGTCCGGCACCGCCTGCGGCAGCTCGAACCGTGGCTGGACTACGCCGTGGACCTGGGCTGCTCGGGGCTGCTGCTGGGCCCGATATTCGCGGCGGAGACCCACGGCTACGACACCGTCGACCATTTCCGGATCGATCCGCGGCTCGGCGACGACGAGGACTTCGACCGTCTCGTCGCGGCGGCGCGCGACCGTGGCCTGCGGATCGTCCTGGACGGGGTGTTCAACCACGTGGGCCGCGGGTTCCCGGCGTTCGCGCGGGCGACGGCCGCCGACCCCGACCCTCGCTACGCGCGCTGGTTCCGGCCACTCGGGGAGGGCGGCGAGCCGGACTACGCGACCTTCGAGGGGCATCACCGGCTCGTGGCCCTCAACCACGAGGAGCCGGAGGTGCTCGACCACGTCGTACGGGTCATGGACCACTGGCTGGATCGCGGCGCGTCCGGCTGGCGTCTCGACGCGGCCTACGCGGTGCCCGCCGGTTTCTGGCGCAGCGCCCTGGCACGGGTCCGGCCGCTCCACCCCGACGCGTGGTTCGTCGGAGAGGTGATCCACGGCGACTACGCCGAATACGTCAGGGCGAGCGGCCTCGACTCGGTCACCCAGTACGAGCTGTGGAAGGCGATCTGGAGCTCGCTCAACGACGGCAACTTCTTCGAGCTCGCCTGGACCCTGGAGCGGCACAACAGCCTGCTCGACGCCGTACCGCCCCCGCTGACCTTCGTCGGCAACCACGACGTGACCAGGCTGGCCAGCCGTCTCGCCGATGAGCGGCACCTGGGCCACGCGCTCGCCGTGCTGTTCACCGTGGGCGGCGTCCCCAGCGTCTACTACGGCGACGAGCAGGCCTTCCGTGGCGTCAAGGAGGAACGGGAAGGCGGGGACGACGCGATCCGCCCCGCCTTCCCCGGCCGTCCGGACGCCCTCTCTCCCCTGGGGTGGCCCGTCTACCGGCTGCACCAGCGCCTGATCGGCCTGCGTCGCCGTCATCCGTGGCTGGTCAGAGCCCACACCACCGCCCATCACCTGACCAACCGGACTGTCGCGCTGGTGTCGACCTGCGCGGACGACCCGGGCCTCAGGATCGTGACGCTGCTCAACACCGACGACCAGCCCTGCCTTTTCCCGCTGGAGACCGGCGGGCTCACCGTGGAGGAGACGTCGGAGACGGCGCCCGCCTCCGGGGACCCGGCGCTCGTCCCCGCCCACGGCTGGACGGTGCTCAGCGGCCGGTGACCTCCACGGGCGGGATCATGGTTGGCAGGACCTCCACGGACGGAACCCCTACAGGCGGAAACATGGTCGGCAGGACCTCTACTAGCATGATCACGGTTGGCGGGACCTCGGCGGACAGTGGCGCCACCGGCGCGGAGACCGCCGTGTCCGGGAGGACCGGCGCCACCGGCCCCTGGCTGGCCGGACATTTGATCCCCGGGAACCACCACATGGGAATACAGAAGGTACGGTCGGCTCATGTCTGAGCGCAGCATGCCGCACGACGCCGCCTCCTGGGCGTGTCCCCACGGGCAGGACGCCCGCCGAGGCTGCGTGGCCTGCTATGAGGAATCGGTCAGCCCCGACCCGGCGCTGCCGTTCTGGGAGGTCGCCGCCTGGTTCACCACGGAGCGGCCGATCCCCATCAGGACCCTTCAGGACGTTCACCACCACGGCCGGCGCTTCGCCCTCGACCAGCCGTCCACGCCGCTGGTCTACCTCCTGACCGGCCACGCCCGCGCCCACGACAGCGTCGAGGCCATCGCGGGCGTGATCGGCTTTCTCCTCCACAACCGGCACGTGGTCGCCAACTTCACCGTGACGGAGACCCGGGCCGCACCCCAGTCGCCGCCCAAGACCAGCACGACCCGCCAGACGGACGTGTGGCTCGACGACCGGCGAGGCGGCTGAGGGGCGCAGCGCCGCCGGCAGGGGGCGCGGCAGCTCAGTCCTCGATGCGCCGGTCGCCCAGGGACATGCCGGCCAGCAGGCCGAGGCTCAGGAACCCGGCCGCGCCGAACGCCGCGTAGCGGGTGCCGGTCGCGAAGGACTCCCGGGCGGCGCGGGCGACCTCCGGCCGGCCGGAGAGGCCCGCGATGGCCCCGCCCGCGCTGCGCTGCACCGCGGCGACGACCCCCTCCCGCTGTGCGGGGTCCACCCCGTTCACCTCGCTCAGCCGCCGGTCGAGATCGGCGCCGAGCCCGGCGAAGAGCAGCGTGCCGAGTACGGCGATGCCGAGGGCCGAGCCGATCTGCCGGACCGTGCTCTGCGTGCCGGAGCCCTGGCCGCTGCGCTCGACCGGGACCTCGGCCAGGACCACGCCGGTGAGCTGGGCGGTGGCCAGCCCGATGCCCATGCCGTAGCAGAACAGGAACGGCACCGGCAGCGCCCACGGGGTGTCCGCGGAGACCACGAGGCCGAGCCCGGCGATGCCGATGACCTCCAGCGCGAGACCGGCGCGCACGGCGAAGGCGGGGCCGCGGGTCCGGGACAGGCGGGAGGCGACGGCGCTGGCGGCGAAGGAGCCCACCGCGAGCGGGAGCAGGGCGACGCCCGTCTGCAGCGGCGAGTAGCCGAGCACGAACTGCATCCACAGCGGCAGCGCGAACAGCACGCCGAACTCGCCGAGGCTGACGATCAGCGCGGCGATGTTGCCGTTGCGGAACGAGGGGATGGCGAACAGCGACAGGTCCAGCAGCGCGACCCGGCCCCGCCGGTTGCGGGCCCGCTCCACCAGCACGAAGGCGGTCAGGGCGAGCGCGGAGGCGGTGAAGGCCACGGGCACCGGCGAGATCGCGAGCGGCCAGCTCCAGCCGCCGACGGCGAAGGTCTCGACGGCCGACCACCAGCCGTAGACCCTCCCTTCGACCAGCCCGAACACCAGGAGACCGAAACCGAGGGTGGACAGCACGGCACCGGTCACGTCGGCTCCGCGCCGGCTGTCGAGCTCGCGCGACTCGGGCACGAACGCCAGCACGCCGATCACCACGGCGACGGCGACCGGGATGTTGACGCCGAACGCCCAGCGCCAGGACAGGTCGGTGGTGAGCCAGCCGCCGATCAGCGGCCCGACGGCGGCCATTCCCCCGATCGTGGCGCCCCAGACGGCGAACGCGGTAGCCCGGTCCCCGCCGCGGAATCCGGCGTTCAGCAGGGACAGCGTCGTGGGGAAGATCATGGCTCCGCCGATGCCCTGCAGGATCCGGGCGCCGACGAGCATCGGCCCGCTGGTCGCGGCCGAGGCCAGCAGGGACATCGCCGCGAACAGGACGACCCCGGTCAGGAGCAGGCGGCGCCGTCCCAGCCGGTCGGCGAGGCGGCCGAAGGTGAGCAGGAGCGCGGCGAACACCAGCGCGTAGGCCTCCTGGACCCACTGCGCGCCGGTCGAGCTCAGCTTGAGGTCGCCGATGATCTGCGGGACGGCCACATTGGTGATCGTCGCGCTGGAGATGATCATCGCTACCGCCAGCGCGATGAAGGCGAGCCCCGCCCACCGCGACCGGCTGTCCCTGCGCGCCGTCTCCGGCGATCTCGTCGCACTCACACCGGCCGCCTCCTCGAAGTCCAACACTAAGTGCCCTTAGCTTCATTCGGATAACGTGGCCTGAGGGTTTCATCCGTGCACCGGCAGATGGAGTTTCATGGACGACCTCACGTCCTGGCCGACGGGCCGCCTCCTCCTGGTCGCCGCGCGCCTGGTGGAGCGTGAGTGGAACGCCGTGCTCGCCGAGCGCGGCCTCACCCACGCGGGGTTCCTCACCCTGAACGCGCTCGGCGACGGCCCCCGGACCCAGCGGGAGCTCGCGGCCCGCACCTACGTCGAGGAGCAGACGATCCGCCCGGTGCTCGACCGGCTCGAACGCAACGGCCACATCAGCAGGGAGCGCGACCCGGCGGACCGGCGCCGCGTGATGGTGACCCGCACCCCCCGGGGAGAGCGGACGTACACCGCGCTCCTGGCCGGCGACTCCGCCGAACGGATCATCGCCGACCGGGTGGAGGACCCCGAGGTCCTGCGGGCCGAGCTGATCCGGCTGATCAGCGGCATCCGCGAGCAGTGATCCGGCGTCAGCCGTCCCGGCGGGGGGGCGTCACGACCTCGCCGTTCTGGGTGACCTGCGTGACCAGGACGCAGGTGTCGTCGGCCGCGTTGGCCGGGACCATGGCGTCCATGACCGCCGAGAGCCGGTCCTGGGAGGCGGGAGAGATCGGCCGGAGGGCCTCGCTCAGGGCGGCGCTCATGAGATCCAGGCCCTCGTAGAGGTCGCTGCCGCGCTTCTCGATGAGCCCGTCGGTGAACATCACCATGAGATCGTCGGGCCGGAGCCGTACGGTGCCGCAGGTGTAGGCGGCGTCCTCGAAGACGCCGAGCAGCACGCCCGGATGGAGCAGGCGCTCCACGCGCGAGCCCCGGGCCAGGAGCATCGGGGGGTGGCCGGCGTGGGTCCACCGCAGGGTGCGGTCGGCCGGGTGGTAGCGGGCCACGAGCGCGGTGGCCAGCACGTCGGGCCGGAGCTTGCACAGCAGGCGGTTCAGCACGGTGAGGATCTCCGCCGGGTCGTGGTCGGCGAAGGCCAGGCCGGTGATCGCGTGCCGCAGCTTCGCCATGGCGGAGGCTGCGGCCAGCCCGTTGCCGGCCACGTCCCCGACGGCCAGCAGCACGTCGCCGCCGTCCAGGCCGATCGCCTGGTACCAGTCCCCGCCGAGGTAGGCCGCCGTCTCGGCGGGCTGGTAACGGGCGGCCACCCGCAGGCCGGGCAGGAGGTAGGGCTCGTTCTGGACCGGCATGATGATTTTCTGCAGGTGGGCGGTGAGCTGGTTCTCCTCCTCCAGCCGCCGACTGACGCTGGCCAGCTCGTCGGCCGTCCGGCGCCAGCCGGTGATGTCCTGCATGACCCCGTGGATCTCCAGGGGCCGGCCCGCCGCGTCGAGGGTCGCCTCGGCCGAGATGCGGATGTGGCGGAGGGAGCCGTCCACCTCGATCCGGACTTCGAGCTCGTGGGGCCCGCCGCCGCGCGTCCACGCGTCCGCCGCCCCCGCGAGGAGCGGCGCGTCCTCGCTGTGGACGAGGGTGGAGTACGCCTCGATGGTGAGGGGGCCCTCCGCCGGATCGCGCCCGTGGATGCGGTAGAGCTGCGGCGACCAGACGACCTCCCCGGTGACCATGTTCCAGCGTCCCCAGCCGAGGTTGCCCAGGTGCTCGGTGCGGGCGAGACGGGCCTCCAGCCGCTGTCCGAGGTCGTCGCGGACCCAGGTGACGAGCAGGCCGTCGTCGAGGCGGGCGATCCGGATGGCGTAGGTCGAGCGGTGCGGGACGCCGTCGGCGGCCTCGACGTGCTCGTACGGGCTGTACCGCTCGGGCACGCCGGTCTCCATCACCCGCAGGTAGGCCTGCCAGAGGGGCGTTTCCGCCACCGACGGGTAGCTCTGCCGGGTGCGCAGGCCGATCATCTCCTCGCCCCGCCGGCCGTGGATGTCCTCAGCCTCCGGGCTCACGGCCTGGACGAGGAGGTCGACGATCGTGCCCGTGGCGTCACGGATCGGCACGGCCCAGCTCGCCGATCCGGGCATCACGTCGAGCACGGCCTGCACCGTCGCCGTGGAGGCGGAGACATGCTCCGCGTCGATCGTTCCGGGAAGCGGCGCGACCCCGATGGTGGTCTCCATGACGTTCGACCTGCCGGAGGGCAGCAGGCGACGTCCGTCTCCTGGGCTCAGAATCGCTTCCTTCCGCATGGCCGTAACCGGCCTGGGGGAGCTGGTGGCGGACGAAGCGCCGCCACGGGCTCTGACAGAGGGGTGGGATGTGCGGACGGTTCAGGTGCTGAAATACACGCGGACGGTGGTGCCGTCCTGGTTGGTGTGGATGCGGACCAGGTCGCTGAGCAGGTTGGTGACGAGCAGGCCGCGAGAGCCCCGCTGGCGGGGATCGGCCGGTCGGCGTCCGGCAAGGGGGTCGAGGATGTGACCGGCGTCGGTGACGTCCACAACCACCTGCCCGTTCTCGGCCCAGATACGCACCGTCCCCGAACCTCCCCCGTAGTCGAGGCTGTTGGCCGCCAGCTCGCTGGCGATCAGCCGCAGGTCCTCCAGGCGCTCTCCGGAGAGCCCCATGGAGGCTGCGTGCCCGACGACGAAGTCACGCACGCGCCCCAGGTCGCCGTCGGCGAATCCGAGGGCGGCGGCGTCCACGGGGTCGGGCAGCGGCCGGTTGTAGTCCTGGATGATCCGCTCGGGCGCGTAGACGCGGCTGGTGCGCAGGCCGTACCCGTCCATGATGACGGGATGGGTCATCTCGGCGTCCGTGATGACCGACGGGTCCAGCCCGTCGAGATCATAGGGGCACAGGATGGTGACGGCGCGGCCGGAGAACGCGAGGTTGATCAGCGCCTCGTGCTGGACGCACGCGGGATACTCCGTCGCCGACCGGCCGGCCCAGATCGGCTCGCCGATGATGCGGACCCTGCCGGCGGGGTGGAGGTCGGCGAAGGCGCGCAGGACGCCGGGGATGATGCGCCCCGGGTTGCGGCCGGCCTGCGTCATGTCGAGGAAGCGCACCTCGGAGGCCTCTTCGCCGAGCTCGGCCCGGAGCAGCTCCACGTTCTGCGGGGGCACGGCCACCGCGACCGGCTCCCCGGCCGCCAGGCCCTGGCGGATGAACGGCACGGTGCCGTCGAGATACTGCCGGGCCCCGCGGTAGAACAGCGCGGGATGGACGAACGGATCCACCGTGGTGGTCGTCGTCGTGGTCATCACGTCTCCACTTCGATCGGGGAGGAGTCCGGTCCGATCAAGGCGAGTACGGATCTCAGACAGTAGGGCGCGTGGTGCAGGAACACCTTTTTGCCCATGGGGAGGCCGCGCGCGGCCTCGGTCAGCAACCACGTTCCCCGGACGTCGACGAACAGGAGGCCGGAGAGGTCGATGTGCATGTCATCGCCCTTGGTGACCAGCCCGCCCAGTGCCTCTTCCCAGAGCCTCCTGGTCGTGCGGTCGATGTCGCCGCTCACCTTCAGACCGGCCGGCGGACCGGTCAGGTCGATGTGGAGGTCGTGGGGGGACGGCCCGCGGACTCCGGGTGTCGAGGAGCCGGGTCCGGCGGCCTGTGACGGCCCGCGCGGTCTCACCTCTGGCCAGATCGTCACGGTGACCATCCTGAAGTCGACGATGGACACCTCCAACGTACCCGTTGTCGCCTTTAACAGCGAAAAGGATGGGCTCAACCGCACACCACAGCCCCGCGAGATGAAGGATAAGTCTGAGCCAGAAGCACTTTATGCAGGAAAATGACCCTCATGCGTATTCTGATCATTGGTGGAACCCGGTTCGTCGGCCGGCACATCACCGAGGCCGCGATGGCGGCCGGACACGAGGTCTCCCTGCTGCACCGGGGGCAGACCGGGCCGGAGCTGTTCCCCGAGGCGGAGCACCTGCGGGCCGACCGGAACGAGGACCTGTCGGTCCTGCGCGGCCGGCGGTGGGACGCGACGATCGACGCCAGCGCCTACCTTCCGTCGCAGATCGCCTCCCTGGCCGAGGTGCTTTCCACGGACCAGTACGTCTTCGTCTCCACCACGGCGGTCTACGCCGACCCGCCCGCGCCGGGCTTCGCCGAGGACTCGCCGCTGGTCGAGCCCGACGGCCCGGTCGAGGAGACGGTCACCGCCGAGACCTACGGGCCGCTGAAGGTGCTCTGCGAGCGCGCCGCGCTCGACCGCTTCGGGCCGGGGACGCTGATCGTACGGCCGACCTACGTGATCGGCCCGCACGACTACACGGGCCGCTTCACCTACTGGGTCAACCGGATCGCACGCGGCGGCGAGGTCCTGGCCCCGGGCGACCCGTCGGTCCCGATCCAGGTGATCGACGGACGTGACATGGGCGCCTGGATCATCGCCATGGTCGAGAAGACGGACTCGGGCACCTTCCACGCGGTCAGCCCGCCCCCGCCGTTCTCCTTCGGCGACATGCTGGAGACGATCGTGGCCGAGGTCGGGCCGCCGGGGACCACGCTGACCTGGGTCGGGCAGGAGTTCCTGCTCGCCGAGGGGGAGGACGGGCGGTCGCTGCCGCTCTGGCAGGAGGGCGGCGGAGCGGCCAACACCGCGGACCCGGCCGCCGCGACCGCGGCCGGACTCGACCCGCGCCCCCTCCGCCGGTCGGTGCGCGAGACGCGCGAGTCCGAGGCCTCGTTCACCACGGCCACGACGATCAGCCCGGACCGGGAGGCCGAGCTTCTGGCCAGGTGGCACTCCCGCCAGCGGGGGTGATCACCCGCCCGCCGCTCCGGCCGCGCTCGCCCCCGCCGGGGCGGCCGGTCCGCGACGCGTCCGGAGACCTGGCCGCGGCCGACGGCGGGTCAGCCGTCCACGAGAGTGATGCGCTGATCGGCTGAGCCGGTGTAGGGGCCGTAGAGGATGAACGCCGTCGGCGGACGCTTGCCGCCGAACTCCTTGCCGATGGACAGCGCCTTGCCCGAAGGGACGCTCACCAGCCGGCGCACGCCGTCGCTGAAGGCCGGGCGGTGCCAGCGCTGGGCCGGGCCGGAGGCGCAGGGCTTGAGCCGGACCGCGAGCATGCCGCCGCCGTTGAAGGCGACGGTGTCGTACTGCTCGCCGACGGCCAGGCAGCGGCCGCTGACGACGTTGACGAGCTGGAACCGCTGGGCGCCGCCCCGCGTACGCCAGGCCGTACGCGGGTCGGCGCACGGCAGCGCCGCCACCAGCCCGCCCGCCGCGCCGACGCATCGGCCCGCGTAGGCGATCCGGGTGCCCGGCTGGGGAGCAGGCTTGCGGGGGGACTGCGACGCGGGTCCCGGCGTCGGCACGCGGACGGTCGGGGTCGCCGCACGGGCGGTCGGGGTCGCCTCGCGGACGGGCGCCCGGGGCTTCACACGGGTGGGCTTCGGGG